>NC_015689.1 GCF_000218565.1 Afipia carboxidovorans OM5 | reverse complement strand
CGAGTCCTTAACGACGAACTTGAACGCGCTTTCGCAAACTCCCGCATACGTACAAAATCCACATGTCGAACAAGACATTGCCCGACGAATCCGCAGCTGGCGTTTCATGAAGACGACCCGTCATTTATGACGGGCTCCCTCCAACATTTTCATACGCCCGCAGAGCCGCCCCGCATCGTTGGCGGGTCGTCTCGCGTTCGATTCGTTCGCCTGACCGGTCGATGTTCCCCGTCAAATATGACGGTCTGACAGCACAACTCGAGCGTGTTGCGATCCCCGCCGTCAATGGCAGGGGGATGCGACGGATGCGAGCAATAGCAATCACAGCTGACAAGACCGCCGCGTCCCAACAGCTCCTAAAGGAAATGCACCGTTTACGCGCTCGTGTGTTTGGCGGGCGTCTGGGCTGGGACGTCGAGATCGTGGAAGGATCGGAAAGCGACCACTTCGATGATCTCAATCCGGTCTACATTCTGGTGCTCGGAGACGGGGGCGCTGTTCTCGGCTGCGCACGGCTCCTTCCGGCGACTGGCCCAACGATGCTGGTCGATGCCTTCCCCCAGCTTCTGGCCGACGGCCGGCTCGATGCCCATCCCCGGATGATCGAGAGCTCGCGCTTTTGCGTCGACACCGGGGCGCTCGAGGCGATGACCGCACGAGGCCTTCATCGGGCGACCCTGACCCTGTTCGCTGCGATCATCGAGTGGTCGATAGGAGAGGGTTACCGCGACATAGTTACGGCAACCGATGTCCGGTTCGAACGACTGCTCGTTCGCGCCCGCTGGCCGATGCGCAGGCTAGGCGAGCCGCAAATGATCGGCGAGACTCTCAGCGTCGCCGGTACACTCCCTGCGGATGAAGTCAGTTTTGCGATGGTGCGACCGCCGGGCTATCGCTCGGAGCTTGGTGTCACCCGCCGCTCGGCCGCGTAGGGCGGGAGGCCATAGTGCAACTTCGCTCCCACCCCCGGCTCGTTCGCAAGCTCCAGGAGGCGTTCGGCGATACGATCTGCGCGGCGCTCGATGATCCGAGCGTCGTCGAGGTCATGTGCAATCCCGACGGGCAACTTTTTGTCGAACGGCTCGGCCAAGGCGTCACGCGGGTCGGCGAGATGAGCAGCGCCGCGGCCGAGATCATCATCGGCAGTGTCGCCCATGCCCTGAACTCCGAGGTCGACGACGAGCGTCCCATTGTCTCGGGTGAGCTCCCGATCGGCGCGCACCGCTTCGAAGGCCTATTGCCGCCCGTGGTCTCAGCGCCGGCCTTTGCGATCAGACGGCGCGCCTCGCGGGTGATTCCGCTCGCTGCTTATGTCCGCGACCGCATCATGACGGAGCGCCAAGCTCGTATGATCCGCCACGCGGTATCATCGCGGATGAACATAGTCGTCTCTGGTGGCACCGGCACTGGCAAAACCACGCTGACCAACGCCGTTATCGCTGAAATGGTCGCATCCACGCCCGAACACCGCGTCGTCATTCTCGAGGACACAACCGAGCTGCAGTGCGTCGCAGAGAATGCTGTCGCATTGCACACGACCGATACCGTCGACATGGCGCGGCTGCTGAAATCGACGATGAGGCTTCGCCCGGATCGCATCATCGTCGGCGAGGTACGCGACGGCGCCGCGCTCACGCTGCTAAAGGCGTGGAATACAGGCCATCCCGGTGGCATCACGACGATCCATGCCAATTCGGCGCAATCGGCACTGACGCGACTCGAGCAGCTGACTGCCGAGGCGAGCCAGCAACCGATGCAGGCGGTGATCGGCGAAGCCGTGGATCTCATCGTCTCCATCGAAAAGACAGCGCGCAGTCGCGTCGTGCGCGACATTCTTCAGGTCGAGGGCTTCGCCCACGGCGAATATCGTTTTCAATCCTGCACGGAGGAGGAGCAACGTGTCGCTTGAGCGTCGCCTTGCGCTTGGCTTTGTTACATGCGCCGCGTTGGTCATGGCAACGCACCCCGCGATTGCGGGCGGGGGAGGGGGCCTGCCATGGGAAGGCCCATTACAACAGATCCAGCAATCGATCACTGGTCCCGTCGCCGGCTTCATCGCGCTGGCGGCCGTCGCTGTCGCCGGCGGAATGCTGATCTTTGGCGGAGAGCTGAACGACTTCGCCCGGCGGCTGATGTATGTGGTCCTCGTCGCCGGCATTCTGCTTGGTGCGACACAGATCGTCGGTCTGTTCGGCGCGTCTGGCGCGTCGATCGGGATTGATCCCACTGAGGCCAGCAGTTCGGAGAGCGTCCCGCATGGCTGAGGGCTTATCCGGTCTGCATCGCTCGCGCATCCACCGCGCGCTGTCGCGTCCGAACCTGCTGCTCGGCGCCGATCGCGAGCTTGTCCTGGTGACGGGGCTCGCCGCTGTGATCCTAATTTTCGTGGTGCTGACCTGGTTCTCAGCCTTGCTCGGTCTTGCGATCTGGAGCGGCATCGTCGGCCTGCTGCGGATGATGGCAAAGGCCGACCCAATGATGCGTCAGGTATATCTGCGCCACATCCGCTATCGGCCGCGCTATCGCCCGACCTCGACGCCCTGGCGCAAATATTGAGGCCGGCCATGGTGGCGTTGCGTCAGTTTAGACATGTCGACCCCTCCTTCACGGACCTGCTTCCGTATGCGGGCCTGGTCGCACCGGGGATCATTCTATTGAAAGACGGCTCGCTCATGGCGGGCTGGTATTTTGCGGGGCCTGACAGCGAAAGCTCCACCGACGTCGAGCGCAACGAGGTGTCTCGTTTGATCAATGCCGTTCTGTCACGGCTAGGTTCCGGCTGGATGATCCAGGTGGAGGCCGTGCGTGTGCCGGCGCGAGCCTATCCCGCGCGATCAGACTGCCATTTTCCGGACGCCGTGACCCGCGCGATCGATGATGAACGGCGCCGACGCTTCGAAGCGGAAAGCGGGCATTTCGAATCTCAGCACGCGATGATCCTGACCTACCGACCACCCGAACGCCGCAAGTCCGGCCTCGCACGCTATGTGTATTCCGACGACGAAAGTCGATCGACATCGTTTGCCGACACCACACTCGCTTTCTTTCAGACCTCGATCCGCGAGGTTGAGCAATATCTCGCCAACGTACTCTCGGTTCGCCGCATGCAGACACAGGAGGTCGCGGACGAGGGGAGCGTGCGCCGCGCACGCTACGATGAGCTCTTCCAATTCATCCGCTTCAGCATCACCGGCGAAAATCATCCGATCCGGTTGCCTGAGATTCCGATGTATCTGGATTTTCTCGTGACCGCCGAGTTCCACCATGGACTGTCGCCTGTCGTGGATGATCGCTATCTGGCGGTCGTAGGCATCGACGGATTCCCCGCGGAGAGCTGGCCCGGCATCCTCAATGGTCTCGACCTCATGCCGCTGACCTATCGCTGGTCGAGCCGCTTCATGTTTCTCGACGACCAGGAGGCACGGGCTCGCCTCGAGCGTACACGGAAGAAATGGCAGCAGAAGGTACGGCCCTTCTTCGATCAGCTTTTCCAAACCCAAAGCCGTGCGCTCGATCAGGACGCCATGTTGATGGTGGCCGAAACGGAGGATGCGATCGGTCAAGCCTCCTCTGGTCTCGTTGCCTACGGATACTACACGACTGTGATCGTGCTGTTCGACACAGACGAACGCCGTCTCCGTGATAAAGCGGAAGCCGTCCGTCGGCTCGTCCAGGCGGAAGGCTTTGGAGCACGCATTGAGACCTTGAACGCAACCGAGGCCTATCTCGGCTCGTTGCCGGGAAACTGGTACACGAACATCCGCGAACCGCTCATCAGCACCCGCAATCTCGCCGACCTCATCCCTCTTAATGCGGTGTGGTCCGGCAGCCAAACCGCACCCTGTCCGTTCTATCCGCCGAACTCGCCGCCGCTGATGCAGGTCGCCTCCGGATCGACCCCTTTCCGGATGAATCTCCACGTCGACGACGTCGGTCACACACTGGTGTTCGGCCCGACAGGCTCCGGCAAGTCGACTTTGCTTGCACTCATCGCGGCGCAGTTTCGACGTTACGCTGGCGCTCAGCTCTTTTGTTTCGACAAGGGCCGTTCGATGTTTCCGCTGACGATCGCCGCCGGCGGAGATCACTACGACGTGGGCGGAGGCGAAGGTCTGTCTTTCTGTCCACTCGCCGAACTCAAGGACGACTCCGATCGCGCCTGGGCGGCCGAATGGATCGAGACGCTGGTGGCGCTGCAGGGCGTCAAGATTACGCCGGATCATCGCAACGCGATCACGCATCAGATCGCCTTAATGGCAGCGGCGCGCGGACGCTCGATCTCTGATTTTGTATCGGGCGTGCAGTTTCGCGAGATAAAGGACGCGCTTCACCCCTACACGGTCGATGGCCCGATGGGCCACCTGCTCGATGCAGAGCAGGACGGCCTGTTGATGTCCGATTTTCAAACGTTCGAGATTGAAACGCTCATGAACATGGGCGAACGGAATCTTGTACCAGTGTTGCTGTATCTGTTCCGCCGCATCGAGAAGCGGCTGACCGGCGCACCCAGCCTCATTATCCTTGACGAGGCGTGGCTGATGCTCGGACACCCGACCTTCCGCGACAAGATCCGCGAATGGCTCAAGGTGCTGCGCAAAGCCAATTGCGCAGTGCTGCTCGCCACTCAATCGATCTCTGACGCCGAGCGTTCGGGAATCATCGACGTGCTCAAGGAATCGTGTCCGACGAAGATCTGCCTGCCGAACGGCGCAGCCCGCGAGACTGGCACGCGCGATTTCTACGAGCGCATCGGTTTCAATGAACGCCAGATCGAAATTGTCGCGACCGCAATACCGAAGCGTGAGTACTACGTAGCCTCACCCGTCGGCCGGCGGCTTTTCGATATGGCCTTGGGGCCGATCACGCTGTCGTTTGTTGGCGCGACGGGCAAGGACGACCTCACTCGGATCGCCGAGCTGCGTCAGCAGCATGGCGCGGACTGGCCCGCACGATGGCTTCAAGCAAGGGGAGTGGCCGATGCCGACACGCTTCTTTCCGCGTAGGCGCGCAATTGCCGTGGTGATCTGCTGCCTTGTCACCGCCGGGCCTGCGTCAGCGGGTGGCGGTGGCGCTTTGACCGGCGGGGCTACTGAATGGACTCAAATCCTCAACAACACCGAATTGGTCGGTCTCGTCGGTCAATCGACACAGCAGATCAACAACCAGATCACCCAGATCACGCAGCTTGCGCAGCAGATCCAGAACCAGCTCCGCATCTACGAGAACATGCTGCAGAATACTGCGCGGCTGCCGACCCAAATTTGGGGGCAGGTCGAGAACGATCTTAACCGGCTCCGCAACATCGTCGGGCAGGGACAGGGCATCGCGTTTTCGATGGGGAACGTCGACGACGTCCTGAAGCAACGCTTCAAGAGCTACTCCGACTTCAAGACGAACCTGCCGAATGGCTCGACGTTCTCCTCAACCTGGCAGAACTGGTCGACAACGAACCGTGACACCATCGGCGCCAGCCTGAAGGCGGCGGGCCTCACTTCGGATCAGTTTACAACAGAAGAAGCGACGATGAGCCAGTTGCGCGGCATGTCGCAGAGCGCAGACGGTCAGATGAAGGCGCTTCAGGTCGGACACCAGATCGCTGCTCAACAAGTCGCTCAGATGCAGAAATTGCGTGGACTGTTCGCGCAACAGGTCACGATGATGGGGACTTGGTTTCACTCCAAACAGGCGGAACAAGATCTTGCGCAAGCGCGGCGCGACGGCTTCTTTACCTCCACCGCGCCGTCGACAAGCGGCGGACAAAGAATGGAGCCGCGCTGGTGACACTCAAATACATCATCCTGATCGTCGCTTTGATTGTACTCGCTGCTGGCGGAGCATGGTTCAGCACCGTCTATCAATCGAAACAGCAGCGGAACGACGCCGCATCCCATTTCTTTGACGCGCCACAAAAGTACGACACCAAGGGCGGGCAGCCGATGAAGCCGCGCTGGAATGAGTAGGCGCCGATGTTGACTCACGATCGAGGCGGTATCCCGGTCGTCATCCTTGTGCTGATGCTGCTGGCGACGCCGGCGTTGGCGCAGGACGGCAGCGTTCTGACGACGTTGGAGAACCAGGTCGTGACCGCGGCGAAGGGCTGGGAATCCACGGTGATGCAGGCGGCGCGGTCGCTGTTCTGGATTCTCGCGGCCATCGAGATCGGCGTTGCGGCGATCTGGCTGGCGCTACAAGCCGCCTCGCTCGACAGTTGGTTCGCCGAGCTCGTGCGCCGCATCCTTTTTATCGGCCTTTTCGCCTTTATCCTCGACCGTGGCCCAAGTTTCGCAAAGGCTATCGTCAACAGCCTTTTCCAGATTGGCGCCGGTGGCGGTGATGCCTCGCCGGCGAACGTTTTCAATGCGGGCCTGAAGGTCGCTTCCGCAATGTCGGAAAAGGCGAAGTTCGGTTTGTTCGAGGATAATGCGCTGGCGATCGCGGCGGTGTTGGCGATGGTCGTCGTTGTCGTCGCATTCTCACTGGTCGCCGCCATCTTCGTCTCTGTGATGGTGGAAATGTATGTTGGGCTGCTCGCTGGCATGATCATGCTTGGCCTCGGCGGCTCGTCCTTCACCAAGGATTTCACTATCCGCTATCTTGTCTACGCCTTCAGCGTCGGCATGAAGCTGATGGCCTTGGTGATGATCGCGCGCATTGGCTCGGAGGTGCTACTGGGCCTCGCCAATGAGCCGTCGAGCGGCGATCAATATCTCAAGACCCTGGCCATCGCGGGCATCTCCGTCGTCGTCTTTATGGTGTCGATGTACGTTCCGAGCATCATTCAGGGCGTTGTCCAGGGAGTATCAGTCACGGGTGGCATGGAGGTGCTGCGCGCCGGCGGTCAGGTCGCGTCGTTTGCGGGTGGGGCGGCCTCGATGGCCGCAGGCGCGGCATCTCTTGGCGCCGGTGCGGCGCGTGCCGGCGCATCCAGTTTTGGTGACGCGCGCAACGCCGGCAGTTCGTTCGGCGCGGCTGCGCTGAAGGGGATGGGTGAGGGCATCGCGGCGGCGGGCTCTTCGCTTGCATCAGCGGCACGCGACAAGGCAATTGGGATTCCGGGGACGTGGGGCGCGTCCACGCTTGGTTTGGCCAATGCGAAGCTTTCCGAGCGGCGTAACCAGACGCCATCCGGGCAACGTCAAAACAACGTGGATGAGCGTCAATAAGTGGGGGCGGGCAGGGGATGTCGCCGCATTCGATACCTGAGAATCCATACCTTGCTGCACGGCAGGAGTGGAACGAACGTTACGGCTCTTATGTGAAGGCAGCCGCCGCATGGCGGCTTGTCGGACTCACGAGTTTAGTCTTGGCCGTCCTTGGAACCGCTTATGGCCTGTATCAAAGCACGCAGGTGAAGCTGGTCCCTTATATTATCGAGGTTGATAAGCTGGGGAACGCGGTTAATGCCGGCTATCCGCAGCAGATCGACTACGCCGATCCGCGGGTAGTGCGCGCGACACTTGGCGCCTTCGTCGCCAATTTCCGGTCGGTCTCGCCTGATACCGTCGTCCAGAAGCAATACATCGATCGCACCTACGCGTTGCTCCGCACCGCCGATCCCGCCACTGAAAAGATCAACTCCTGGTATCGCGAAAACTCCCCGTTCGTGAAGGCTCGTGCGGCGACGATTGCCATCGAAGTCAACAACGTCGTCGCGTTGTCGAACCAAAGCTATCAAATCGATTGGACCGAGTTTGAGCGCGATCGACGCGGCAAGGAGATTGCGACACGTCGCTTTCGTGGAGTGGCCACTGTGACACTGACCCCGCCGCAGGATGAGCAAACCATTCGTTTCAATCCCATCGGGCTTTACCTGCGCGATTTCGATTGGACGGCGCAACTATGAGCAGGCGGGAGGGGGATATTGCGATGAGTGCGAACGGTGTATGCCGATCGATGATTTTGGCAGGCTTGCTGATCGGTGCAGCAATCGGGTTGGCTGACGATGCGTCAGCCCAACGGATGAGCTCCAATGAGGCCAGAGGCACGCAGCTTTCCGGCCGATGGCGCGGCGCACCAGGTCTGGTGACACGCGGGCCTGATGGCAAAGTCATTTTTCTCTTTGGCGAGGTTCAACCGTCGGTCGTCTGCTCACCGTTGCAAGTGTGTGACGTCGAGCTTCAGGCAGGCGAGGTCGTGCGGGACGTTCTTGTCGGCGATACCGTCCGATGGAAGGTCGAACCTGCTACCTCGGGGGCTGTCGGCGGTCAGGCGATCCATCTGATCGTGAAGCCGGCCGAGCCGAATCTTGTTACCTCGATGGTGGTGACGACGTCAAAACGGACCTACCACATCCAGCTCAAGTCGCACCTGACGCAATATATGGCGCGAGTCGCTTTCGAGTATCCGGATGAAAATGGATCGAGGTGGTCCGACATCAATGCGCGGATGGAAGCCAGCGTCGTTCCCGGAGCAAATGTCCCGGCCGAGCAATTGAACTTTGAATACCAACTCAGTGGCAATGCGAGCTGGCGGCCGACCCGCGTCTATTCCGATGGGCAGAAGACCTACATTCAGTTCCCTTCATCGATGGCCGGCCAGGACGCGCCGGTGCTGTTCGCCATTTCCGGAGGTGAGAACCGCATCGTCAACTACCGGATGAAGGGTTCGATGATGATCGTCGACTATCACATCGACCGCGCGGTGCTGATCTCCGGCGTTGGCTGGTGGTGGCAGGAAAAAGTCTCGATCTGGCGGGGAGGTTAGCCGTGAGCGCACTCAGACGCCTTATCGGGATCGCAACGCTGGGCTTGCAGGTCGCGGCCTGCACGGCGGTCGGCGGCCAGAGCTTTATGTCGAGCGGATCCCGCGCAGAGTTGTCGGCGGCCGCCGCTGACGCCATAGCTGGCGACATTGTGAGCCGCCTGGCTGAACGTATCGGGCCGGGCAAAGCGACGATCGTGTTGAAGATCGATGACTCGCCGTTCGGTCGCGCGCTTGAGGGCTCACTTCGGCGTTGGGGATATGCTGTCGCGACCGATCAGAAAGCCGACGAGCGAGCGATCGCGCTGGCCTATGTGGTTGACACCTATGACGGCACAGTCCTGGCGCGGCTGACGACGCCGCAGTTCGCTCTTGGCCGCGCCTATAAAGTAACGGCTACCGGCGCATCGCCGTCGAGTCCGGTGTCCGTCCTCGAGCGCGGGTGAGGGATCAGGACGATGACGCAATCACTCGATTTGAATGGGGCCGCTCCGAACGGGCCAAAAATGCGACGCCTCAACCGGCTGCCGGTGATCGTGGCGATCGTGTTGGCCGTCCTGTTCTTTGGCGTGATCTTCTACGGTTTGTCGACACGGGGACTCTATTTCAGGGGAGATCGCCAGGCCGACGGACTCTCGTCGGGTTCCGCTTCGACCTATGCCGACCAAATGAAACGTGGGGTACCGAACGGAATCATCGACGATCCCAACGCGACGCAAGTCTTGCAACCGACGCCGCCCGTTGCACCGGAGCGGCCAGCAGCCAATCCGTTTACGCCGGCACGCGAGTCTCAAACGCAGCAGGCGGCCATGGAGACGGAGGAAGCGTGGCGATTGCGGATGCAACGTGAGCAGCAGGAACAATTCATGCGCGAACAGCAGCGTCAGCGTATGGCACGATATCAGGCCAATGGGGCGGCATACGATTCCCCGCTTGCGATCAATCTGGCCAAGCTGCAAACGAACGTCGCGACGGCGTCAGGTCCCGCGACTGCGCCAGCGTCAGCGCCGGGCGTCGCACGCCCGACGGGCGCGGCCGACCTTTATGCGGCAGCGATGCGGGCCGGATTGGGACAACCGGTCGACCCCAACGGCCAGACGAACAAGGAGAGCTTTATCAATCAGGACTTGAAGAAGCTCGGCTATGTTCCGAACTCGGTCGTTCCTCAACGCTCACCTTACGAGCTCAAGCGCGGTTCGATTATTCCGGCAACTCTCATAACCGGCATCAACTCGGATCTTCCCGGTCGCATCACCGCGCAGGTCAGTCAGAATGTCTTCGACAGCGCGACAGGCCATCATCTGCTGATCCCGCAGGGAACGAGATTGCTTGGGCGCTATGATTCAAAAGTGACGTTCGGTCAAAGCCGCGTCCTCGTGGTGTGGACGGATATCATCCTCCCGAACGGTTCTACTCTTCAGATCGGCGCGATGGCGGGCTCCGATGCTGAAGGCTATGGCGGCTTCAAGGACCAGGTCGACAACCACTATTTCCAGATCTTCGGCTCTGCGATCTTGATTGCCGCGATCGGCGCCGGCACCGAGATGGCTATCCCGCGCGACCGCAGCGCGTTCGGAATGGAGAACAGCGCAGAGTATGCTGCACGACGTTCTTTTGTGGAGACGTTCGGCCGTGTTGCCGAGCGCACGATCTCAAAGAACATGGATGTGCAGCCGACACTGGAGATTCGCCCCGGCTACAAATTCAACGTCCTGGTCGATCAGGACATGGTGTTTCCAAGTGCTTACAGGAGCTAAGTTGTCGCTGTCTGACGCGTTGTTGACGCCAGTGGGGTTGGCGTTACCTTATCGACATTGGTTATGCAGACAGCAGTTTCGATATTCGCTTTCTCAAGCGCTTACATGCGCGGCTGAGAGAATCGACGTGATACGCACCTTCCTGAGCGCCGCTCCTGCCAACCAGAAAAAAATGATTGCCATTGACGCGCCGGGTCATAGCTGCGGGTGCACTGCGGACGACATGGCAGAGTTCGCGCCACGCTGTCGAAGGAAGGTCAGCGAGCAGGCTTTTGTCACCTAGCTCTGCCTCCAGCAGGTGATGCACGAGAATGCCTCCCCACACTGCGGACCCGGTCATAGAATGTCTTGGGTCGCTTGCTGCGCCCGACGTTACAATGCCGATCATGGGCATGGACCCAAAGTCGAAGCCTTTGGTGTCCAGGTCTTCGCCCCAGTAATTTCTTTCGAACGTCCCAGTCGTTTTGTATCTCAGCCCATAGCGGGGCAATCTCACGAACAATAAGGGTGGCACACCACCTCTGATCAGAAGGAAGCCGGGGCATGTATAAGCTGCATGTGTTGGATGGCGAACTTGATAACTTGATTGATGCTTTGGAGCTTGCCCGCGATCAACGAATGATCAAGCAGGCGCTACGACATTTCTGTGAGTCCAACGGCTTTGATCGTTTTGCTCATCTCAACGTTAGATCGACTGAAACCTGTGTGCTGACGACCTATCCAGCGGAATGGCAACGACTGTATTTCGATAAGAAGTACGCGTTGATTGATCCTGTCGTCATAAGCGCGAAGCGGAATATGGAGATTTTCTCGTGGTCGCAGGACGACGCCTCGAAATATTCGAAGGACGTGAAGCGTTTCTTCCGCGAAGCAGATGATTTCGGAATTCGATCTGGGTTATCCATTCCTATTCGAACGCCATTTGGAGGTACCGCGATCTTGACGCTCGCCTCCGAGCAGAGGCGGGTCGATTTCGCAGGAATCCAGGATACGGTCCGGGCGATGAATGCCGTTGCTTTTGCCCATGCTCACTTGAATCGTGTTGCCGCAGCGCCATGCCGCCGAACAAAATACGAGCTGACACCACGGGAAGTGACATGCCTGACTTGGGCATCACTCGGGAAGACGATGAGCGAGATTGCCGATCTGCTGCAGATCGATGTCCGCACCGTACGAAACTATTTGGATTTGGCACGCGAAAAGCTAGGCGGAAGCAACATCGCCCATGCGGTTCGACTTGCCGTGATGCAACATCTCATCTAATGCGACGCCTGAATATCTTAGTCGACTGGCACGACCGGTACATATCCAAGACGCTCGATCAGTGTTGCCACCAAAAACTGTTTAGCACTATGCGCTAACATCTGCCTCACGTACTCTCCGTGGAGTGCATGAACGGTCGCTGGCGCAGCTTTCTCGCGGCTCGCCAGCCACGCATTATGGGCGCATTCGGCTTGATCGAGCGCAGAGCGATAGTCGCGTATCGCTTCGATCGTCAGCTTTTCGATCTCATCGTCAGACAGCGGCTCGATGAGCGCCTCCATCGCAGTTGCGGTGTCAGCATTGCTGAGTGTGTGATCTTCTTTCTTGAAAACCATCGCATCCATCTTGAAATGGCCTGCGGTGCGCCCCCGCTGACGTTAATCCTTGTGCCCAGACCGGGGGGTAGAAATCCGTCGTAGACGGACCCTGTGACCTTTAGTACCGGAGCACCTGGACATGCGTCACAGGCCCCCGGCCAATGGCCAGAGGATTCCGGTGCCATGTCAGCTGGCACCAACCGCTACGAAGGGGTTTCTACGCCCCGGACAGCGCGTACTGTCCGATTGGGCTTATATTCTGAGGCGTTTGATCATTCCAGATGTAACGTGCGACGCGGTTAGTTTTTGAGCTTAATCTTCATCCCCGTGGTGCATCCCACCGAGGTGTTCCCGAGCAGGTTGCATCCGCTTCGCAATCCGAGCGGATGCTCGCTCCAGGCCACCGGCAGGCTGCTCGCAACACCACGCCTGCCGTAGCTCGCCCAGCGGGACGGATCATGCGAGGGCATTCATCTTGCCATGACAAATCGGTGCCGATTCACTGCTTGAGCCCGGCGCGAGCATGCTCGGGCAGCTTCCCCCGCCAAGACGTGGGGAACCGTGCCGGGTCCTGGTGAGTGCACTCACGGAGACAGGCAATATTTTGGGGCGCTTGCTCTTGGAGGGTGATCGAGGGCCGACGGATTGAAATCCCAGATTTGCCACAATGACTCGACTCGCCAGCGTGCGCCACGTTATGTTTGTCGGACTATAACCATCGCGACAGCCCACCCATTTCTCTAATCCAGAGACAGCAACGATGGCAGTTTGTATTTCGCCGGTTCTTACCGCATCTCGAACCTGTTGCCCGAAATACGCAGATGCATCTCAGGGGTGCGAGCTCGCTAACGTCTCGTTCGATTTTTCAGCGGGTACATGCCGCCGCAAACATGCGCTGTTTGCATCCACGGCAATTGCCGCTCTTCTTTTGCTGCCGTCACCGCTTTGGGCTGGGCCTAATGGAGGGACGGTTGTCGACGGCGCGGCGACGATTTCCCAGGCGGGTCCTGCAACCAATATCAACCAATCCACGAACAAGGCATCATCAACTGGCAGGGCTTCTCTGTCGGTGCGAACGAGAGCGTGAACTTCTATCAGCCTGGCGCATCGTCGGTGACATTGAACCGCGTTATCGGCAACGAGACCAGCGTGATCAACGGCGCGATCAACGCCAACGGCCAGGTCTTCATCGTCAACTCCGCGGGTGTGCTGTTCGGCAAGGGTTCGCAGATCAATGTCGGCGGACTCGTCGCCTCGACCCAAGATATCTCCAACAAGGATTTATGGCTGGGAACTATACGTTCTCGGGCACCTCGAACGCGGCGGTGATCAACCAGGGTCGCATCCGGGCACACAATGGAGGATATGTCGCGCTGCTTGGCAAGACGGTGTCAAACGACGGCGTGATCTCGGCGCGGCTTGGCACTGTGGCGATGGCGGCTGGCGAGAAGATGACGCTGAACTTCGAGGGCAACTCGCTCCTCGACGTCACCATCGACAAGGGCACACTCAACGCGCTGGTCGAGAACAAACGCGCGATCCGCGCCGATGGCGGCCAGGTTATCCTGACCGCGAAGGCGGCAGACCAATTGCTCTCCGCGCAAGTCAACAACACCGGCATCGTGCAGGCGCGCACGATCGCAGCGCTGAAGGGCGGATCAGGGAAAGTCAAGATCGGCAAGATCAAGATTGTAGCCGAGGGCGGCAAGGCAAACGTCTCGGGCAAGCTGGACGCGTCGGCGCCGAAGGGCGGCAAGGGCGGATTCATCGAGACCTCTGGCGACAAGGTGAAGATTGCTGATGATGCCGTTATCACCACCAAGTCGGCAACCGGTGAGGACGGCACCTGGCTGATCGATCCGACCGACTTCAATATCGTCGCCGGCTCGGGCTCGCTGACCACCAGCGGCATCGGCGCGGGCACGCTGAGCCAGAACCTTCAGAATGGCAACATCGCTATCGCGACGATCGCCGGCGGCACGGAGAATGGTGACATCAACGTCAATGCCGCGGTGAACTGGTCCGCCAACACCACGCTGACCCTCACTGCGACGGCGGGCAACAATCTGAATGTTGCAGCTCCAGTAAGTTGGACCGGAAACCAAACTGTCACGTTCGCCGCGACGTCTGGCGATCTGTCCATTTACGATACGCTTACGCCGTCTGGCACCGGCGGAACCCTCGACCTGTGTGCTGGCGGCGATGTGAAGCTCAGTAGCGCTTTGTCGCTTGGGACGACGACGCTAGCGGCCACGGCCGGCAGCGATGTCGACATCAACGCCGCGCTGTCCTGGAGCGGCGATACCACGACCACGCTGACCGCCGGCCAGGCGATCAACATCAACGCTCCGGTCACTGCGACCGGTACGAACGCCGCATTGGCGATGACCTACGGTACCGACTACACGATATGGACTCCAGCGAGCTATTCCGGGGCAGTGCTGAACGCGGATGGCATTCCCGTCGCACAGATCGCGCCGGCGGATGCGGTCTATGGCTCCATCACCCTGTCGGGAGCTAATGCTGGCCTCACGATGAACGGGCAGGCCTACACGCTCATTCACAGCATGGCTGATCTTGCGGCGATTGCCGGGGGAACGGGTCATTACGCGCTGGCGCAGGATCTTAATGCGAGCACGCCCTATACCGATAGTGTCGTGTCGACTTTCGGAGGCACGCTCGCAGGCCTTGGTCACAAAGTCAGCAATCTCACTGTTTCCGCTACTGGCGTCTCTAACGTCGGCCTGATTGGCAAGACGAATGGAGCCGTAACGATCCGCGATATCGGGGTCGTAGATGCGAACATAGCAGGCAAAGACCATGTTGGAGCGCTTGTTGGCTATGGATCTTCTGGCCTGAAGGTCTCGCACGCTTACAGCACTGGCAGCGTTACGGGCACCGAATATGTCGGCGGGCTGATCGGACTGGCCGGGGATGCAATCACCGCGAACCCCACTACGTTTGTGAGCAATTCGTTTTCATCGGCCACTTTGGATACGGATGGTACCCAATCGTACTTGGGCGCGGATTTCGGAGGTTTGTTCGTCGGTGGGTTGATCGGCCAGGCCATCAGCGCTTCCATTACCAGTTCGCACGCGTCCGGAGCAGTCTCCGGCATCCAGAGGTTGGGCGGCCTGATCGGCGGAATCTATTATGCGACCACCGACCTGTCCTATGCGACGGGTAACGTCAAAGGGACCGGTTATACCGTAGATTCAGGAGGTACGATCACCATAGGTGTTTCGGCCGAGGTTGGTGGTTTGATCGGGTACATCGAGACTGTTTCGAGGCCAACCGCCAAGAGCTCGATCTCGAATTCATTTTCTACCGGAGCGGTCGAGGCCGACTGGAAGGTTGGGGGACTTGTTGGGGTTACAAATACGACCGCCCCGCGCGCCGGTTATGAAGCCTTTTATACCAACATCTCCAACAGCTATCACATCGGCGGGACCGTGACGGCGAAAGGCACGACCGTGAGCGGCTCGGAAGTGCGCGCCGGCGGTCTAGTAGGGGACGGAAATTATACAAACATATCCGACTCGTTCGTGATCGCAGATGTCGTTTCAAAGGCGACGGGACCATCTCAGAATATCGGCGGTCTGGTTGGATTCATGCAGTATGGCTCGGTTTCAGATTCTTATGTCGTAGGCAACGTCACCGGCGCCCTTCTGTACTCCCAGTTTGTCGGCGGACTCATCGGTAACGCTGGTGGCGCCATTGTTTCAAACTCCTCCCATACAGGTGACGTAACCGGGGGCGGATATGTAGGTGGACTTATTGGCAACGGCGGCGACGTTCGCGACTCCTGGGCGAATGGGAACGTCATCGGCGACAGCGTCGTGGGTGGTCTCGTCGGGGGCGCCGGGAACATAGCAAACTCGTGGTCGGATGGGACGGTGACCGGCCATGACAACGTCGGTGGCTTGGCAGGCCTCGGCGGCGGAATCATCACCGGCTCCTGGACGAACTCTCAGGTGATCGCCAACTCACCTGACAGCTTCAGGGTAGGAGGTTTGATTGGGCAACTGATCAATGGGTCAGTTACTAACAGTCATTGGAATGTCGAGACGTCCGGTCAGAACGATGCGTTCGGCTCGAACGATTCCGGCTATAATCCCACAGTGACGAACGTCACCGGGATGACATCTCAGCAGATGGAAGCTGCTGGGCTAAGTCCGGTAGCGCCGACGCCGATTCCGAATACCTCGACTGTGACCGGGACGTCGCCAGGGCAGGCTGCGGGTGCTGATGCTGCCGCTGCCGTCAACACTGCAGCGTGAACTTGACGCCAATGTCGATTCATGACGCAACCAAGCAACTGGATCTTAGCAGAGGAGTTCGGACAGCACATGAGCGCAACGTTGGGAAAGGATCAGACGACAAACGGTGCGCTTGGACTTCCACAATCCGTCGTCGTCGCGTTGCTCAGAGGCCGGCACGCTCGCAAGGGCGGCACGACGCCGCGCAAGCGCGGCCAGAACCTCTCAAAAATCGCAGCGTCTTATACGCGTGAAGAAATCCTGACGGAGCCGGGCATCGGCCCACGGAACGCCGATCGCATAGAGACGTGGCTAGCGACACAGGGCTTGGGATATCGTTGCGAAAAACGCTTCTAAGCGTGATATCCTGCAGCGCGATACGCAATCCAACGTCTGTGACGGAGATGCTGCTCAATCCTTTTGCTTGGCGGCGCCAATCCCAGAAAGATCGACACGAATTCCCGCACGGTTCGGATCGGACTCTCGAGCCGGCTGATCCGCCGCCGGCTTTGCGAGCTCGATACTGGGTGCAACCTTATTCGATTCCACTTGCGGTGCGCCGGTTGGACCGGGATCAGGAGCTGAGAAAACGCCGATGCCTTCGAACGTGCCGGTCCGCCAGGCCATGATGGCATCATCCACCGCATTCTCGTTCTCGGTGCCATACCATTTCACAACGATACGATAGACCTTCGCGAATAATGTCGTTCCCATACGGAGGTTCTTGCAGGGATCCACAAGATCGGCCGTGAGTTGTTCAGGATCGGTTACGCCGACGCCGGCTGGATATTGCGTCAGACCGACGCGCACAACGGCGTGGCCAACATAGCGGCGCAGGAGCGCAAGAGCTTCGTCGGGTGTTTTCGTCGGGGGCACGAGTACGACACGATCGCCGGCACGCACCGCAATCGCGCGCGGATCGGCCGACCCCGCCGCGGCAATGAACTTTTCGACGATCGCGGCCTTCAAACTCGGATCGGCGCATTGTTGAATCAGGGCTGCATCGATCATCACCGTCTCCTCACTGGTTGAACGCCACCACGAGCGGCACGGCAAAGAGACGAGCCCATGCCTCGACGTTCGCACGTTGAATCCTGATGACGGATGTCCCCGTGGTCCACCAGCCGTTGCCAACTCCGAGTATCATATCGGGCGCGAGAAGCATCGAGTGCAGCACGGGCCAGATCAGGAGTTGTTCGTAACAGATGAGGGGTGCGATCCGACGCCTGTGCGAGATCACCGTCGGATTGGCGAAAAGATGCGCCTGCGCGCTGCCGCTCTCGCCGTTCCACAACAACCACGGCTGCCACATCGAAACCGGAATCGGCATCCGCTCATAGTAAAGAGTTCGTGCCTGCCCTGCGGTGATCTCGATAAGGACATTGTCGTAGCCGTCCCGATCAATGACGGCCGCACCGGCGATGACAACGATGGGCGTCGTCCGCAACGCGTCGCTCCAAAACCGCGAAACGGTCGGCGTCCAAAGACCCAGGGCGCTCTCCGGCAATACAACAACATCGACGCCGGCCTCCGCTTCGCGCCGAACCAGCGTCAGCAGGGCGCGTTGGGGCTCAAGATCGCCCGCGTGCCCAAGCGATGCCCCCATCGCCGTATCGACACCGAGCCAGCCCCCCGGGGCGGGCGGCGAGGTCCAGCCGACTGCAGACCAAATCCACGCTCCAATAATAATGACGGATACAATCGGCCAGAGCCGGGTGGTGAGGGCGAGCATGGCGGTAGCGACCGCCGCCAAGCCTATCCAGCCCCACCCCGGCAAGAGAGCGCCAGCTGCTGTCAACGGGTGCGCCCAACCGACAATCCCGAACGGAGGCACGGCCATCAGGGTACTGGCAAGCGCGAACCGCCCCACCCGCCCCCATCCCGGTGCCGACCACAACAAGCCATGGATAGCGACGAACACGGTCGCGGCTGCGATCCAGAGCGCTCCACCCAAGACGATGCTGGAGCCGTAGAACGTCGCCACCCCCTGAGGCAGGCCACGTGACGCCGCCAGGAAATAGGCCGCCGACACCATGATCGCGACCGCGCGGGTACGTGCGGCCCCCCAGAGCGCCGGGAAGGCCAAAGCGAGAGGCAGCGCCATCGTTATGCCGCTCCACCCCAGCGTCCCGGAGGCAGCCGCGCCAGCGATCAGCGCGCCGGCCTGGACCACGTCACGGATCGAATGTGGCGATTGGCCGGGCGAGACCGAGGAGTCCTCCGTCGGGCACCGGCCCAAAGTAGCGCGAGTCATAGGAGCCTGCGTAGTCGGAGTGAAGATACAGATGTCCTGGGGGTACGATGCTGCCTGAATAGGGGTTGAGCGCCCGCCCCTCAGCGTCGGCAAGGCGGATGCAGGAATGAGCGAGCGCGTGACCATCAATTGTTACCGATCGCGCGATATCGATGTGTTCACCGCCCACGGCCGCGACCCTCTTGATGAGCGGTCCAGCACCACCAGGACAGAGACCGGAACGCAGGTATCCACGGTCGAGCCCAAGTGCGAGGCCGGGCCCCGGCGGCATACAGATGAAGACAAGGTCGCCGACCGCGATCGGGCCGTTCGTGCGAACGATTTGCCAGAGACCGAGGGGATAGCTCGGGGTCGTATTCACGCGCAAGCCACCCAGCCAGCCAAGCCCGGCAATGCCGGCGACGGCGCCCAGGCCGAGTCCCAACGCGGACACCGCGCCTCGAGGTCTCATTTCATGGCCATCCCACGGCTCTGGACCTGGCGCTGGCTTTCCACTCGCTTCGCCGCCTCTGCCGATTGCTTCTGATGAGCGGCGAGATGCTGCCCTGCACGCATCAAGGGCCATGCCGCCGCGAGCGCAGGCTTTTCATTTTCTCGCAGTCTGGCAGCCGCTACATCGAAGGCGGCGCCCTTAGGCTCTTTCGCGCGATTGTGCAGAAACGCTCCTTCGCCGAAGCGCTCTGCCACAGCTTTGTTGAACCCTTCGATCTCCGCACTGACCATCTTGTCAGAGAGTGCGAAGGCCAACGCATTCGGAATGTCGTTGCGGTCGATGGCGTCGCGAATACGCTCCAACACCAGCGTCGCGGCCGGCGATAGGGCCGGCACATCAATGGTGACACGCAGCCTTAGCGCGCGCTCCTCAGCATCGTGTTTGCGTGTGGCCTCATTACGCAATCGCGCATACCGCTCGATGTCGCGGCTCAGCGCGGCGACATTGGTCTCGGCCTCGTGGCGCTCCCGAGCGGCGGCTTGCCCGGTAAGGATACCCTTCGCACCTCGCAGGTCCCCGAAGCTCTCCGGCTCTTTGGCCAGGCGATTGAGCGTTGCCTTTCGCATTGCAGGATTGTGCAACACCGCGTCGAAGTTCATGGCCTTGAAGGCCACCTCCGGATTTGAAAACACGAGCGCGAAGCGGGCGGACATGTCCTGCCACTGCTTCCTGCACGCCGGATCGGCGACGATCTTGTCCTCGACCGACTCGGCGATGGATTTCGGCCATGTGGTAACGCCGGGCACCATGGGAGCGATCTCCTTCTTCCGTGAGAGGGGTGCAGTATGATGGCGGTCGAGAAGACCAAGATGGGCGCCAACGGCGCGCAGGCGCGCTGCCAGTTCATCAAACCGCTGCCTCTGTCGACGTGCCCAGTCCAGGCGGTCTGAGATGAGGGTGCGCGCGGCGCGCATGACGTGGAGACCGCGATTTGCGGCAAAGCGCAGCGCATCTCGATAAAGGCCGCCGCGCTCGTAGTCGAGCGTCGTTTCCTTGGCGTTGCGCTGTGACAGCAGCGGGACCAGACCCCCAGCTTTCCCGAAGGATCGGCGGCCGTAGTACAGCGCGACATCCTCGCGGTGGCGGGTCAGCGCCACGTAGGTCAGGTGCTTGTCAAGCGAGAGGCTCGCGAGCACCTTCACACGGTCGACAGTCGCGCCCTGAGCCTTGTGAATCGTGGTCGCGTAGCCATGGTCAACATTGCGATAAAAGCGCTGGTCGACCTCGACTCGCCTGCGATGTACACCCTCCCCGATCTCGGCCGTAAACCGGCCTTGCGCCGCCTCGACTACGTGCCCGATCATCCCGTTCTTGACGCCGAGAGACCCCTCATTGCGGAGAAACACGATCTGATCGCCGGCCGCGAACCGGCGCTCTCCGTCCTCGGTACGAAACGCGTGGCCAGCGTCAACGAGGCCGCGTGACACGAGGCTGGCGCGGGCCATCTCGTTGAGCGCGCGCACGTCACGACGCAGATGCGCCAGGATCAAGGTCGACTTCTTCGGATCGTAGTCTCGGCTCCAATCATCGATCAACGAAGTCACGGCCTGGGCCTTAAGCTCGGAGCCCATGACGCGTCCGTAATGACGGTACGCCGCCAATGCCTTACCGACCCGGCCACGCGCGAGATCGAGCGAGGCGTCGCGCATCCATTGCGCCTTTTGGCGGTAGATCGTCTCGAGCTCCGCGTAACCGATACGGTCGACCAGGGCACGGAATGCCGCGCCAGCTTCAATCGGTTGGAGCTGCTCAGGGTCGCCGACCAGGACCAGCTTGGCGCCCGCACGCGACACGGCTTCGACGAAAGTCGCCATTTGGCGCGAGGCAACCATGCCCGCCTCGTCGAGCACGAAGACCGTCCGGTTATCGAGGACCGATCGGCCCTTGCTCCATGCGAGCTCCCATGACGCCAGGGTGCGTGACGCGATCCCCGCTTCTTTCTCGAGGCCCTCCGCGGCCTTGCCCGCCAGCGTGCCTCCCACGACACGATAGCCGGCGGCTTCCCATACTTCGCGGGCGGCGCGCATCATGGTCGTCTTACCGGCGCCAGCACGCCCAACCACCGCGGCCGCGCTCCCCGCTGCCGTGATATGCTCGATTGCCGACCGTTGCTCACCCGAGATCATCGCATGGCGGCTCAAGACCGCGTTGCGGATCTTGTCACTCACACCGAAGCTGCTCGATCCCGACAGGCTCACTGCACGTTTTGCCATGTCCGCCTCGACGCGGATCAGCTCGCGCGTGGTGTAGCGCGCCGGCCGTCTCGCGCCGTTCGCGAAGTCGATCCCTTCACGCTCGAGGCGGATCGCATCCGGGCTTTGCAGGATGCGCGCAAGGAGCATCGCGAACGTGCCGGCGTCGTCGACATAGCGATGCAAAACCTTTGCAACATCTCGCTCGTCAAATACGCTCTTCTCGCGCGAAACGATGTCAAGGACGATCTCCGGGCGGCGCATAATCCGCTCAGCCGAGACCTGCCGTTGGTCCTCGAACAGGCGTAGCCGATCGAGGTCTGGCCCCCGCCCCTGACGCCTGGCGCGGCGCTCAATCGCTTTCGCGGCAACGCCGATATGGGTGGTCGGAACAACGTCGATGCCGCGTTCGGCATAGGATCGACCATCCACGCGCACATCGAGACCGGCCAGCGCAAGATGATGGTTCTGAAGGTCAATCCATCCCTGCCGGACCGACAGAAAGTCGTTCTTGTCGCCGGCCCAGAGCTTATAAACGATCTTGCCGGTTCGGCCGCGCAGCGTCGCACCGTCCTCGCCCACGACGTGCACCCGCTTCGGCCCAAATCCATCTTCCGTGAGTGGGCGCAGACTCGTCATCAGATGCACATGGGGATTGCCCGGATCATCATGATAGACCCAGTCCGCAACCTGTCCCTTGGATAGAATGTGCTCGGCAACGAACTGGCGCATGAGCGCCACGTTCTGCGCGGTAGTCAGCTCGATCGGCAGCGCGATGATGTATTCCTTGGAGAGCTGCGCGTCTGATCGCTTTTCGAACGCTTCGAGCTTGTTCCAGAACGCCGCGGAAACCTCGGCAGCGGAGCGCGTAGCCATCATCGCACACGCCCATTGCGGGGCATCCGGCGGCAGAACAAACTCGTCATGCACCATGTTGCGCTTGCCCGTGTAGTCGACAACGCGAGCTTCGGCCTCATAGGTCATTTTCGCGCAATGGCGATACGCGGCTGCCAGCACCGCACTGCGGCCATCTGCGCGGCTGATGATTTGCGGCGTGAAATGCGTGATGGCCAAGGCGGCAGTCCTGTACGAATGACGACACAGCACGTCCGGAGGGAACGGCGGCATCCTTCCGGATGAGCAGAACTACGTCGCGCCAGCGACGTATTACTGCGCCCTTGGTCCGCTCCTTCGGACCGGCGGGATGATCTCAGGAAGTGTCGGCTTCGCCGACCCGTCAAATTTGACGGGGTGCGCTTCGCGCATTTCCCGTCAATTCTCCTTCGCGCACAGCGCGTAAGAGCAAGAGAGAGATCAACCGGAATGAAAAAGCCGTCGCGCCAGATACGAGAAGAAATCGCCCGCCTGCAGGATCAGCTCAAGGCCGCTGAGACCCGCGAGGCAGAGCGCATCGGGCGGCTGGCTTTGAAGGCCGGCCTTGGCGATTTGGAGATTGAGGAGGATGCACTCTTGGCCGCGTTCGAAGAAGCCGCCGCGCGATTTCGCAAGGCTGGCGGCGGATCGAAGCCGACTCGCGCCGCGCCTGCGTCTGAGCCGCCTGGCACGAGTGCGGGCAAGGCTTCTGAGGCTTGAGCGAATGGAACGCACACGCCGCAGCGACGACCGTAAGAAAGACACGCGGGAGAAGATCCAGCTCGGCGGACTGATCGTGAAGGCAGGACTGCGCTACGAGAAACGCGCGGTTCTGCTTGGGATGTTGATCGACGCAGGAGGGCGGATACGCGCGAGCGAGAACGAACGCGAGCGGCTCGCGGCGATCGGTGCGGAGGCCTTCGGTGATGAGCGCGAATAAGGTCGCCCTGTCGATCGTGCCTTCGGCGCTGATGATCGGCGGCATGGTCGCGCTGCGCGGTCATGAGCAATGGCTCGCAAGTTTAGGTAAGACGCCGCAGGCGGCACTCCTGCTGGGCAGAACCGGCATCGCCCTGCCCTATCTGGGCGCGGCCGCAATCGGGTTAGTCTTCCTGTTCGCGAGCGCCGGTGCCCGCGCCGTACGAGCTGCGGGCTGGGGTGTGGTTGCCGGCGCTGGAGCGGTCATCGGCTTTGCGGGTTGGACGGAAGCGATCCGCCTTCTCGGGTTCGTGGACCGGGTCCGCAATGGATCGGTTCTTGCCTATACCGACCCCGCCATGCTCATCGGCGGCCTCGCAGTTGCAGGGTGTGGACTTTTCGCGCTCCGGGTGGCCATGAGCGGCAATGCGGCGTTCGCCGCGGCCGCGCCACGGCGGGTCTCCGGCCCACGTGCCATCCATGGTGACGCGCAGTGGATGACGATTAACGAGGCAGGCCGGCTCTTTCCGGACACAGGTGGCATCGTCGTTGGGGAGCGCTATCGGGTCGACAAGGACGTTGCCGGAGATCATGCATTTCAGGTCCGCGACCCGGAAAGCTGGGGTACAGGTGGCCGCGCGCCGCTATTGTGTTTTGATGCGTCCTGGGGCTCGACGCACGGCATCGTTTTTGCCGGCTCGGGCGGCTACAAAACAACGTCCGTGACAATCCCGACCGCGCTCAAGTGGGGCGGAGCGTTGGTGGCGCTTGACCCATCTGCCGAAGTCGCTCCGATGGTCATCGGCCATCGCCGCAAATTCGGGCGCGACGTTTTCGTGCTGGACCCCAAGGCACCGGAAATCGGCTTCAACGCACTCGACTGGATCGGTCGGTTTGGCGGAACGAAAGAGGAGGATATTGCCTCGGTCGCGTCATGGATTATGACCGACGTGGCGCATACTCACTCTGTCCGGGACGATTTTTTCCGCGCCTCGGCGCTGCAACTCCTGACGGCCCTGATTGCCGACGTCTGCCTGTCCGGTCGCACCGAACCGAAGGATCAACACTTGCGCCAGGTCCGAGCAAATCTGTCGGAGCCCGAGCCGAAACTACGGGAGCGCCTTCAATCGATTTACGACAACTCCACATCGAAGTTCGTCAAAGAAAATGTCGCTTCGTTCGTCAACATGACGCCCGAAACGTTTTCGGGCGTCTATGCCAACGCGGTCAAGGAGACGCACTGGCTTTCTTACGAGAACTATGCCGCGCTGGTCTCCGGCAACAGTTTTGCCACCGACGAGCTCGCCGCGGGAGCGATGGACGTCTTCATCAACCTCGACCTGAAGACGCTGGAGAACCATCCGGGACTTGCACGGCTCATCATTGGGTCGCTGATGAACGCCATCTATAATCGCGCTGGCGACGTCGCCGGCCGCACGCTATTTCTGCTCGACGAGGTGGCCCGACTTGGCTTCATGCGCGTGCTTGAGACGGCGCGAGACGCCGGACGAAAATATGGAATTACGCTTCTGATGCTGTTCCAGTCCATCGGCCAGATGCGCGAGGTGTATGGCGGGCGTGACGCCGCATCGAAATGGTTCGAGTCGGCCTCATGGATGTCATTCAGCGCAATCAACGACCCCGAAACCGCCGAATACATCTCGCGCCGCTGCGGCGATACAACGGTCGAGGTCAGCCAGATCAGCCGTAGTTCGCAGGCAGCCGGTTCCTCTCGAACACGCTCGCGCCTGCTGTCCCGTCGACCCCTGATCCTGCCGCACGAGATTACCCAGATGCGGAGCGACGAGCAGATCGTCTTCACTGCTGGCAACCCGCCACTGCGGTGTGGCCGCGCCATCTACTTCCGCCGCAAGGAGATGACGGCGAGCGTCGCCGCAAATCGCTATCAGGCGGCTTGATGACGGTCGGCGCGCGAGAGGAAATTAATCCACGCCGGCCGTGCAGGAAATCGGGACGTTCCTTGCCTGATGACGCCTTCATCGCAAGATCGACCGGCATCTGGTCGGTTGAACGCATAAGAGGGGAGCGCTGATGGGATTTGGAAGACCTGTCAGGAGACCGCTCGGATTCTTCGGAGGCTCCACCACCCGGAGGCTGGCGACCATCGTGTTGGTTGTCATCGGGATCGTGATGGTGATCGTCTTCATCAACGAAGGAAGCCCGCCTGCATCCCCGCAACCACACATCATGGCGAGATCCGAACAGACGCTCGCGGCCAACTTCGTGATCTGTGGGGAGGGGCCGCGCATCGATTGTGTGGTTGACGGCGACACGTTCTGGTATCGCGGCGACAAAATCCGGATCGCCGACATCGATGCACCGGAATTGAGCCCCCCTCGCTGCCAGCGCGAGGCAGAACTTGGGGAGGCAGCGAAGCGGCGATTGCGGGTATTGCTCAATGCTGGCCCCTTCACCCTCGCGGCCGTCGAGCGCGACCAGGATCGCTATGGTCGCAAACTGCGCACGGTGTCACGAGGCGGACGATCGCTCGGGGACATGTTGATCGCCGAGGGACTGGCGAGGCGTTGGGGCGGACCTCGCCAAAGTTGGTGCGGCGGCTGATGAGAGAGGAGCCGGACACTGGATCGCGAGAGGATCGTAACCCGGAGGGCGGAGACCGCCCTTGCGGGCTCCGTTCGCGCAGCGAATAGAGCCGTCCGCCGAAGGCGGCTCGCCCAAACCTCTACTCACCCTCAAATGTCGATAGCCGCGTCGATCATAATTTTGAATCGGTCAGGCCACTTTGATTCAATTTTCTAATTGGACACTGCGATGCTCGCGACCGAGACTCGTGGGATGGCCAACACCTCCACAACTCCGCGCTTGCTTCGACGGGTCGATCCGGCGCGGAACATGGCGCGCTTTTATACCATCGCGGTATTACCGACATTGTTCGGAACGCATTCCGTCATGCGATGCTGGGGACGCATCGGATCGAAAGGACGGCAGCGGATTGATCTGTTCGAATGCGAGTCGGAGGCTCAGTACGCTTTCGACCGGCTTTTGCAAGCCAAGTGCCGGCGAGGCTATCGCGAATGTTGACGGCGGCAAGGTCCGTGTCGATCTGCCAGAAGATGTACGATCGAGCCTATCGCAAGGCCGGACGGTCGATCCGTCCGGCCTCGCGGCTGGCGCAGGATGAAACCCTCCTATGACGGAGGGAATTCATTTCGCAAGAGAGCATCTTGAGCATTGAGCCGAGCGTCCAACTCGGCGAGCGCGGCGTCCAACATCGCCTTGGTCTCGCGGTACTCCTTGCGGTCGCAGCAATTCCGCAGTTCCGCGCGCAGCTCCTCGATATGCTGTTCCAATATCATGTGTCGTCTCCTTGAGTTCGTGTGAAAGATGACGACGTGGATCGTGACGGTACGGGTGGGTCGAGACCCGCCGCCAGGCGGCCGGCAGAGCCGGCGCGCGGAGGAACCGATTTTGTCGGAGCGCAGCGGAGGCAAAATTGGAGGCGCCGCGCGGTCTCGTACGCGCCCGTAGCGGCATGATATCCTCGGAGGAACTGAGCAGAAGTCTTGGGTCCTGGCCGATAAACGCCGGCGGCGGGCTCGATGCCCGTCGCCGGCGTCCGGGAGCGCAGAAAAGTGAGTCGACCCCGCACAGGGGAAGGCCCCGCCTCGCGGCGGGGCCTTCTTGCGCGGTCTCAGTCGCGGCTCGGGCGCGACCAGATAAGCGAGTAGCCTTCCTCGCCCTCGATCTCGACCAGGGTGGCGTAGATGGCAGCCGGGAAGCTCGGGTCGTCGAGCTTGACCGAGTGGTATTCGCGGCCCGTGTCCTTGTTCTTCTTCTTCCAGACGGCACCGAACTCGATGTTGGCGCCTGCGAGGATGCGGAAGTCCGGAGAGTTTTCGGAGGTGCGCTCGACCGGGACGATCTTCGCCTTGACCGTGCCGAGAGCAAGGGTCTTGACGGTGCCGACGAAGCCATTGCCGTTGACGGTGAAGTTGCCGATGGTAGCCATGTTCGTGTCCTCTTTCGTTTCTCGGGCCGCGACCATCGCGACCTCGATGGCTGTCGTTGACCGGGGGCGATCGGGCCGCACCCGAAGGGCCGAAACGCAGTGGAGGACGGCCAGGACGAGGCTTTCTTGCCTCGCGAGGAATGGACGCGCAGCGGCCAGGGGAAGAAAGCGGAGGGCGGCCGTTGCGGTCTTGAGATCGAGGCGGAGCGCAGCGAAGACGGACCTCGGTCAGACATGCCAAATCGAGGACGCATTGGGCGCATCAGGCCGAACGATCAGGACACGTTGCGGCGCTCGGCCCAAACCTCTGCGTCTTGGCGCCGGTGCCAAAATTGACGACGACGCGCATGCGACAAGGCCGATCTCCGGAATTGACGCTCCGGAGCGCTCTCGGCTGACCGATCGTGCCGCTACCATGCAGGTGTCGCGGGAAAGATGACTCACAGGGCATGGGCCGCTGACATCTCGGCCGGCGCATGATCCGCCGGGGCCAAACGTTGCCGCCAGTCGGAGGTGAGCCGGGAAGAATTGACTCTTCGAGTCGCCGCACCGCAGATCGTGATACGCGAAGAGGGCCCCGCCGCGAGGCGGGGCCTTCGCGAAATTTGCCAGAGGCGAGCAATTGCGCGCGATATGCGCGAGAAGGAACTTCCTCGAATGCCCTGACATGTGCTGCGCGACTCCAATTAGAGCAGCAAGCATCATGCGGCCTCTCGCACTGTATCAGACAGTGGCTGGAGGCTGTGCAGGTACGCGACCGCGCGCTGAGCATGCGCGGCCGCGGAGAAGATGAAGCGCTTGTCGTTTGATAGCACCTCGAGCCACGAGGCCAGATAGCTCGCATGATCCGCCCGAGGTTCAAGCTCGGGCACAATGCCAAGGTCCGCGCTGAGGAAACATGCGCCGAGATCGGCGATCAGCTCTTCGCGTGCGCGTTCACTGCGATCCTTATGATAACGACTGAGATCACGGTTGAGTCGCTTGGGAGCACCGGTCCAGTGAACGCATTCGTGCCCGAGCGTCGCATAATAAGCTGGCGGATCGCGAAACGTCTCGAACGGCGGCATTTGCACGGCGTCGATCGATGTCGCGTAATAGGCCTTATCACCGCCATGACGAATGTCCGCGCCTGTTTGCTCAAAGAACCGGTCAACGTGAGCGACGCGCTCGATCGGACATGGCTTTGGCTCGGTAACGTGACCATAATAGTGGTCTGGCAGACCGTCGATCTGGTCAACACAGAATACCGTGTAGGCCTTCAGGAACGGGATATCCTTCTCGACCTCGTCGCCATGAGCGTCCGTTTCCGTCTTGGTGAAACGGCTTGCGTAGACGACAAGGCTGCCTGTCTCACCCTTTCGGACATGCGCGCCGAGCTCCAGTGCTTGCTTGAATGTCATCCAGATCGGCGATCGAAAACCTCGTGCAACCGCTTCCGACCAAAGCAAGAGGACGTTGATACCCGTGTAGGGTTGCCCGGTATGGCGCAGCGGTCGTGTGATACGTCCGGCCATGTTCGGCACACTCCAGGGTCTGACCCATGGGCGGACGCCACGCTCAAGATCGGCAACGATGCGATCGGTGATTCGCGCGTAGATATCGGCGCGCTGCTTCTGCTCTTTCCTGCTCATTGTGAGGACCTCCGTTTCGGAGGCCGCGCCCATCGCGGCCCCTTCCGGGGTCCGCCGCCGGGCACAAGGACCGCGCACCCGCCGGCATGGCCATCGAGCGAGCACAGTTCAATGAGGCCAAGGGCCGAAGCGCAGCGAAGGACGGCGACGCCGTTGCGCAGGCCGCCGGCCCGGCGCAGGACCGTGAACCGGAGGGGCCGCTGGGCCGACCGATTCTGCTATTTTCGGTTCTGCATTTTGACGGGACTTCTCATCCGGGCGACAGACGCGATGCACTGCGAGTAGCCGGATAGCGATCGACGACATCGGAGCCGCAGCGCGATTCGCACAGCGCGCAAGGGCTTCTTTCTTTAGTCCCGATCCCCCGAATTCCGCACTTCATCGTGCGGCTGATCTCGCGCGGGGCTATTCTTGTGCCGGTTCGACGCGATTCGGACGGATCGCTGCTTTCGTTTCGAATCCCGGCAGAACGGGGACCATCTCAGATGAACCAGGCCGCACACAGATTCGAGCTCGCAGCAACGCCATCAATTCCGACCCTGCCGCATAACATCGAAGCGGAACAAGCGCTGCTCGGCGCGATTCTGATCAACAACGCCGCACTCTTTCGTGTGTCGGACTTTTTGCGATCGGATCACTTCTTCGAGCCGCTTCATGGCACGATCTTTGACATTATGTCGGGTCTCGTCAGCGCCAACAAAGTGGCAAGCCCGATCATCGTCAAGACCTTCCTTCCCGGCGGCCTGAACGTCGCCGGGCTGTCGGCGTCGCAATATCTCGCCCGCCTTGCGGCCGAAGCGACGACAGCCATCAATGCGGTAGATTATGGCCGCACCATCTACGACCTCGCAATCCGGCGTGAGCTCATCAATATCGCGGAAGACCTGCGTAGCGCCGCCTTCGATGCGGCCGTCGATTCCGCGCCGACAGATCAGATCGAGCTCGCGGAGCAACGTCTTTACGAGGTCGCGGAGACCGGACGTTTCGGGGGCGGATTCGAAAGCTTCGATACCGCGCTCGATCACGCGATCGAGCGCGCGGCACAGGCCTATCAGAGCGACGGGCAGTTATCCGGGCTACCGACCGGACTGAAAGACCTCGACGCAAAGATGGGCGGCTTGCAGCCATCCGATCTCATCATCATCGCGGGTCGCCCGGGAATGGGCAAGACATCGCTTGCGACGGATGTCGCGTTCAACGTCGCCCGCGCTTATGAGCCCCCGACTGATACTTCCGGCAAGGCCGCCGCCGGCGGCATTGTGGCCTTCTTTTCGATGGAAATGTCTTCGGAACAACTCGCGACGCGCGTGATATCCGAGCAAGCGGAGGTGTCGTCGTCGCGGATTCGCCGCGGAGCCATTGACGAAGGCGACTTCGAGCGGCTCGTCGAACGCCGGCGGAACATGCGGCAACTGCCGCTCTACGTCGATCAGACCGGCGCGCTCACGGTCAGCCAGTTGGCCGCCCGCGCACGCCGGCTAAAGCGCCAGCGCGGTCTTGACCTTGTCGTGGTCGATTACATCCAGTTGATGCAGGGCCGCTCTCAACGTGCGGCACAAAACCGCGTCCAAGAGGTCACAGAGATCACGACCGGATTAAAGGCTTTGGCAAAGGAGCTTAACGTTCCGATCATTGCACTCTCGCAGTTATCGCGGCTCGTCGAAAACCGCGACGAAAAGCGGCCACAACTTTCAGATCTCCGAGAATCGGGCTCGATCGAACAGGATGCTGACGTCGTCCTGTTTGTATTCCGTGAGGAATATTACCTGAAGAATAAGGAGCCTCGTGCGGGCACTGAGGATCATGTGAAATGGGAGGCTGAGCTCGACGCTGCGCGCGGCAAGGCGGAGATCATCATCAGCAAGCAGCGTCACGGGCCGACGGGCACGGTGCTGCTGTCGTTTCAGGGTGAGTTCACGCGTTTTGCAGATTTGGCGGACGAGCGCGGTTGAGAACCGTCCGACGGGAAAGCCGACATGAAACAAGGCCGCTCTTTTGGAGCGGCCTTGTCAGATCGAGAGAAGCGAGTGGCGGGGCCGAAGCCCCGCCAGCGACGTCAACCGAACGCCGCCATCTGGAGTTCGGCGGCCTTGCGGCTGACGGTCTCGCCGACGTGCTCGGACTGACGCTCGAACGGCTTCCAGCTCTCGCCCACGACATGCTCGTAGGCTACGACAGCGCCCTCGGCCGCCATGCGAAGAGCGTGGGCTTGAATGGCGACCTCGGCGGCAAACTCGCGCTTGCGCTGCGCCGCGGAATCGAAGCCGACAGGACCGTCGAGGTCTTCGTCACGTGCATCGTTGGCGAGTCTCGCCGTCGCCTCGCGCGCCTCGGTGACGGCGCGGCTGTAGAACTGGCCAGCGCCATGGGCCGAGCCGACATACGACCCGACGATGCGCTGAAGGTGGATCTGCATGGCGCGTTCGCTGAGACCTTCCTTGAGTGCGTCTGCGGTCTCGACGATGAGCCTCTCGTGCAGATCGCGGATGCCGTCGCTATCGAGAACCGCGAGGCCGAAGCTTTCGGCGATGCGGGTGGCCTGGGCAGCATCCGGGCTGGCGAGCCGGACCATTTCGAGGGTAGTGCCGCGGCGGAGCGGGATAACGCGGGCGCTAGGGCGGGCGGCGCGAGCGGTCTTGGTCATGGAGAAGTCCTTTCCTGGTTCGCCGTCGGGTTCAATCCGGCACCTGCCGGACCCCCCTTCGGGTGCGGTCGCCCGACGCCGCCGGAGTGAGGGCCGGTTCAAGGTCCGGCGACTGCCAGGCGAGCGAGGTCCGGTTGCGGACAAGCGGGGCTCTTGCCCTGCGCAGGCCGCGACTGGGCCTTGCCGAGATCGGCGGTCTCCGGTCGCTTGCGACTTGGCCTTGAATCGGACCGCCGGCGGCGTAGACCGCAACAAACCCGAGGGGGCCCGACAGGGTACGGGCCACGCCGGCGATACCGGACAGGACGTGACCGGACCGCGGAGCCCGCCCGATGCAGCGACCCGTCCGCTCGTTCTGGAAAGACACCGATGGGAGCCGCTCGCGAGGCCACTGTGGCAGCGTCGCTCACAAGCTCGGCCCGGGCGAGATGCCGCGACCACAAGATTCTCGCGCGCAGGCGAAGCGCGCCGGCGGGAGTCAAGGATCGGCGACGGCGCGGGTCGTGCACCTGACGCGCAATGCCGTCAGGGCGGCATCCTCCCGGGCGAGCTGGCCTGTCAGCGCGTCGATCTCCGAATGCCGCGCGAGCGTCAGGTCGGCGACTAAGGCCTGATAGGCACATTCGTCGACACCGGTCCAGGCGTGCGCGCCGCGCCGGCCGCGCCGTCGTTGCACGCGCGCCGTGATCGTCATTCGCTCCGCGCGTTTGGCGATCTGCCGCTCGATCACGCCGAGTTGACGTTGCGTGCCGCAACGCGCGTCCGCAATCCGAGACAGCAAGACGCCGATGTCAGTCGGACATGTCATGGCCGCCGCTCCGCCGGCCATGAAGGGAATGCGGTTTCGTTGGGCTCGTAATCGCCGGACGTCACGACGGGCGCGATCGATTCCGAAAAATTTCCGGCGGCGATAGCCCAGTCGATCAGCGATGACTGCGGACCGGCGTATTTCCGCATGTTCTCGGTGAGGATGCCGTGCAGCACATCGGCAACCTCGCCCTCTGGATCAGTGTTCGCCTCGATAAGAAGACGCACCGCGACAAGATAAGTTGTCATCGCAATGGCTCCTTTCGCGAGCGAGAGAGGCTTTGCGATGCGGGTGCACGGATCGAGAGCAGAACTGCGCGCTTCCAGCAATCCGCGCCGGTAAAATGCCGGCGTAATCTCGGGTGCCACACCACGAGCTGGTTATTGTGGTCATCGCGTGCCGGCTTCCAGCCGAACGCAGCGGCGATGATTTTCCATGGCATCGCCGCCTCCTATGGTTGCCAGCCGACAAAGCTCGACAGACCGCCATAGAGAGAGTGCCGAGTCTCATCGATGACGAAGCCGAAGCGGCCGACCTGATATTCGTCCGCGGGAACGAGAAAGCGGCGCTCCTCAGTACCCGGACCGCGTTTGCCGCCCAGCGTGGCGACGACCTCGACGAACCCTTTTCGGTGCTCGGATGTGATCGCGGAAACGACAATCCAGTCCGCGGCATGGTCACGCTCGAACGTGCGGCGATCCTTCTCGTGAGATTCGCCCGGCAGAAGCGAGCGGCCATGGATCGCTTCCCAAACGTCCGGATACCAGTCGCGAATGGTCTGCTCGGCATGGTGGCGTTCGTAGTCCGTGAACAGCTCCGGAAACGCCTGGGCGACGGCGGCCCAGGCGGAATCTTCCTCGTACCAGCCGCCTCTTGTGCGAAGTGCAGGGTGTACCTTCGCATTGTGGGCCGCATCGAGATGGAAGCCGCCGTGACCGGCTGTCGAATGACAGACGACGCCGTCGGCATAGACCGTCGCACCCTGCGAGGCACCCCACGGCGTGTTCGCCGTGGAGTGTATTTCGCGACGGCCAAGTGCCGCGCGTTGCCTCAGATGCTCGGCACTTTCCGCGACGCGCGCGCGGAAGGCGGCTTCGTCGGCGACCTCGCCGCTTCGGCTATAGAAGTCAGCGTGCGCCCATTCTTCCATCGGCTTGTACAGCAGCCAGGCCGATGCGAAGTAATAACGGCCGCTGTGGCCCGGCAGCATCGCGAAGGCATAGTCGCCGATCCTGGCAGCGAGAAAATCTTCGCGGGTCCGGGCAAACAAAACCCCCGGCGAATCGGGGGTTGTAGGGCTGATCGGATCGGGGGTGCGTTGCGTCATGCCGCCCTCCCTTCGCTCGATGCCGTCGCGGGATCGTCGCCGACGACCTCGTCCAGGACCGCGTCGGGATAGCCATGGCTCTTGAGCCATGTTTCGGCATCCTCGCGATCGCACGCGAGGTAAACGAGTTCGCCGCTCTCGCCCGCACGGCTGAACACACGGACAGAGCCGATCGCAGGCTGCTCGATGACGCGAAAGGTCAACTCGCTGTCGACCGAAAAGGTGCGATACACGCGCAGGACGACGACACCGCCGCCGCCATGGTCGGCTTCATGCAGCGTGAAGTTCGCTGGCAGCACGGTGTTGCCGACGCATTTCTCATTCTGCTTGCGGGTCAGCCGCCCGCGGCTGTTGCGGCTTTCCCACGCGGCAAGTTTATTTCTGAAGCGCGCAGGCGGCCGTGGCGTGCCGTCCGAGAACTGAATCGTCGCGCCGAGTGGCGCGTGGTCGAAGATCGATCGTGCGGACATCATGTCCTCCTATTTCCAACGGTGAAAACGAAGCCGCCGCCGGCTGGGCCGGCGGCGGGGAACGATTGAGATCGCGGAAGCGGCTACTCGGCGGCTTCGGCGTAGCCGCCATGCTCGTCGTCGCCAGCATCGATGTCGTCGGCGGCATCGTCGTCCTCATCGACGAACGCATTGTCTTCAGCCCATTCCGCGACGATCTCGGCCGTCGGCGCGAACAGTGCCGCCGGATAGACGAAGCGGCCGTCGGCGTAGTGCGCGACCAGCGCTGCGCGCGTGTCCTTCACCCGCTGGCGCGGCAGGACGGGCGTGCCTTTCAGCGATGCCTCGAGCGCACCGCGCGAGAGGCAGGACAGGAATTCCTCCGTCGCGAGATTGGGGAGGAACTCATCGGCACCGATCGCAGAGCCGGCAACGCGCGCGACCACGCCGCTGTTCGAACGGTTTTCACGGCATGACAGAACGTCCGTCAGGACCTCCCGCGCGACCTGCTGCAGCGTCTCGCGGTCATAAGCGAGGCTGCCGTCGTCGCCGATCAGTCGCCGCGCCTGCTGCGCGCGGATACCGTGGTCGGAGTTACGCCCCGAGGCGACCGACACGTTCCCGCCGGCGAAGGCCAGCACGAGCAGCGCGGTCAAAGTGTCGTCCTCGATCGGTGCGCGCGCGAACGCCTCGTGCAATGCATCGGTCCGCAGGTCGCCGATCATATCCATGCCGCGTCGAGTGACATCGGGCCGCGATGCCGGCGCAGTGCTGTCGGAGCCGGAAGCGTGGGAGCCTTTCGCCTTTGCCTTGTCTTTCTTCGGCTTCTGCATCCGGTATGCGATGGACTGCACCGAACCGTTGCGCGGGTCGAGATACCAGCCGGTGCAGTCGCTCTTGTTCGGCTTGCCATAGACGCGCTCGGCCTTCGGCGGCAGCTTTGGATCACCCCAGGTCGTAACCTCGATAACCGTGCTGCGCTTGGGCATATTGGCGGTCATCCATTCCTGCTGCGCACCGAGGAACGCCTCGACGTCGTTGGTGTATCGGCTGTCCTCGTCGGCGGGCGCGAACAAGTCCTCCTGCCACACGATCCCGTAAGCCTGCGCGAGGTCATCGCCGAAATTCGCATGGCGCGCATACATGCGGTCCTTCGTCAGTGCGCGCGCCACATCACTCCATGAGACCTGCGGATCGGTCTTGCGCGGCTTGTGCTTCTTCCAGACCTGCGCCTGCTCGTCCTGTGTGGCTGCAACGATGGTGCGCAGGTGCTGCTCGCTCGGCATATCGCCTTTGGCGATATGGTCGAGCATCGCGGGCAGGATGTTCGCAAGCAGGCGGAGCTTGCGGATCTGACGCACGGACTGACCGAGAGCGGTGCCGATCGACTCCTCGTTCCAGCCGAGCGCGACCAGACGCTCGATGCGACGCCAGAGGTCGACGGGATTGAGCGCCTCCCGCGCCACGTTCTCGATCAGGCTGCGCAGCGCATCCTTCTCCTCGTCGGGATCGGCGACCAGAATCTCGATCTCATCGAGTTTGGCGGCGATCGCCTGCGTTACGCGGCGATGACCGATCTCGATGGTAAAGCCGTTGCCGCGGCCGCGCTGAGCGGTCACGATCGGTGGCTGGATGATGCCCACGGCCTTGATGGTCGCGAGCAGTAACGCGTCACTCTGCGGCGAGGACTTGGTGCGGCGCGTCGGGTCGGGATTCTCGTTGAGCGCGCGTGGATCAACTTTCATCAGTTTCATCGGATTTTCTCCATTGCAGGGTTGCGGACCGCGCGGTTCCGGGCGGCCCTTTCTCGTCTCCTTTCCGGAGACCCCTGCCCCGACCGCAGGGCGCGAGCGGCCGGCGCAACCGCGGGCGAGCATCCCTGCCCGGCCGCCCAAGCGGGGCTCTTGAGCCCTGCGCCGGGCGCCGCGGCCGGGATCGCGGAGGCGGCGGTTGAGACTGCGTCGCCGGCCCGAACGCTCTGCGAGGACCGTTCCCCCTGCTTCCAACCCCTTGCTTTCCACATTTTCTGACGCTATATTGCGCCGGATTATGTGGATAATGGGAAAGGAGGTGGCATGAAAGAGCCTCGCCCTTCCACTGAGAGAACGATTCACTGAGATGCAGATGACTTTGGGACAGTCACGCTTTGCGCCGTTTGGCCTACCTTACTTGGGTTTTGCGGAACTCAATGAAGGGAGACAAAGCGTGACTGCATCCTATGATTATCACATTGGCGTCGATTACCACAAAAGCTACAGCCATCTGGTCGTTCAGGACACGGCCGGGAAGACGCTACGCTCCGGGCGGGTGAAAAACGATCGCCAGTCGCTCGGTTCGTTTCTGGAGCGGTACAGGGAGAACAGCCATGCGGTCGTGGAAGCGACCCGCAACTGGATGGTGATGTATGATTGGCTCGACGACATCTGTGATGATGTCGTTCTCGCCCACCCCTTGAAGGTCAAGGCGATCGCCGACGCGAAGATCAAGACGGACAAGATCGACGCGACGGTTCTGGCCCATCTGTTGCGGGCTGATCTGGTTCCACAAGCCTGGGCGCCGGGAGAGAAGGCACGGGAGCTTCGCATCGCCCTTCGCGAACGGATGTTCTACGTGCGGCTTCGCACGATGGTGAAGAACCGGATCGTGACGGTGTTCGACCGCTATCCAGAGCAGACGGCACAGCTAAAAAAGCTGGGTGACCTGTTCGGCAAGGCCGGACGCCAGCAGTTCGCCGCACTCCATGTCTCGGACATCGACCGCATCCAGATCGATCGCGGTCTCGACTTCATCGGCGACATCGACGTGCGGATCAAGCAGTCGGAAGCCACCATCCGGGCGATGACGAAGACCAACAGCAATGTGAAGCTCCTGAAGACGATCCCCGGCATCGGTGAGTTCTTCGCAAGGCTGATCGACGCCGAGATCGACGACATCCGCCGCTTCCGCACGTCGAAGAAGCTGGCCGCCTATGCGGGTCTTGTTCCCTCGACCTATTCGAGCGGGGGCAAGACCTATCACGGCGGGATCATCAAGCAGGGCAACAAGTGGCTGCGCTGGGCCTTCGTGGAGGCGGTCGCACCAGCCGTCGCCACCGATCCGCAGCTTCGAGCCCAATATGAACACCTGAAGTTCAGAGGAGCGAATAAGGCGCGTGTCGCAATCGCGCGCAAGCTTTTGACGATCGCCTTCCAGATCCTGCGTGACCAGCGCCCCTACGAGCGGCGCGGTCTCAACAGCGAGGAAGGCGCATCGTCGACGACATCCCGGCTGTCCTGATGATCGTTTAGCGAACCTGGCAGGCCTGGGTTGCGCTCTTAAAGGAGAATGGGAAGCCGGGAGCCGAACGCCACTATGTGACCGAAGCCACGAAGACAAACGGCATCAGGGTCACGGATTGGAGAATGGTTCAGAACCGCAGGACAGCAAAAGCCCGTCCTGCGAACGGAGAAGATTTAGCCGATCGGCCGGAACGCCGGTCAAAACACAACCAAGCCCAAGGAAAAGCAGCGCAAAGCTAACGTTTTTCCCTCTTGAGTTCTTTCATTGGAGGCCGATCATGGGTCTGGCCCAGTACGCCGATGATGGATTTTTCGCCCCGCGCAAGATCGCTCAGGCGCTGCGCACCACGAGCGAGGAGGTCGCCCGTACGGCGGGGCTCGGCCGGGATGCGGTGCAGCGCAAGGACCGGGTGCGGTCGGACCGCACCCAGCGGCGGCTGCGCGAGATGATGGAGGTCCTCAACAAGCTCGAGCCGCGCTTCGGCTCGGCGCTCATGGCTTATGCATGGTATCGGTCGGAGCCGCTGCCGGGCTTTTCGGGACAGACGGCGATGCAGCTCGTGCGCAGCGGACGTGCTGAGGATGTTCTCGACTATATCGACGCAGTCGACGCGGGCGTTCACGCCTGATGCCGTATCGCGGGCCGCTGTTTCGCGCGCTCAATCCGGTTTACGCGCGCAATCCTCTCTCCGGAGAGGGTGCTGCGCTGCACGGCGGCCGCTTCAATGTGAAGGGAATGCCGGCACTCTATGCTTCGCTGTCGGTGATGACAGCGTTGCGCGAGGCCAATCGCGCTGGTTCCCTCCAGCCGACCATGCTCGTGTCCTATACGGCCGAGATTGAACACGTGTTCGACAGCCGGGATGACACCGCGCTCGCGGCACACGGGATCGATGCTGCGGCGCTGGCGGACCCGACATGGCGCGATCAAATGAAAGCAGCCGGAGAAGCGAAGACGCAGGCATTCGCCCGGCGGCTTATTGCAGCGGGCTTCGACGCCCTGCTGGTTCGCAGTTTCGCACCGGGTGCCGCGGCTGATGATCTTAACCTCGTCCTATGGCGCTGGAGCGATAAGGCTCCAGCCCGCCTCGTGCTGATTGACGATGAAAACCGCCTGTCACGTTAGCCCATCACGCGGCAATCCGGTTGGCTGGGCTCTCGCTGTCGTTGGCGAGCTCGGCCTCGATCGCGCAGAGCTGCTGGCGCTTGTCGGCGAGTTCGGCGGCGAAGGCGAAGTCTCCGCCTTCCCGTGACTGGTAAGCGGCCAGCCGCCTGCGCGCGTCAATGAGACCCTGGCGGAAGTGTTCCTGCTCCGCCTCGAAATCACCAACTGCGTGCTCCAGACGCGAGATCGCGCCAAGCGGCGTCACCGTCACCGGAAGGTCGATCTCATCATTGGTACCGGTACGCATCAGCCTCGTCGTGTAGCAATAGCCGTCGCGGCCGATGCGCTCGCCGACATATTCAACGTCGAATCCGCCGATCGATGCGATGACGCTCGCGCCTTCGTGCTGAAGCTGGACCAGTGTGAGGAGCTCCTTCATCAAGGCACGGCCGGCCTCCTTGCGCTCGGAGTAGCGCCTCTCCTTCACGCGCATCGCGAAGGCCTCGCCGCCAGTTGGCACGAGACGGGCGATATCCTGGCCAATCTCGGCGATGCGCCGGGTTGCAAATTCGATGTCGCGCTCAGCATCGCGGACCTGCCGGCGCACGGCATGTTGATCGTCGATGTGCGCAGCACGCAATCGATCAAGCCGCGCGATATCCGCTTCAAGTCCCGCCTTGCGCATCAGTCGCTCGTCGCCCGATGCAATTGCCTTGGCCATGGCGAACTGGTTGGCCTGGCTCTCTCCCAGATCTTCGAGCCGACGGATCGAGGTGTCGCCCGAGAGCGCGGCCGCGATGAAGCGGGCCTTGCGCTCGTTATTCTGCCACATCTGCGCATCGAGGCTGCCTTCAGTCGCGTAGGCGTAGATATCGACTTCATCATTCTGGTTACCCTGCCGAACGATGCGACCTTCACGTTGCTCGATCTGCGAGGGCAGCCATGGCACGTCGAGGTGGTGAAGCGCCCGCAGTCGGAGCTGCGCATTGACGCCCGTGCCCATCGTGTCGGAGGATCCGAGCAGGAAGCGAACCTTGCCGGCCCGCACATCGCCGAACAGGCGCTGTTTGGCTTCAGTCTTCTTGAAGTCCTGGATGAATGCGATCTCGCTCGGCGGAACGCCCATGCGGATCAGTTCGTCCCTGATCCAGCGATACGCGGAGAAGCCCCTCGTCTTCTCGACGTTGATGGTGCCGAGATCGGAGAAAATCATCTGTGCCGCGCCGGGAAGCTCGAACGGCTTGCCGTCTGGGCGCACATAGGTGTTTTTCGCCGTCTCCCGCCAGATGCGGAAGGCGTTCGCGATCAGCTTGTTGAGCTTATTCTCAGGCTCGTTGTCATTGTCGGAATCGACCAGGCGCAGGTCGATCGCTGCGTGACGGCCGTCCGTGATGACAGAGAGCAGGATATCGTCGCCGGGCTCAGGCGGCCGGTCGCGCTCTTCGATTGCCTTGATGCGCGCGTCGAGCAGAACCTGGTATCGCTTGAACGCGGCGGTCGGCTTCGCGGTCAGGATCTGACGCCGGCCGGTCGAGATCGCTGGCACCTTCACATATTGCCGCAGGTCCTCCGGCATCACCACGTCCGCGAAGGAGCGGAACATGGCAATCAACTCCGGCACGTTGACGAACGTGGCAAAGCGCGTCACCGGCTTGTATTTGCCGGAGGGCTGGAGCTCGAGTTCGGTCGACACGTCGCCGAAGGTCGACGCCCAGGCGTCGAACTCGTGCAGTCCACGCTCGAGGAGCGCAGCGAAGCCGAGATAGCGCTGCACCGAGAACATCTCGCCAAGTGTATTGGTGATTGGCGTGCCGGACGCTAGAACGAGCGCTCGTCCCGGGTTCTTGGTCTCGACGAAGCGCGACTTCACGTAAAGGTCCCATGCGCGCTGCGAGCCGTTGGGATCGACGCCCTTCAACGTCGACATGTTGGTGGCGAAGGAGAGCTTTCTGAACTCCTGCGCCTCGTCGACGATGATCTGGTCGACGCCGATCTCCGAGATGGTCAGGAGATCATCCTTGCGCGTGGAAAGAGATTCGAGCCGCTCCTGCAATCCCTCCTTCAGCCGCTCGAGCCGTTTTCGTGAAACGCGGTCGTCGCTCTCGACCTTGGTCAAGAGCGTCTCATAGAGCTCCAGCTCGTCCTGGATCATCTGCTGCTCGAAGGCCGAGGGCACGCTGATGAAGCGGAAGGCGCTGTGCGTGATGATGATCGCATCCCATGTCGCCGTGGCGGCGCGCGACAGGAACCGATGCCGCTTGTCCTTGGTAAAATTGGTCTCGTCGGCAACGAGAATGCGGGCGTTCGGATAGAGTGCGAGGAACTCGCGCGCCGCCTGCGCCAGGCAATGACCGGGAACGACCAGTATGGCCTTGGCGATCAGGCCAAGCCGGCGCTGCTCCATGACCGCGGCTGCCATCGTCATGGTCTTGCCGGCGCCGACCGCATGAGCGAGATAGGTCGACCCGGAAGAGATAACGCGCCAGATGCCGCGCTTCTGGTGCCCATAAAGAACAAAGGCGCCAGAGGCGCCCGGGAGCTTCAGATGAGAGCCATCAAAGGCTCGTGGCGCGATGTTATTGAAGCGATCATTGTAGAGCCGGGCCAGCCGGTCAGTCCGATCCGCATCGGACCAGATCCAGCGCTGGAAGGCATCCTTGATCTTCTGCAGCTTTGTCTTTGCGGCCTCGGTGTCAATCACATTGAGCACCCGCCGCTCGCTGTCACCGTCCTTGATGGTGTCGAAGATTTGCGGAACGCGGCTGTTCAGCGCATCGGAGAGCAGTTCGCCGGCATGTCGGCGATCCGTGCCCCATTCCGACGTACCGGCCGCCATCCATCCAAGCTGTCGGGCCTCCACAGTCCAGGAGGCGAGCTCAGGCATGTGGTGGATTTTAATCTCGGCATCCATCGTCTCCTTGACGAATGCAATAATGTCGGCGGCCGGAATCCACGGCGCGCCGAGTCGGGCGGTAATGTCGGAGGGACGCAGATCAGCAGGCTGTACTCCCTGCAGCGCGGCGACGTTGCGCTCATAGACCGGGTCGAGCGCGGCGGCGGCCTTCGCCGCCTTCAGCCTGTCGCGGACCGGGCCGGACAGATAGGCGTCCGCAGTTTGCCAGGAACCGTCGGCAGGATCACAGAAGATCGCGCTGCCGAGCTCGGCAACGACATCGTCGCGATCGCGATGCAAGAGTTCGGCGATATGATCGACGTCGACACGGCCGCGCTCGTTGAGAACAACAGCGAGTGCGTCGGCCGCGCTCGTGATCACCGGTGCGGCCGGCGGTGAGATCACACGTTCGGTAAAGATCGGACCGGGCTTCGCCGTATTGGTTTCGAGGTCGTAGTCCTCGATCGAGGCGACCAGCCAGCAGTCGGGATCGTCGAGAAATGGCTGGATATTGGGGCGGCGATGCGTCTCGCGCACCTCGCCGGTTTCCTCGTCCTCTGTCAAAGACACCGTAGTGAAATTAATCGGGCCGAAGTCGCGCACGAAATTCGACCAGGCGATGCGCAGCTTCACCTGCGCGTCCTTCCATGGCCGATCGAGCTCTTGGGTTTTCAGGACCTCGCGCACAGCGTCCCGGATCGGGATAAGCTTGCGGATGATGCGGATGTGCTTGTCGGGCACGCCATCGCCGCTGCGGCCCTTGCGCATCTTCACCGCGACGGGCTCGCCGTCGAGGATCTGCATCAGGCCGCGGGCCTTGTCGAAGAAGTAGCTGCCTTCGCGGACATGCCGGTCGGATGGCAGATCGTCCAAGGATGGATCGTCGAGCGCCTCCAGATCGAGATCGATCACCTCCGGCTCGCCATCATAAATCGCTTCCGGGAGGAACTGGATCGCTGTCGAGATGGCCGCAGCGAGGTCCTCGCCTTCGCGAGGAAGGCATGTGTAGGTCTCACCGAAGGGACCGGAAGCCAGGGCATGGGCGCCCAGCACGAGATCCGGGTGCTTCACGAACCAGCGATTGACGCGGATCGCACCTTCGTCGTCTGTCGCCGGTCGGACCTCGTCGAGATCGAGCCACGACAGATCGCCTTCCGCGTCTCCGATTTTGTGTTTGCGGAAGAACAGCACGTCGACAACCACCTCCGTGCCGGCGCTGGCGCGGAAGCTGCCCTCAGGCAAGCGGATTGCGGCAATAAGGTCGGCCGATTTCGCGATACACTCGCGCATGGTGCTGTCAGCTTTGTCCATTGTGCCCGCACTGGTCACGAAGGCGGCAAGCGCACCGGGCTTCAACAGGTCGATCGCCCGCGCGATGAAATAATCATGCAGGCGAAGGCCGAGCGATCGATACGCGCGATCGGAACGGACGGTGCGATCCGAGAACGGCGGATTACCGATCGCAAGATCGAAGCTCGCCGGCAGCTCCGTGCGAACGAAATCGCCGGCGATGATACGCGCCCGCGGCTGCAACAGCCGAGCGATGCGTGCAGTGACGGGATCGAGCTCGATGCCGGTGACGCGGGAGACGTCACGCAGGCCGTCCGGCATGAGTGCCGGGAACAGGCCTGTGCCGATGCCGGGCTCCAATATGCGGCCGCCGCGCCAGCCGAGCCGCTGGAGCCCTGACCAGATTGCCTGGACGATGAACTCGGGCGTGAAGTGAGCGTACTGGGTACAGCGGGCTAGCGATGCATAATCGGCTTCACCGACAGCGTCCTCCAACGCCGTGCCGATCTCGTCCCAGCCCTCGCGGAAGTCACTCTCTCCGGGCCGACGGAAGACTCCGTTGGCAAGGTCGGATGCGCCAAAGCCTGTAAAGAGGATCAGCTTCGCCTGCTCCTCCGGAGTGGCGGCTCGCTCGGCGGCCCCGATTTCTGCCGCAAGCCGGATCGCGGCGATATTATCGCGGGCGCGTTCCTTCCAGCCGCGTGCGAGACCACGGCTATCCGCGAGATAGAAATTGCTGCCTTGTAAATGCTGGGCGGGCGGTGCCGATCGTGCGACCATAGCGACCGCAACAGCAGAAGCCGGAGCCGACGGATTGGCATCGTCGCCATCGTCCGCGACGGATGCTGAGTTACCGGCGAATGCGGTGACGCCGAGGCCGAGGCCGGACGACAGAGCAGATGTGTTGAAGAGATCGAGAGTAAAGGGATCGTCGTGCGCCATTGGAGAATCTCCTTGTCATGAAGGCGCGCGCCATCGTCCGGCCCAGGCTGGCCGGCGACGGCGTTCGCATCGTGTGGAAGAAGGGGACCGGCATTGCCGGCGGTTGAAACGCGAAGCCCGGCGCATGGCCGGGCTTTCGCGAGGTTCGAGCGGTGATGCCGCCTATGACGTTCGTTCGGACGGAGTGGGCCGAGGGTTTGGCGATGCCTTGGCGGCCTCGTTCCAGAATTTCTCAAGCATGTCGGCCGTAGAGCAGTATCGGATGGCGTCAGCGGTGATGAGCATCACACTGCCGCCGAAGCCGTTGGGTCGCATCCTGGTGCATGTGAACGCCGAGGTTACAACGATCTCATCGATCGTGGCGGATCGGCGCACGATGTCCTGAAACATCTGATCCCAGCCGTTCTCGCTGTCGGTGAGATCGACGTCGATGTCGTCCGGAGGGTCGTCACCGGCCTGCTCATCGTGTCGCGTGAGCAAGGCGCTGACATATTTGCCGATGCTGCTTTCACCGCGATCTCGTGACGCCTCGAAAGCGGTACGCAGGTCCTCAACGGACAGGGTGACAATGTCGCTCGGCCCACACTCCGAATGGAAATAGATGCCGTCTGTCTCGCTCTCCGCGTCGAAGGCGAGATCGAGGATCAGCCGCTCCAGCGGCGTCATGTCCGCGGGCGGGATGTTGGGCTGAACGACCGTCGGGGAATGATAGTCCGTCATGGCATCCTCCCTCACGCCGCGATCGCTTCGGGGAGATAGCGCAGATGCACGGGCAACTTCGCGGCGATCTCGTCGTCCGTGAGACGATCGAGCAATTTCAGCAAGCTCCCATGCCGTCCGCCATAGAACAACACGGTGCGCTTGCCGCGGTCGGCTATCGGCCAGCGTTCACCGGCGTAGCCGCGATAGTCATCATGCGTGATCGACCATATGTGCTCGAGCCGTTCGTCGCGCGTCATGGTGCAGACAGGCCGAGATTCGCGCACGATGATGGACTGCTTCATGCGCTCAGGCGAACCGCGATCGGACAGGTCGCAGTAGCCGTGGAAATACCGCGGCCGGTCGCTGACCTTGAGGTTAAAGAAGATGCTCGTTAAAGCGCCGGTCAGCGGCCGCGAGAGCGCGAACATGTCCCACTCCATCCAAAGCGGCGGAAGGATGTCGAACATGTACTGATAATTTTCCGGAGAGATCTCGAACCATTCGCCCACATAAAGGTGTTGATCATCGGCTGGATGTGCATTTGGCCGCTGTTCATGGCGATCGAACAGTCTGAACATCTGCCGGCGGTCGGCGACGCCCTGGAAGATTTTGCGGATCGGAGAGAGGGTCATAAGCGGGCTCCTTTCAGCCTCGTCGGGCGGAAGCGCGGCTCATCATTCCGATTTTGCCATCATCTTCGGCCCTTCCTGACCCTTCCCTCGCAGCCGCCTCACCGGTCCGGCGGGTCAAGGGGCGCGGCACGCGGGCGAAGCTTCACCCTTGCACGCGCCGGCCGGGCATGCGGCAGCGCGTTGCTATTTTCTGTTTCTCCACTCTTTCCTGTTTGGGGCTTTGTTTTCGGCCGATGCAGCGCCGCGGCTCTTTGCGGCCGCTGCGATCCCCACTAGGGATTACCGGCGTTGTCGCAGCACGGCCTGCAGATCTTCGTTCCAGTCGTCGCGCGCGGACCGCAGGCGCTCAAAGCCCGAGCCGACCTCTTCAGCGATCGCACGAATGCGATCACCGAACACGTCGCCCTGCCGGTTGCTGTCGGTCGCGGCGACAAGCAGCGCTTTCGGGCGCGCGCCGAGGATTCGAATTGCCGCCTCGGTCGCGGGCGACCAGCCGCCGCCAGTGCTGAGATAGAGGGAATCGTGGCGTAGCCCCTCAATAGCAGCGAGACTCATCGCGTCGATTGCCGCTTCGGTAACGCAGGAACGTAATGCCTGTGGGGTGCCGAGACGGAAGAGCACTTTCGATCCACCGGTTGCAAACCCGCGCCACTCCGGGCCGCGCTCCTCCCAGCCGACCACGCTCCCGGCATCATTGGTGTGCGAGGCCCACATGCTTCCGTGGGGACCTTCGCGAAGCCGGTCCTGTTCGAGAGCTTCCTGAATCAGGTGGTCGGGAATGGAGCGCGACTCCGAGAGGTAGCGCCAGGCCGGCGAGCCTGGCCGCGGTTTGAGGCGAGCATTCCAACGGTTCGCAAGCGGCAGTGCGGGCTTAGCCCGTGCCGGACGGTTCCAGGCCGGCTGGGTTGGCACGAACCCGTCGAGCTCCGCGACCTGCTCCAGGGCCTCAGGAAAGTTCTTCGCGCCAAGGTGTTCGGCGAGCTTGAAAACGTCGCCCTTGGCCTCGGACATCGGGTCGAACCAACCGCGCCCTTTGTGGATGACGATGACGATCTGACCCTCGCCGCGGCGGTATTTGACCGCGTCGCGAGTGCTCTCCTTCAGGTCGACTTTCCAGCCTGCTTTTTCCAGGAGAGACGCACAGGGCACCTTCCCTCGCAACGCATCGATGTCTTTCTGGTCCATGACATTTATGCCGAACCCGCCACGCCGGCGATGTCCAGCCCTTTCCTCGGTTGACTTCCCTTTTCCCGTGAATTGCGGGACGCCCCCGGCCGGCCGCGAAGCCTGCCGGGGGCAAGGGCGCGCTGGCGAGACGTCGTTCCGGCCGCCTTCCTGTCGCGGCGGAGCTTCCCTTGCGCCCGGCAAGGCGCAAGCGGCAGCGGATGGGCCTCAAGGTCAAAATCACGGCTCACCCCCCCCCCCCCCCCACCGCTCCCCTGACCACACACCACCACCCAGATCGGACGGACACCACGTTTCGGGCGCGCGTCCCAACGCCGGTGCTGCCCGTCCCGCCCGATGCCCGGCTGCTTTAGGCCGTGTGGTCCCAGGTTCGACCCGTCAGATTTGACGGGGTGCGCGAACCTTCCGCTCGCGGAATCCTCAGGCCATGGCGCAAGCAACAATGAGGGCAAAGATGCCGGCGAACGGATTGGCGCGACTGCTTGAGCTCAAGGTGAACACAGACAGGGCCGGACCTGTGCAGCAGACGGGCGCGCAGTCCGGGCCAGTTGCCAGCCTGGATCAAGTGGGGAGACATCAGATGCCAGCCATCGGTTTCGTCAACAAGCTCGATGATGGTTCCTATCGCGGTACATTGCGGACGCTATCGATTTCAGCGGCGCTCAAGATCATTCCGAACAAGGAGAAGAAGCCGGGCAGCGACCAGCCGGACTATCGCGTCTACGGTAACGACGCCGAGATCGGCGGCGGCTGGGATCGCAAGAACAAGGACAATGGTGCAGACTTCGTTGCCCTGTCCTTTGCTGCCCCGGAATTCGGCGCCCGCAGGCTGTATGCAAATCTCGGCAGGATGGCCGGATCGGACCGGGATGACGAATTTGCGGTGATCTGGAATCCGGCGGAGTAATTCGTACATGCAGCGAGCGTGGTGATCTTGCTTGCGTGAGGGATCGATGCCCGAAGGGTGAAAACCCGGCCACGCCGGGGTTTCAGCGGAGCCGAGAGCCCGGCCCGCAGGGACACGCCGTCCGCCTCTCGTATCTGCTGCGTATCGGACCTAAATAAAGGACAAGTGCAACGCATATGAGCAACATGTCCGCTGGGCCGAATACCGCAAGATGATGCAAGATCTTGCGCTCGACATTCCGGCGCAGCAGACCGACCTCGATCTGCCGCAAGCCGACGATATCAAGATCAATGATCGCGGACCGGTGATGCGGCTACGTGACAATCATATTGAACTTCCTGCATAGCCTTGTTCGGCGAGCCACGCCGTTAGCTTGTCAAACGTCGGCATATCCATTTGGGTTCGCTGTGCGCTTGACTGGTGTGGACCTGTGATTCACGATGACTATGGGAAAGGGTCGTCCTTCGGTAGGAGGTAACGCCTTGTGAGGATTTGTCGACCGGAATTGTTTGGGAGTGGAGGCTTGCAAGAGCGCCCCTCCTTCCCATGCTGCCAAATATCCACTTGGCAATCCTGGCATCCCAATCGGACATTATTCCGTCATCAGAGATCGGAAGCAGGATGCGGCTCTCGCTTCTGTATACCTGCACTATATTAGCGGAACTCTCGCGTGTTTACCTCAATCTCATCGGAGTGGCCGAAAGGATCGCAAATCTTTTTGGCATGCTAGACTTCGCGGCTGCGACGCCTACGAATATGGACCACCATGCCGCATCTAGTCATCTTTGGCCCAGCTTCTCCCGCCATGTTCGCCCGCGTCGGCTATTGATCTAAAAAGATAGATTGTAGACGCTAAACGTGACGCGTTATGGCAGTCAAGAACGGATCGCACATGAAAGAATGGATCGTCTCGTTCCCACGCAGTGAGTTCGCGCGATATTATTTTTTTCGCTGTATGTCTGGATTCTTCTATGTGTCGGAGCAGTCGGGATAGTCGTATATCTCGATCGATACAAAATATTTGTTCAGAGAGATCGGAGCTACATCTACGAGTTTTTCAAAACAAGGCGAAAGGAAGCCGCCATTCTTCTTGTCATGTTTGGTGTCGCATACATGATGTTCATTGGTCTGTTTGTTCTATTGACGATGGCCAAACGATATTCAGGAGGAATTAACTGATCTTGTTCGACGACGGTTTCGGCCGAATTAATGCTTGACTGGCCCCCACGGAGTGGTCCGGTCAGAATGTTAGTTTAGGGATTGCATTTTGCCTATCTCCTTTGGTGCTGGCCAGACGAGAGCCTCGGGTGCGGGTGGTTGATATCCCAGCGATGAGTGTGGACGGACCGTGTTGTAGTGACGGCGCCAGTTTTCGATCACGATCTGCGCCTCCTTCAATGTGTAGAAGATCTCGCCGTTGAGTAGTTCATCGCGCAGTTTGCCGTTGAAGCTTTCGCAGTAGCCGTTCTCCCACGGACTTCCGGGTTCGATGTAGGCCGTCTTGGCGCCGACGGCGACGATCCAATCGCGCAGAGCCTGGGCGACAAACTCGGGCCCATTGTCCGACCGTATGTGCGCAGGAATGCCCCGCGAGACGAACAGCTCGCATAGCGCCTCGATGACATCCGTCGCTTTGAGCTTCCGTGCGACACGGATGGCCAGGCTCTCACGACTGAACTCGTCGATGATGCACAACATCCGGAACGCCTTGCCATCGTGGGTGCGGTCAGCGACGAAGTCATAGGACCAGACATGGTTGGGGCGCTCCGGCCGCAGGCGGATGCACGAGCCGTCGTTGAGCCACAGACGCCCGCGTTTAGGCTGTTTAGCAGGGACCTTCAGCCCCTCACATCGCCAGATCCGCTCGACACGCTTCTTGTTCACCGTCCAGCCGGCTCTGCGGAGCAACGCCGTAATCCGGCGATACCCGTAGCGGCCATATTGGCGGGCAAGCTCGATGATGTCGGCAGTCAATGCTACCTCGTCATCGGGTGTCGTTGGAATCTTGCGCTGCGTCGATCGATGCTGACCTAATGCCCGGCACGCCCGTCTCTCAGATATGCAAAGCTCGGTTATCACATGATCCACGCACGCACGGCGTCGGGAGGGGCTTAGAAGTTTCCCTTTGCGGCCTCCGCCAGGATCAGCTTGTCCAGCGTCAGATCCGACACCGCTCGCCGGAGCCGGGTGTTCTCGGTCTCCAACTCCTTCAGTCGCTTCACCTGGTCGCCCTTCAGGCCGCCATACTCATTCCGCCATCGATAGTACGTGACTTCCGTCACGCCTATCGCTCGGACTGCGTCTGCTACCTGCCGGCCCTGTGCCATCAGCACATCAACCTGCCGCAGCTTCGCAACAATCTCTTCAGCCGTATGCCTCTTCCTTGCCATCGATCTTATCCTCCATCCGAAAATCATACTTCAGGGAGGACCACTTCAAAGGGGGCAGATCAGACAATGTGGTTGCATTCATCCGCAGCCTGTCCAACCCCGGCGACAAAACCATTGCCGCCGACAAGATCGCAGCCGGCAAGGAGGCCTTCGCCGCCAATTGCGCCGCCTGTCACGGCGAGAATGCCAAAGGCAGCCATGATGCCGGCGCGCCCGATCTGACCGACGCTTTCTGGATTTACGGCGGCGATGCCCAGTCGATCACCGACACCATCTGGGGCGGACGGCAGGGTCACATGCCGACCTGGGAAGGCCGCCTGTCCGATGTCGACCGGAAGATCCTCGCGCTTTACATCACCGACCTGCGGGGTGCGAAACAATGAGCGCCGGTATCGCACTTGGCCGACGCGGCCGCCAGGCGATGTGGATGATCGCGAGCGCGATCATCCTCGTTGTCGCCGTCGCGAACTGGCATCTTGTGTACGTCGCCGTGACATCGCAACCCGATTGCGTGTCGCATCTGAAACTTGGCAGCGGTCACGCCGCGCAGAATTCTTTCAGCGCCGCGAAATCGTCCTGCACGCCGAAATAAACGAGGGCTGACATGGTCGTCATTCCGGCGGTTGTTCCGCCACTGCCACACGAAAACCGCTGGACCCGCAACCTGCCGGCCGCGACCGCCTTCAAATGGCTCGCGCAGGGCTGGCAGGATTTCCGCACCGTTCCCGGCCCGAGCATCGCCTACGGCATGCTGATCTTCCTGCTGTCGGCCGCGATCATCGACGGACTGTTCCTGTTCGGGCGCGACTATATCCTGTTTCCCGCGCTTGCCGGGTTCATGGTGACGGGTCCGCTGCTGGCGATCGGGACCTACGCCAAGAGCCGGCAGATCGCGCGCGGCGAGCCTGTCAGCCTGATGCGGATGATTTTCGTCCGCCCGGCGGCGGGGGCTCAACTTCTGTTCACCGGCGTTCTGCTGTGCCTGTTGATGCTGATCTGGATGCGCGCCGCTGTCATCGTCTACGCGCTGTTCTTCGGGCTTCTGCCGTTCCCTGGCCTCGACCATGTCGCCGCGATGCTGTTCACCACGCCCGTCGGCTGGGCGATGCTGATCGTCGGCAGCGCGGTCGGCGCGCTGTTCGCCTCCTTCTCCTTCGCCATCAGCGCATTCTCGATTCCGATGCAGCTCGAACAGCGCGTCGATGCGCTGACCGCGATGGGCACGAGCTTCGCGCTGGTCGGCAAGAATCTGCCGGTGATGCTGACCTGGGGCATGATCGTGCTGGGATTATTCCTGTTGTCCCTTGTGACCGGCCTGCTCGGTTTGATCGTGGTGTTTCCGGTGCTCGGGCATGGCACCTGGCACGCCTATGAAACAATGAAGGCCGCGCCTTCCGCCGAGAAGGCGAGCTGATCTGAATCTCCGGCGGTGATCGCCGGATCGTCAAAGCCCTTCGCGCCGCCAGTCGCCGCGAAGGGAAATTGGAGAAGCCGATGACGTGTTGCACCTCCGCCGGAGGCATCGCGCTGACCGTCGCGAACGACATCAACAAGGACGGCGAAATCCTGCTCGCCAGCCGGGTCGTCGGCGACGGCCTCCGCCAGACTGATCTCTCGGTGCCGTCCATTCATTGCGGCGCATGCATCCGCAACGTCGAGACCGCGCTTGCCGCGCTGCCCGGCGTCGAGGCCGCGCGCGTCAACCTCTCGACCAGGCGCGCCACCATCCGCTGGCGCGATGGCGCGCCGCCGCCCTTCATCGAGACATTGCGCCATGCCGGTTACGAGGCGCATGTCTACGACGCGGGCGCGGAGGTCAAGGACACCGGATTCAGCGAACTGATCCGCGCGCTCGCGGTCGCGGGGTTCGCCGCGAGCAACATCATGCTGCTGTCGGTGTCGGTCTGGTCCGGCGCGGATAGCGCGACCCGCGACCTGTTCCACGCGATCTCCGCCGCGATCGCCCTCCCCACCCTTGCCTATTCGGGCCGCGTGTTCTTCCGCTCGGCATGGCGCGCCCTGCGCCATGGCCGCACCAACATGGATGTGCCGATCTCGATCGGCGTGCTGCTCGCCTTCGGCATGAGCATCTACGAGACCGCGACCCACGGCCCGCATGCCTACTTCGATGCCTCCGTCACATTGCTGTTCTTCCTCCTGATCGGCCGCACGCTCGACCATCTGATGCGAGAAAAAGCCCGCACCGCCGTCAAGGGCCTCGCCAATCTCGCGGCGCGCGGCGCGCTCGTGCTGCAACCGGACGGCAGCCGCATGTACATGCCCGTCAACGAAATCGCAGTAGGCATGACGATCCTGCTTGCTGCGGGCGAGCGCGTACCGGTCGATGCAAACGTTCTTGCGGGTCACTCCGACATCGACAGCGCATTGCTGAGCGGCGAGAGCACGCCCGTGGCAGCCGCGCCGGGCATGCCCTTGCAGGCGGGCGTGCTGAACCTCACGGGACCACTGACGCTGGTCGCCACCGCAGCCGCGAAAGATTCAACGCTCGCCGACATGGTCCGTTTAATGGAAGCCGCCGAGATGGGCCGCTCGCATTATCGCCGGATCGCCGACCGCGCCTCGCAACTTTATGCCCCGGTGGTGCACGCCACCGCGTTTCTCACTTTCGTCGGCTGGATGATCGCCACCGGCGACATCCACCGCGCCGTCACCATTGCAATTGCCGTGCTGATCATCACCTGCCCGTGCGCGCTCGGTCTTGCCGTGCCGATGGTGCAGGTGATGGCCGCCCGCCGCCTGTTCGAGAACGGAATCCTGCTCAAGGACGGCGGCGCGCTGGAGCGGCTCGCGGAAATCGACGCCATCGTGTTCGACAAGACCGGCACGCTGACCTCCGGAATACCGCGCCTGATCGACCCCGCCTCGATCGATCCGGATTCATTGAAGCTCGCCGCCGCCATCGCGGTTCATTCCCGACACCCCTATTCGCGCGCTATCGAAGCGGCTTATCCCGTCAATTTCGTTCAGCCCTTCCAGCCGGGTGCGGTCACCGAACATCCGGGTTGCGGGCTGGAAGCGCGCATCGGCCCGCATTGCTACCGCCTCGGCCGCGCCGGATGGGCGCTCTCCCATGCCGCCGATGGCGACGACGGACTTGTGCTCGCGGAAAACGGCGCGCCGCTCGCGCGATTCCAGTTCGAGGACCGCCTGCGCGAGGGCACATCGACCGCGCTTGCCACTTTGAAGCAGAATTTCGAGATCGAGATTCTGTCAGGCGACCACGACGAAGCAGTCAGCCGGATCGCCGACACGCTTGGTCTTCGCTATTCCGCCGGGATGCGGCCCGCTGGCAAAGTGGCGCATATCCGCGACATCGAGACCAGCGGCCGTAAGGTGTTGATGGTCGGCGACGGGCTAAACGACGCGCCCGCGCTCGCCGCCGCTCACGCGTCGATGGCGCCCGCGACCGCCGCCGACATCGGCCGCAACGCCGCCGATCTTGTGTTCCTGCACGAAAATCTCGACGCCGTGCCGCGCGCCATCGGCATCGCGCGCGCGGCGGCAAGGCTCGTCCGCGAGAACCTGAGCCTTGCTGTCGGCTATAATCTGATCGCGGTGCCGGTCGCGATCATGGGATATGTGACCCCGCTGGTCGCCGCGATCGCGATGTCATCGTCATCGATCATCGTCATCGCCAACGCGCTCCGGCTTGGCGGCCGCGGCACAACCGAGACTGCTCCAACAAAGCCCGTTCCATTAAATATCGTGGAGCATGCGTGATGGATGATTTTCTGTTTCTCGTCCCTGTCGCGCTGCTGCTCGGGCTTGCCGGCCTCGGCGCCTTCATGTGGGCGCTTGGCAATGGACAATATGACGACCTCAACGGCGCGGCCGAGCGCATCCTGCTCGATGATAAGGATGTGCCGCTTTAAAGCGACACATCCTGTTGCCGTCGAGATCTGTGTTACGAAATCCTTCAGAACCGTCCGGCGAGCGTCAAGCGGATCGCCAGCGGTTCGATCGGGTGCAACACACGATCCATGACGCCCGTGCCACAAACCGCAGACGGCGGCGGCGAACCAGAGCCGCACATCGCGTACAGGTTGTCGGTCTTCAGCAGCGACCCATAGGCATAGGTGATCTGGTCCGCCTTTGCGTCGAACAGGTTGATCGCATCGAGCTGGATGCGCCAGCCGTTCTCGAAGCGATAGCCGATCCGTCCGTTGAACACGCTGGTGGCGGGCGAGCGGAAGACATTGTCTTCGGTCAACGGCCGCTCGCCGAGATAGCGCCAGCGCAATCCGGTGAACCACCCTGTTGCTTCGCCGATCGTGATGCCCGCGGACGCGATCAGCGTCGGCGCGCCGGGGACATAATTGCCGGGCGCATTGCCGATCTGGGCTTCCGGATACCCCGCAAGTTCGGCGTAGGCATCCGCCTGATCCTGGTTGAATCCGACAAACCGGGCGTGCGACCACGCCACGTCGGTATCCAGCGTCAGCCACTTCAGCGGTTTGTATCTGTTGGTCCACTCGATGCCGTAGCGGCGGCTCGCGCGGCTCGCTTCCGTATCGCCGCCGTCACCCACGAACACGATCTCCGAAGCCTGATCCAGCATGAACAGGCTGAAGGTGGAATCGAGGCCTGGAATGAGCCGTGTACGCAGCCCCACCTCCGCACCTTTGGTGCGCACAAGCAGCGGCGACGCACCGACCGGATCGGATGCCGCGTTCGGGTCCTGAACACGATCGACAGGCACTTCGCGAATGGTGCTGCCGCGCGCGTCGTTGCTGTGCATGCCCATGCCGGCTCCGACGAACAGTTCGGTCTTGTAGAACGGCCCAAACGTCATGCTGAATTTCGGGCTGCCCATCGTGGCACTGGCCTTGCCGGAATTATTGGTATCAAACAGGGAGTTCACCGTGGTGGTGTAGTAATCGCCGCGCCAGCCGAGCGTGGTGCGGAACCAGTCCGTCCAGCGCACGGTGTTCTGGATATAGGCCGCGACGCTTGTTTCCTTCACCTTGTCGCTGCGGGTATTGGCGAGGAAATTACGTTGATAGGTCGTGGTCAGCGCGACGTTGATGTCGTCATAGCGCGTCTGCAATCCGATGGTGGTTTCGGATGGCAAGCCGGCAAAGCTGCCGACAAAGGTGCGCGACACCGCGCCACCGGCCACCACGCGATCGTCATGCTGATGGAATTGATCGCCCAGCGTCGGATCACTGAGGTAATAGGTAAAATTGTTGAAGAGATCGAGACCACTCTTGATAACGTAAGCGTTGGCCTTCCACGAGCCGAGGTCGTCGGTCTGCGCCACGCGCGTCGAGAGCGAGAAGCGATTGGCGCGGCCTCCGTCGCTGGGATCTTCCGCATCGAAACGCCCCAGCAGCCCGCTGGTGATGGCGCGCAGCGGGATCTGGTCCGTCGAATTCCAGCGGTTGCCGTAAGCCATCGCCGTCGCGGAAAAGCCATCGGTCGCGGTGCCCTGCGAATAGCGGACCATGCCATTGAGCTTGCGCACCTCGTCCGGATTGCTCCACGGCCCGTTGTAAATGTTCGCTTCTCCGGCGAACAGCAGATTGCCTTCGCCGAGCTTGACGGAATTCATGACGAACGCGCGCTTGTAGCCGAAGCTGCCGAACGTCATTTCCGCGAGGCCGCGATTGACGCGGTCGATCAGATCGAGATTCAAGGCGCCCGCCGAACTGAAGTCCCCCTCGTCGGCATAATACGGCCCCTTGCGGACGCGCATGCTGTTGACCGTTTCCGGCATCAGAAAATTGAGGTCGGCATAGCCCTGCCCGTGCCCGTGGGTGCGCATGTTCACCGGCATGTCATCGACCGTGATCGCCATGTCGGTACCATGATCGAGATTGTAGCCGCGCAGGAAGTACTGGTTGGCCTTCCCCTCGCCGCTGTGCTGGGTGACGATCAGGCCGGGCGCTGCTTCCAGCACTTCACCGGGCCGCGTCACCGGACGGTCATTGATCTCCTTGCCGGACACCGTCATCTCGCTCGCCATCGACGGCGCCGATGCGGAGCCGCCCGCGACGTTCGGCGCTCCGGAGAACGCGGTGTCCACGGGGACGGGCTTGTGGGCCGGGTCGCGCGCAGGCACGGCACGACGCGCGGTGGTGCGTTCCGAATGCTGGGGGCGCTTCTTTTTCCGATGAGTGTGCGGCGCAGGCATGATCTCGATCTCGGGCAACGCCGATGGCTCTCTCGGCGTATGAGGATGCGCCGACGCCGGATACATATCCGCTAGCAGGAACGCGGTGGCTGCCAGCGGTACAAATCGCGACGTCATCAATCGCGGTCCGGTGTTCTGTCGCGCTCCTAAAAATGCTTCTGGAGATACATGCGCTGCTTTATTTGATGTTGCTGACATTCAGCCCTCCCCCTTTTTGGTTTCTCTTACAGAGAGACGCTGGACATGCTGTCGCGTATAATCCGCCTCGGCGTTGCGTGCGGCGACCTCTGTGCGATTTCTGCGATATGAAAAAAATCTAAAATCATCATACTCTTGGAGAAAAAAATGGAGCGGATCACGATCACTCTCGACGACGACCTTCTTGATGAGGTGGATCGCATGATCACGACCAACGGCTATCAGAACCGCTCCGAAGCCATCCGCGATTTCGTGCGCGCCGGAATTCAGCAATCGCGGCGCGATGCCGGACGCAGCGAGAATTGCGTCGCCGCACTGGTTTATGTCTACGATCATGCAGCGCGCGAACTGTCGAAGCGGCTGGTGGAAAGTTTTCACGGCCATCACGACCTGTCGCTCGCGACGCTCCACGTCCACCTCGACGACGACATGTGCATGGAGGTGACGGCGCTGAGAGGCCCGACGGCGCAAGTGCAACATCTTGCCGAACACGTCATCGCCGAACGCGGCGTGCGCTACGGCCGCGTCGTGATGATCCCGGCGAAGCCCGCGGGCAACCGGCATGGCTCGCACGGGCACGGGCATTCCCACTCGCACGACTGACGCTGCACCGCGTTCGCCCAGACGATGTTTGCGGTGCGCGTCAAACATGGGCAAGCACCGTCTCATAAATCGTGGTTGCGCCAATCCCGACCGTGACAATGCCGACGACCAATTGAAGGCCACGGTTCGCCCAGGTCAGCGACCGCGCCGACACCGCGAGCGGCACCGCGATCACTGCCGACAGCACCCCCATGCCGATCATCGAGCCGACGCCGAACAGAACGAGATAGAGCAAACCGTAAGCCGGACTTGCGACCTGCGACACCGCGATCACCAGCAGCGCCGCCGAGCCTGCCATGCCGTGGACGAGACCGACCAGCAGCGTCCGCCAGCGGAAGCCGTGGCCGTGATCGTGCGTGCTGCGCTGGTGCGGCACCGCATCGTCACGATGGCTATGCGCATGGAAATGTGACGCCCCGTCATGCGCATGGGAATGGAAATGAACGCGGTCGCGCCAGAGTTGCCAGAGCACGTAGCCGCCGAGAATGACCAGCATTATCCCGACAGCAAATTCCAGCCGCTCGGCAAGATGCTCCGGGATCATCTGGCCAAGCAGCAGCGCGGCGCCGGCGAACAAAAACAGCGTGAGGGTATGGCCAAGCCCCCAGGTCAGGCCGTGCTTGACGATCTCGCGCACGCTGGAGCGCCGCGCCGCGATGCTCGACACCGCCGCGATATGATCGGCCTCGAGCGCGTGATGCATCCCGAGCAAAAATCCAAGCCCCATAATCCCGAACATCCGTCCCCCACAACCTGCCAGACTTCGGCTCAGAGAATGGCGGCGTCGGCGCGCGCCTCGGTGGCCTGCGTCCGCAGCCATTCGTACCACTCGGCCATGCCCTCGCCGTTGCGCGAAGAGACTTGCAGCACGGCGATGTCCGGATTGACCTTACGCGCGTTAGCGACGGCCTTGGCCACGTCGAAATCGAGGTGCGGTAGAAGGTCGGACTTGCTCAACAGCATCATCCGCGCGGCGCGGAACATGTGCGGATATTTCAACGGCTTGTCCTCGCCTTCTGCAACCGACAGCACGACAACTTTGGCGCGTTCGCCAAGATCGAACAGCGCTGGGCAGACGAGGTTGCCGACATTCTCGATCAGCACTGTCGCGCCGACCGGAGGCTTTAATGCAGCAAGGCCCTGCGCCACCATATCTGCTTCGAGATGGCAACCCATGCCGGTATTCACCTGCACGGCTGCGGCACCCGCAGCGCGAATGCGCTCGCCGTCATTCGCCGTCGCCTGGTCTCCCTCGATTACATAAAGAGTGTTTTCATTCTTCAGATCGGAAATAGTGCGTTCAAGCAGTGTGGTCTTCCCCGCGCCGGGTGAACTGACGATATTGACCGCAAGGATTTCACGGCCCGCCAGCCATGCACGATTGCGTGCCGCCAGCGCATCGTTCTTGGCCAGCACCCGCGCTTCCAGCTCCTCGATTTCCGCGGGCTGCACATGAGAGCCATGGTCATGATGGTGACTGTGGGCGTGATCGTGGCCATGATGATGGCCGTGGCTGTGGCGCGTGCCATCGGCATGCACATGATCGTGTCCGTCATGATCATGATCGTGATCGTGGTGATGGTGGTGGTGATGACCATTATGATCATGGTGGTGGTCGTGGTCATGATGATGGCTGTGATCATGATGATGATCGTGACCATGGTCATGACTATGCCGCGTGCCGTCGGCATGAACGTGCTCGTGCGCATGGTTGTGAACATCCTGCGCGACGATTGTTTCCGTGCCTGTCTGCAAATCAAGCACGGTGGCTTTTGTCTCGCTGCTGCATCCGCAATGCCCGCACATCAGACCATCTCCTGCTTGAACACTTCGCTCATCATTTCCATTTTTCCATGCCAGCGCGCTCAACAGATGCGCGGCAATTGTTCGCCGACCAGCATGTCGACGATACGGCTGCCGCCGAATACTGTTTTCATGACCACGCGGCCGGCCTCGCCATCTCCGATATGGCCGATCAGCGCAGCCTTCTCTCCGAGCGGATGGACGCGCATCGCCGCAAGCGCCGCCGGAATTTCGTCCGGTGGCACCACGATGACAATCTTGCCTTCATTGGCGAGATAGAGCGGATCGAGCCCGAGAATTTCGCAAACGCCACACACTTCCGGCCGCAGCGGCGTCTGATCTTCCGCGATCAGGATCGATACATTCGAAGCCTCCGCCACCTCATTCAAAACGGTCGCAAGACCCCCACGGGTCGCGTCCCGAATAAAACGGGTGCCCGGCGCGGCACAGAGCAGCGCCTCGATCAGGCCATGCAGCGGCGCGCAATCGCTTTGGATGTCCGCATCGAGGGCGAGATCTCCGCGCGCAGCCAGAATCGCCGCACCATGATCGCCGAGCCAGCCATTGACGAGAACCCCGTCACCAGGTTGCGCTCGCGACACGCTGATATCCCGCCCTTTCGGAATGACGCCGATGCCTGTCGTGGTGATAAACAATTTATCGGCAGCACCACGCGGAACAACCTTGGTGTCACCCGTAACGATGCCGACGCCTGCGTCCGTCGCAGTCTTCGCCATCGACAGCGCAAGGCGGCGCAGCATATCGAGCGACACGCCCTCTTCGACAATGACGGCGCATGAGAGATAAAGGGGCTTCGCACCGCCCACCGCGAGGTCGTTCACCGTTCCGCAAACCGCGAGCTTGCCGATGTCGCCGCCTGGAAATTCCAGCGGATCGATCACGAATGAATCGGTCGTGAAAGCGAGACGATCGCCATGCACCGCCAATGCGGCGAGGTCGAACCGCGCCTGATCCTCCAGTGCTGGCGCGGAGGCGCCTGCAAAAGCGGATATAAAGACATCGTCGATCAGATCCTTCATCGCCTTGCCGCCGCCGCCATGGGCGAGCGTCACGGTCGGCACATGAATCTTGCCAAGCTTGCGACGCGGCGGAAGCTGGACGACGTTCATGCCGCACCTGTTTTCTGTCGGGTGATGCCGCCATATTGATAATAAGCGGCGCAGGCTCCCTCGGGGGATACCATCAGCGCGCCAAGCGGTGTCGCAGGCGTGCAGGTGGTTCCGAACACCTTGCATTGCCACGGCTTGAGCACGCCCTTGAGCACCTCGCCGCATTGGCACGATTTGGGATCGGCAATCTTCGCATTGGGAATGTCGAACTTCCGCTCAGCGTCGAAATCGGCGTAAGCATCGCGAATCTTCACGCCGGAATGATCTATCGACCCAAGGCCGCGCCACTCGAAAAATTCACGCAGTTCGTAGACTTTGCCGATCGCCGCCAGCGCGGGATCGTTGCCGTCTTCCGGCACGATGCGCGTATACTGGTTCTCGACTTCCGCGCGGCCGTCCTGAATCTGCTTGAGCAGCATCCAGATCGACTGAAGAATATCCAGCGGCTCGAATCCGGCCACCACGACCGGACGGCTGTAGAAATCCGCGACAAAATCATAAGGCGCCGTTCCGACCACCATGGAAACGTGGCCTGGCCCGAGAAAACCGTCGAGATGCAGGTCCGGACTGTCGAGTACGGCCTTGATCGTCGGCACAATGGTGATGTGATTGCAGAACACCGAAAAGTTTTTGATGTTCTCCGCCTGGGCTTGCAGCAGCGTCAGCGCGGTGGACGGCATCGTGGTCTCGAAGCCAAGCGCGAAAAACACCACCTCATTGTCCGGATTTTTCCGGGCGAGTTGCAGCGCGTCCATCGGCGAATAGACCATGCGCACGTCGGCGCCCTCGGCCTTGGCCTGCAGAAGACTCTTCTTTGAGCCAGGCACGCGCATCGCGTCGCCAAAAGTAGTGAAGATCACGCCGGGATTCTCTGCGATAACCACGCAATCATCCACGCGCCCCATCGGCAATACGCAGACCGGACAACCCGGGCCATGAATCAGTTCGATGGTTTTCGGCAGCATCGTTTCAATGCCGTAACGGAAGATCGAATGGGTGTGCCCACCGCAGACTTCCATGATGTTGATCGGCCGCGTTCGCGTGATCTCGATCTCGTCGGCCAATTTTTCGATTTCACGGATCAGGATCCTCGCCTTCTCCGCATCGCGAAACTCGTGGGCGAATTTCATTGTGCCGCTCCCTTTCCTGCCGCCGAGCCGCGCTCATCGGCAAGAAGCGTGTGAACAAGATCCCAGAGAATGTGATATGCGGCGACGTGGCATTCCTGGATGCGATGGATCGAGGTGGATGGAACGACGAGGCAGTAATCCACCGCGCCACAAGTCTTCATCCGGCCACCATCGCCACCGGTGAGACCCATGGTGACGATGCCCATCTCCTTTGCCTTGACGAAAGCCGCGACCAGATTTTGCGAATTTCCGCTGGTCGAAATCCCGATCAATCCATCGCCCTTGCGTCCCTGCCCGATCAACTGGCGGACAAACACATGGTCGAAGCCAAGATCGTTGCCGACCGCTGAAATCATCGCGAGGTCCGCGACAAGATTCGTCGCAGGCAGCGCCGGGCGCCCAGCCGTCACGGGATGAACGAATTCGACGGCGACGTGACTCGCGTCGCAGCTCGATCCGCCGTTTCCCATGGTGAACAGCCTGCCATTCTGGCGGTAAACACCGGCCAATGCCTTCGCAGCCCCCACCAGCAATTCAGCCTGCTCGCCGAAAAAACGTGCGCTGGTCTCGCGGGAGTCCGCGGATTTCTCTTTTACCGAGTGCAACAGCGCCGCCTGCATCTTCGCCGGGTCCTGAGTGCCTCCGTGCAGGAAAGGATAGAGCCCCTTGAGTTCACTCTGCTTCGACATGGCGTCCTCCTAATGCACAGACAATGTCGTAATCGCTTCGAGTTCGGCTTGCGCTTCACCCAGTTCGATCAGAATTTTCAGCGTTTCGGCCGCCTGCTGTTCATCGATCCTGCTCATGGCGAAGCCGACATGGACCAGCACCCAGTCGCCGACACAGGATTCCACCGGGTGTTCGTCGCTGACGATGCAGGCGATGTTGATCTGACGCTTGACGCCGCTGACATCGACGGTCGCAAGCTTGCTCTCGGCATCGTCGATCCTGACAATCTGACCGGGAATTCCGTGGCACATAATTAATTTCCTTTCCGCCGGTCCGTGCCAGCCTCGATCATCCGCGCAGCCGCGACGACCGCCTGGCCAAGAGCAATGCCGCCGTCATTGGCAGGAACCGCGCTATGAGAGAGCACGCTAAAGCCGCGCTCCTTCAGATTCCGCGCGGTCTCCTCGAACAAAATGAAATTCTGAAAGCAGCCGCCCGACAACGCGACAGTGTCGAATGACGCGGTGCCAGCCTCCCGCCGCGCCAGCATCACCGCCATGTCCGCCAACGCAACCGCCAGCCCCTTATGAAAGCGGGCCGCCATGACCGGAATGCCGACGCCGCCGGCAAGGTCCGCAAGCAGCGAACGCCACATCGGCGCGAGATCGAAGGTCGCGGGCTTTTGCGTTTGCGCGATCAGTCCGAACCGATAGGCAAGCGCCAAAGGCTCATCATGTAACGTCTCGCGACAGACATGGCTCTCAAGCAACGAGGCCGCCTCGCCCTCATAGGCCTGACGCGCAAAGGAGAGGCCAAGCGCGGCCGCCACCGCATCGAACAGACGACCGCATGACGAGGCGACCGGCGCATTCGTACCGCTTCTCATCATTGCGTCGAGCGTTGTGCAGGGCTTCGACGCCAGCCTTTGAATGGCAGGAAGTTCGGGAAATTCAGCGATGCATTCGCGCCAACCGATGGCCGTGACGAGATGCGCATAGAGATTGCGCCACGGCTCGCGCGAGGCGCGCGCCCCGCCCGGCATCGCGACAGACGGAAAGCAGCCAAGGCGCGCGACCGAACCGTAACCGCCAAGCAGGAATTCGCCACCCCAAATCTGGCCATCGTCTCCATAGCCAAGGCCATCAAGCACGATGCCAAGTACCGGCGGCGCTTCGCGCGCGCAACCATTGTCGGCGAGGCAACTTGCGAGATGGGCATGATGATGCTGCACCTCGACCAGAGGCAGAGCGTCGTCGCGGGCATGCTCACGCGCGAGCTTTGTCGAGAGATAATCGGGATGTCTATCGCAGGCGAGCGCATCCGGGCGATGCGCGAACAGGTCGCGATAGAGCGCGAGGTTACGGCGATAGTCGTCATAGGTCGCCGCGTCTTCAAGATTGCCTTGATGCTGAGACAGCACGGCGCGGCCTTCGGTCAACAGGCAGAAGGTCGCCTTCATTTCCGGACCGAAGGCGAGAAGTTCTGGCGCCGCCTCGAAACCGGGAGGCAGCGCCCGCGCGGCCGGGGCATAACCGCGCGCGCGGCGCAAAATCCGGATATCACTCCCCATCACGCGAACAACCGAATCATCCACGCGATTGGCAATGATGCGATCATGCACCAGTGCATAAGGCGCAATGCCGGCAAGCAGGGCCACGGCCTCCGCATCATCGGTCACCTGCGGCATGTCGGAGACATTTCCGCTCGTCATCACCACCGGCCTGTCGAGCGATTGGAATAAGACGACGTGCAGCGGCGTCGAAGGCAGCATGAAGCCCAACATCCGCTGCCCCGGGGCAATCGTCTCCGGCAGCTTCTCCCGCCCTGACGATTCAAGCAGGACGATCGGCGCCTCCCGCGAGAGTAGCACCGCCTCCTCCTGCGCATCGACCGAGCAATAGCGCCGGACCATATCGAGATCGCGCGCCATCAGCGCGAATGGTTTCGCCTCGCGGCGCTTGAGGCCGCGCAACCGCGCCACCGCATCGGGATCGGTCGCATCGCAGGCGAGCTGATAACCACCGAGCGCCTTGATCGCGACGATCTCGCCGCATGCGATCAGCAGCGCGGCGGCGGCGATGTCGTCCACGGCATCAGGGAAACGCGGAACAGCACCGCCATCGAAGCGCACGAGACGCAGCTGCGGACCACAGGCCGGACAGGCAATCGGCTCGGCGTGAAACCGTCGGTCCGCTGGATCGGCATATTCGGCTGCGCAATCATCGCACATCGGAAATGCCGCCATTGTGGTGGCGTCACGATCATAAGGCACGTTGCGCACGATGGTCAGGCGCGGCCCACAATGGGTGCAATTCGTGAACGGATAGCGATAGCGGCGCGCGCGCGGATCGGAAATTTCCGCGGCGCAAGCCGGGCATATCGCGGCATCCGGCGCAATCTCGGTGCGCGGCACACCCGACAAGCTCGGCGCGATCCGGAAACCGGCATCGAGCGCTTCGGCACACGGCGAAATTTCGATGTTCGCAATCTGCGCAAGCGGCGGCGGATTAGTCCGCAATTCGGCGACCAGATGCCCGATCAGCGCACTCTCGCCACGCAACCGGATCAAGACGCCTTCACCGTCGTTGCACACGTCGCCGTCAAGGCCATGGTCCTGCGCCAACCGCCATACCGTGGGACGAAAGCCGACGCCCTGCACACGGCCGCGCACCCGCACCTCGACCGTCTGGACCGCTTCGGCTGGGCGAACGGCCGACCTTTTCATGGCTCGGCCCTCGATGCGCAATCTCTCGCACGAGAGGCAATCGCCACCGCAACCAGAACGCCATGCCGCACGATAGAAATCATTGAGGCAAACTCACTCGGGCGCGATCCTCGCGACATGTCATTTTTTCACAGAATCGGATCGTCGATCGCCGAGCGAGGCCCGCATCCAAATGACCGTAACGCAAACAATCGATCGCCTCCGCAGTGCGATCACGCGGCACGGCGAGCAAGGTCGCGCGGACGCCTTTGCAGGGCCACTTGGTGAAGACATCTGACGGGGGCCGGATCAGCATCGGCACACGCGGCGATCACGGAATCAAATCGATAGACGGAGATGCACCGCATCGACCGCGGAAATAATGGGACACACGCTTCCTCCAAACATGTTGTACCGGGACATCGTTCAGCGGCCCCTTGGGAAGAGCTAAGCAAGTGATGTGCCATCGCCGCCGCGCCAAGCTATTCTGTTTTATTAACAAATACTTACCTCATATCGGGGCAAGCGTTAACATCTGTTTTTCTTTATTCTAATGTAAATCCAAATTCCAATCTGGAAACAAATCTTCCAGTTTCGGCCTCGAATCTTCCGGTTTGCCCCCCCCGTTTTAACCCGATCCCTTTGATGAAGGTGGCGAATGCGGGAAAAAGGACGCTTCAGCGTGATAACGGCCGTCCATCAATGGATAGACCGCTTCCAGCACCAATCGTCCCGGCTTCGCTATCCTTCCGCCGCATCAGCGTTACGTTCGCCCCGACATGTGCGCGAAACCGTAGCCACCCGCATGGTCGCGGCAACGGCGCAAACGCGGCAGCGCATCGGATGGACCCGCGCATGATGCTGCCCAAATCATGATACTGACCAAGTCAAGTCCGCCGCAGAGAAAGCAGACATCGTCCACACGCCGACCCTTTGCACTGTGGTCAACGCCTTCCTATACTTCTGCGATGGGAGAGATTTCGAATACCCTGAACCCGGCCTTCTCGGATGCCGCCTGGATCGACGTGATCCGGCAGATGGACACGACGTATTCGGAGCTGCTCAAATATCAGGTCGAGCTCGAAAAGAAGAACTCCGATCTTGAGGCCATGAGGGCGTTCATCGAATCCGTTCTCGGCTCGATGACCGACATCCTGATCGCCTGCAATCTGCAAAACCAGATCATACAGACCAATGCCGCCCTGGTTCGCCGGACCGGCATTTCAAGCCAGGCGTTGACGCATCTGCCTGTCACCGACCTCTTCGCCGAGGACGATCGCGACAAACTCGCCGCGATGCTGACCGCCGCCGCAACCAAGATGCGCACGCAGCGCCTCGAACTGACACTGCAGACGCAGGACACGCCGGAAATCCTCGACGTCCATGCGGCACCCCGTATCGACTCGCGTGGCCGCGTCGTCGGTATCGTGCTGATCGGACGCCCGATCGGCGAATTGCGCCGCGCCTATGTCGAGCTCAACAGCGCACACGAGAAACTTATTCACGCCCAGGAACAACTCGTGCATTCGGAGAAGATGGCTTCGCTGGGCCGTCTCGTGTCCGGCGTCGCGCATGAGATCAACAATCCGATCAGTTTTGTCTACGGTAACGCGCATGCCCTCGAGCGCTATGTCGGACGCCTCGAAACCTATTTCCAGCAAGTGCAGGCCGGTGCGCCGCGCACCGAATTGATCCGTCTGCGCGACGAGTTGAAAATCGACAAGGCCGTCGGCAATCTGCGCGAAGCGATCGCAGGTGCACTCGAAGGCGCCGAGCGCGCGCGCGACATCGTGGAATCACTGCGCCGTTTTTCCGCACACGGTCACGGCGAGGCGCAGCCTTTTGATCTTGTCGGCATCACCCGCACCGCCCTTGCCTGGGTCATCAAGGGACATGAGCCGCGCCTGCGTGCGATCATCTCCGCGCCCGAACGCATGATCGTGGAAGGACGCAGCGGTCACATCCAGCAGGTTCTGATGAACATCATCCAGAATGCCTGCGACAGCATGGAGGAACGCAAGGAAGGGGCGATCGACATCGGCCTCACCGAAGAGGCCGGTTATGCAGTTCTGAGAATCGGCGACCAGGGACTGGGCATGTCACCGGAAGCCATGCTGCGAATGTTCGATCCCTTCTTCACCACCAAGCCGGTCGGCAAGGGCATTGGCCTTGGTTTGTCCATTAGCTATAAAATCATCCAGCAGCATGGCGGCTCCTTGATGCCGATGAACAAACCGGATGGCGGTGCGATGTTCGAGATACGGCTGCCGCTGCGTTGGTGCGGCACAAGCGAGGCGACCCCATGAAACGCCCCACCCGCACCGTGCTCTGGCTTCAGTCCGGCGGATGCGGCGGCTGTACCATGTCGATGATGTGCGCGGAAAATCCCGGATTGTTCGCGACGCTGGAAAATTTCGGGCTCGATTTTCTTTGGCATCCCTCGCTCAGCGAAGAAAGCGGCACGGAAGTTGTCGATATTCTGAACGACATTATTACGGGCAAACGCACGCTCGACATTCTCTGCTTCGAAGGCTCGGTGTTGCGCGGCCCGAACGGAACCGGCAAGTTTCACATTCTGGCAGGCACCGACCGGCCGATGCTGGACTGGCTGCGCCTGATCGCGCCGCTGGCGAACTACGTCGTCGCCGTGGGGACCTGCGCAACCTATGGCGGCATCACCGCCGCAGGCAATAACCCCACCGACGCGACCGGCCTGCAATATGACGGGCGCAATGAAGGCGGCGCGCTCGGAGCCGCCTTTCGCAGCCGTAGCGGCCTGCCCGTCGTCAATATCGCCGGATGCCCGACCCATCCCAACTGGGTCAGCGAGACGCTCATGCTGCTGTCGGAAGACGCGCTCGCGCTGTCCGATCTCGATACGTTGCGGCGGCCTCGCTTTTACGCCGACCACCTCGTGCACCATGGCTGCTCGCGCAACGAATATTATGAATACAAGGCCAGCGCCGAATCGTTGTCCGAGATCGGCTGCATGATGGAAAATCTGGGATGCGTCGGCACGCAGGCGCACGGTGATTGCAACACGCGCGCCTGGAACGGCGAAGGCTCCTGCACGCGCGGCGGCTATCCCTGCATCAACTGCACCGCGCCCGAGTTCGAAGAGCCGGGCCGCATGTTTACCGAAACACCCAAGGTCGGCGGGATTCCGGTCGGCCTGCCCACCGACATGCCGAAAGCATGGTTCATCGCGCTCGCATCATTGTCGAAAGCCGCGACACCCGCGCGCCTGCGTCAGAACGCGACAGCAGATCACATCATCGCGCCGCCAGCCGACCGCAACACGAACCTCAAATGAACGAGGAAACGCGACGGATCATTGCAGGCCCCTTCAATCGCGTCGAAGGCGATCTTGAAATCCGGCTCGACATCAATGGCTCGGCCGTTCGCGCGGCCTATGTCAACTCGCCGCTATTCCGCGGCTTTGAACAAATTCTCGAGGGGAAAGATCCGCGCGACGCCTTGACCATCGTTCCGCGCATCTGCGGCATCTGCTCGGTCTCGCAGTCGATGGCGGCGGCGCACGCGCTGGCGGCTGCCGAAGGCATCGCGCCGCCGCCCAACGGCGAACGCATCGCCGCGATCATTCATGCGGCGGAGAACATCGCCGATCATCTCACTCACTTTCATATCTTCTTCATGGCTGATTTCGCCCGCGCGATTTATGCTGGCGAGTCCTGGTACGGCATGGCCAGCGAGCAGTTTCGCGCCAAGAACGGATCATCCGTTCAGGACGCGATGAATGCCCGCGCCAGCCTCCTGCACATCATGGGGCTGCTTGCGGGAAAATGGCCGCACACGCTCTCGGTCCAGCCCGGCGGCGCCACAAAGGCGCCCGACCAGCGCGACCGCGTCCGGCTGCTCGCCATCATCCGTCAGTTTAAAGACTGGATCGAGAAAAGCATCTTCGCCGCGCCGGTCGAACGCATCCTCGCGATCGACAGCCTCGAATCGCTTCGCGCCTATCATGCCGAAGCACCGCAGCATGGCAGCCTGCGTCTGTTCCTGACGATCTGCGACACGCTCGAACTCGGATCGATGGGCCTCGGCCCGAAACGCTTCATGAGTTACGGCGCCTATCCGATGGACGGGCGGCATCTGCTGCCACCGGGCATCTGGCTGAACGGCAAGATCATGCCGGTCGATACCGGTCTGATCGCAGAAGATCTGACAAGCGCGTGGATGAACGGCGAGACCGCACATCCGTTCGAGGGCCGGACCTTGCCGGACGAAACCATGGCGAACGGTTATAGCTGGTGCAAGGCACCGCGCATGGCGGGACAGACCGTGGAAGTCGGCGCTTTCGCGCGCATGCTGATTGCGGATCATCCCCTTGCGCAAGGCTTGCTGCAAGACGGCGCGGCGAACGTCCGCGCGCGAGTCGTCGGGCGCTTGTTCGAGATCGCATCGACCGTGCTGGCGATGGAGCAATGGGCCGCCGATATCGTGCCGGGCGAACCGGCCATGGTTCACGGCCGCATCCCGCAGTCGGCGAAGGTCGAGGGTCTGACCGAAGCGGCGCGCGGTTCGCTCGGACACTGGCTGGTCGTGGAGAAAGGGCGGATCGCGTCCTATCAGATCATCGCCCCGACAACCTGGAATTTCTCGCCGCGCGATCAGGCCGGCACGCCCGGCCCCGTCGAACAGGCGCTGCGCGGTGCACCAGTGCGGCACGGCGAAGAAACCCCGGTGTCGGTGCAGCACATCGTGCGCTCCTTCGACCCCTGCATGGTGTGCACCGTGCACTAGGCCGCCAACACGCGACCTTTTCACTTCTCTGGAAACTGGCAAGCAGACTTCCAGGCCGGATTTCGGTCTGGAAGTCGCATGACGCCGCTCAACATCCGCAATTTCAATCAATACGTTGATCTTAAAGCGATAAACCGCTTGGCAAGACACTTGCTTCTCTGCCCTTGCGGATTGCGGGAGGCAATCCGCGGTTTTCGCGGAGAAACATAAATGACACCCACCGAAACATTCTATGAGGTCATGCGGCGACAAGGCGTCACTCGCCGCTCGTTCCTCAAATTCTGTTCACTCACGGCGACGGCGCTCGGCCTCGGCCCGGCCTATACCTCAGAGATCGCGCACGCGATGGAAACCAAGCCGCGCACCCCGGTACTGTGGCTGCACGGCCTGGAATGCACCTGCTGCTCGGAGTCCTTTATCCGCTCCGCGCATCCGCTGGTGAAGGACGTCGTGCTGTCGATGATTTCGCTCGACTATGACGACACGCTGATGGCCGCCGCCGGACACCAGGCGGAAGCGGCACTCGCCGACACAATCGAACGCTACAAGGGCAATTACATCCTCGCCGTTGAAGGCAATCCGCCGCTCAACGAAGACGGCATGTTCTGCATCATCGGCGGCAAGCCGTTCGTCGATCAGCTTCGTTACGCCGCCAAGCACGCCAAGGCGATCATCTCGTGGGGCTCTTGCGCCAGCCATGGCTGCGTGCAGGCGGCGCGGCCGAATCCGACCCGCGCGACACCTGTGCATCAGGTCATCACCGACAAGCCGATCATCAAGGTGCCGGGCTGTCCGCCGATCGCCGAAGTCATGACCGGCGTCATCACTTACATGCTGACATTCGGCAAGCTGCCCGAACTCGATCGCACCGGTCGGCCGAAAATGTTCTACTCGCAGCGCATCCACGACAAATGCTACCGCCGTCCGCATTTCGACGCCGGCCAATTCGTCGAATCGTTCGACGACGAGGGCGCGCGCCGCGGCTACTGCCTCTACAAGGTCGGCTGCAAGGGCCCGACCACCTACAATGCATGTTCGACCATTCGCTGGAACGAAGGCACCAGCTTCCCGATCCAGGCAGGCCATGGCTGCATCGGCTGCTCCGAGGAAGGCTTCTGGGACAAGGGCTCCTGGTATGCCCGCCTGCAGGACATCCATCAGTTCGGCATTGAAGCCAACGCCGACCAGATCGGCGGCACCGTCGCGGTTGGCGCCGCCGGAGCTGTTGCGGCTCACGCGGCTGTCAGCGCGCTGAAACGCGCCCAGACCAAACGCCAGACCACCACGACGACCACCCCGAAGGAGCATGTCTGATGTCCGTGATCCAAACGCCGAACGGCTACAAACTCGACAATAGCGGCCGCCGCGTCGTCGTCGATCCCGTCACCCGCATCGAAGGACACATGCGTTGCGAGGTGAACGTCGATTCCAACAACGTGATCCGCAACGCTGTCTCGACCGGCACGATGTGGCGCGGCCTTGAGGTCATCCTCAAGGGCCGCGATCCGCGCGACGCATGGGCGTTCGTCGAACGCATCTGCGGCGTCTGCACCGGCTGCCACGCACTCGCCTCGGTGCGCGCGGTGGAGAACGCGCTCGACATCCGCATTCCCCCGAACGCGCATCTGATTCGCGAGATCATGGCCAAGGTGCTGCAGTGGCACGATCACGTCGTGCACTTCTATCACCTGCATGCCCTCGACTGGGTCAATCCGGTCAACGCGCTGAAGGCCGATCCGAAGGCCACCTCCGAGTTGCAGCAGCTTGTCGGCCCCAATCATCCGATGTCCTCGCCGGGCTATTTCCGCGACATCCAGAACCGCCTGAAGCGTTTCGTCGAATCCGGCGAGCTCGGCATTTTCAAGAACGGCTATTGGGACAACCCTGCCTATAAGCTCTCGCCGGAAGCCGATCTGATGGCGACGGCGCACTATCTCGAGGCGCTCGATATCCAGAAAGAGATCGTCAAGATCCACACCATCTTCGGCGGCAAGAACCCGCATCCGAATTTCATGGTGGGCGGCGTTCCGTGCGCCATCAACATGGATGGCGACCTCGCGGCAGGCGCGCCGCTCAACATGGAGCGGCTCAACTTCGTGCGCGCGCGTATCGAGGAAGCCTACGAATTTTCCAAGAACGTCTACATCCCGGACGTCATCGCCATCGCCACCTTCTATAAAGGCTGGCTCTATGGCGGCGGCCTGTCGGCGACCAACGTGATGGATTACGGCGACTACGCCAAGGTGAATTACGACAAATCGACCGATCAGCTCAAAGGCGGCGCCATTCTCAACGGCAACTGGAATGAGGTATTCCCGGTCGATGCTGCCGATCCCGAGCAGATCCAGGAATTCGTCGCGCACTCCTGGTACAAATATCCCGACGAAGCCAAGGGCCTGCATCCATGGGATGGCGTGACCGAGCATAATTACGCGCTCGGCCCCAACACCAAGGGCACCCGCACCGACATCAAGCAGCTCGACGAAGCCGCGAAATATTCGTGGATCAAGTCGCCGCGCTGGCGCGGTCACGCCGTCGAGGTCGGCCCGCTGTCGCGCTACATCCTCAACTACGCACAAGGCAACCAGTACGTCATCGAGCAGGTGGACTCTTCGCTCGCGGCATTCAACAAGCTGGCGGGGACCAACCTGACGCCGAAGCAGGCCTTGCCTTCGACCATCGGCCGCACCCTGGCCCGTGCGCTCGAAGCCCATTACTGCGCGGCGATGATGCTGGACGACTGGAAGGAACTGATCGGCAACATCAAGGCCGGCGATTCCTCCACCGCCAATGTCGAGAAATGGGACCCATCGACCTGGCCGAAGGAAGCCAAGGGTTACGGCCTCGTCGCTGCACCGCGCGGCGCCAACGGCCACTGGATCAGGATCAAGGACGGCAAGATCGCAAACTACCAGTGCATCGTGCCGACCACCTGGAACGGTTCACCTCGCGATCCGGCCGGTAACATCGGTGCGTTCGAAGCATCGCTGATGAACACGCCGATGGAGCGCCCCGAGGAGCCGGTCGAAATCTTGCGCACGCTGCATTCGTTCGATCCATGCCTCGCCTGTTCGACTCACGTCATGAGCGAGGACGGCGAGAATCTCGCGAAAGTCACCGTGAGATAGGGAGGCGATCATGAGCGACATCACCAATATGAGACATGAAGGTGTGTTGGAGACGGAAAGCCACGAACTCGTCGGCGGTTCGCGGCAAACCTCGGTCTATGTTTACGAGGCCCCCGTTCGGCTATGGCACTGGATCAACGCCATCGCCATTCTGGTGCTCGCACTGACCGGCTTCTTCATCGGCAGACCCCTGCCGACGATGCCGGGCGAGGCGAGCGCCAACTTCCTGATGGGCTATATCCGGTTCACCCACTTCACGGCCGGATATATCCTGGCGATCGGCTTCCTGTTCCGCTTCTACTGGTCGCTGGTCGGCAACCATCATGCGAAGCAGCTCTTCCGGTTGCCGCTCACGAGCCGCCACTGGTGGAGCGAGATCTGGTTCGAACTGCGCTGGTATCTCTTCATCGAGAAACGGCCGAAGAAGTATGCGGGCCATAACCCACTCGCGCAGATCGCAATGTTCCTGTTCATCACGATCGGCACGATGTTCATGATCCTCACGGGCTTCGCGCTTTATGCGGAAGGCTCACAGCGGGGAAGCTGGCAGGACACCCTGTTCGGCTGGGTGATCCCGCTGGTCGGTCAGAGCTTCGACGTTCACACGCTGCATCGTCTCGGCATGTGGTGGATTCTGACTTTCGTCATCATCCACATCTACGTCGCCATCCGCGAAGACATCATGTCCCGCCAGAGCATCGTTTCGACCATGATCTCGGGTCACCGGACCTTCAAGGACGACGATCCGTCCTGATCCTGAAAAGCTTCTCTCCTAACTCAGGCAGCCTTAATGGCTGCCTTTTTTTATGTCGCGGGCATGGAAAGAATCCATCCACTTCGCCCGGTTTCTGAGAGAAGTATTTCCATTGCAGAGTCGCGAGCCTGCCTTTCCCCTTCTAACTATATGAAAATACGTACATTTCATATTTGACGGCCGCTGGCACGATTCTTGTTTTTAATCATTCAAAGAACCGGTGCTGACACCGGCGGGAGGAACGCGTGAGTGAAGAGTCTTCGATTCTGATTCTCGGAATCGGCAATGTTTTGTGGGCCGACGAGGGATTCGGGGTGCGCGCCGTCGAGCGTCTGCACCAGCAATATGCTTTTCCTGACACCGTCACCGTGATGGACGGGGGCACGCAGGGCATTTTCCTGCTGCCGCATGTTCAGGCTTGCTCGACCCTTATCATTCTCGATGCCGTGGATTACGGGCTGCCGCCCGGCACCCTGAAACTCGTCGAGGACGACAGCGTCCCGGCTTTCATGGGAGCAAAGAAAGTCTCTCTCCACCAAGCCGGTTTTCAGGAAGTTCTGATCACCGCCAAGATGCTCGGCTGGACGCCGCGCCGCATCCTGCTGGTCGGCCTTCAGCCGGAAATGATCGAGGACTATGGCGGGTCGCTCCGCCCGTTGATCGTGTCCCGCATCGACGATGCGATTGCCGCCGTGCTCGCCGAATTGCAGCGGCTGAACGTGCCGGTGCAGCGCCGCGACAGTGCCGCCGAGGAACTCGGTCCGGGCGCACTGGAGCAGCGTCTTTACGAAAGCGGCCGCCCCAGCGAAAACGCCGCGTGCCGCACAGGCGACGAACGTTTCCTCTCGGACTGGAGCGCCTGACATGTGCATCGGCGTTCCCATGAAAGTCCTGTCCGCCGGTGAGTTCACGGCGAGATGCCTCGATGAAGCATCGGACATGCCGCAAAGCGTGGACATCCGGCTGGTCGGTTCGGTTACTCCCGGCCAATGGCTGCTGGTATTCCTCGGCACCGCGCGCCGCATTCTCGACGACGACGAAGCCGCGCTGATCCGCAGCGCCTTACGCAGTCTGACCGCTGTCGCGGATGGCGATGACATCGCCGGACTGTTTCCGGACCTCGACAACCGCGAGCCGGTGCTTCCGCCCCATCTGGAACAGATCCGTCGCGGCAACACCGTGCATTAGGAGATTTACGATGTCGAAAGCCATCAAAAGACTGACAAACGACCTCGGCTACCCCCTGCTCGATGCTGCGAGCTACGACGATTTTGCCTCCGCGAAAGGAGAGCGGGTGGTTTTTCTCACTGGCGATCCGGTGAAGAATCTCGAAACCGACGATGTGGCCGCGATCCTGCCCGAGCTCGTGCAGGCGTTTCAGTACCGCTTCAAGCCCGCGGTGGTGGATCGCGCGATCGAGCAGTCGCTCCGCGAACGTTACGACGTCTGGCCGACCCCGTCGCTGTTGTTCCTGCGTGACGGCGCGCTGATCGGCGCGGTGCCGAAAGTTCGCGAATGGCCGGACTACCTTAGCGAGATCAAATCGATTCTGGACCGCCCGCAACCCGCGACAGCGCAGTAACAGCAAGGATAGTCATGGCTTACAGTTTCACGACGCCCCCGACGGGATTCGGGCCAGGTAGCCAGCCTTCCGAGGAAGACGGCACCGATCTCAGCTATCTGGCGATGCCGTCCGGCATGCGGACCTTCGAGCCGCATTACCCGATGGTTGATGATCCCGAGAAAGTGCGGCCCGCGGTAGACGCATTGCGAACGCTCGCCGCTGCTGCCGCGAGCTGGACACCTGAGCGCGGCAACATCCGTTTCGACATTCCCCCGCTCGATGCGCAGAACACCAAGGTGTTCGCCGACGCGCTGGGCGAGGGTGAGGTCGCATTGCGCATCGACGCAAACCCGCGCATCGAATCCCAGGAATCCGTCTTTGCCGGCGTCTGGCGCATCCGCACGCTCGGCGCGAATGCACAAGAGCATATCGAGATCGGAGCGGTGCCCGGGGCGGCTCTTGCCGCCAACACCACTCCGCCCTCACCACCGATGCCGGTGCCTGGCGTCGTGAACGGACCGTTTCTGCTCGCCGAGATCACCGAAGCGCTCGACAAGCGGCGGCGAGGCGATCCGCCGCACGTGGTGAATCTCACCTTGATGCCGCACACCCCTGAGGATCTCGATTATCTCGCGGCGGCGCTCGGTCCGGGGCAAGTGACGTTCCTCTCGCGCGGTTACGGCAATTGTCGCATCGAAAGCACCGGCCATCCCGGTGTCTGGCGAGTTCGCTACTACAATTCGCAGGACGCGTTGATCCTCGACACCATCGAGGTTTCCGACATCCCGGAAGTGGCGTGCGCCGCCCCGGAGGACATTCGCGATTCCGCAACGCGGATCGCCGAAGTCGCGGAGGCTATCGCATGACCTCCGCGCGATTTGAAGGCTCGTTTCTCGGCGACACGAAGAAGATCGGCGACGACGCGATCCTCGAATGCAAGATCTGCTGGTACAGCTACGATCCGGCGGTCGGCGACGATATACGCCAGATTCCACCCGGCACACCCTTCTCGGCGCTGCCCGGCGACTGGCGATGCCCGCACTGCGATGGCGCCCGCGATCAGTTCATGGTGATCGATTCCGATCCCCCCTCGCCCGCATCGGAATCCCCTCTCGCGCGCGACCTCGTGGAAAAACCCAAACAACTGACCGAATCCTTCCGTCAGGTCTTCAACACAAAAATGCGCGATACACCGTTCAGCAACAATTCGCTGAACGTCGAGGCTATCGGCTTCAGGATCTGGGAAAACCGGATCGTCGGCATTCTGATGATGCCGTGGTGCATGAATATCGTGGTGCTGCCCGCCACCGACGAGGACTGGTCGCAACTGCGCATTGGAACGAAGCGAAACTTCGCGTTCCCATCCGGCTGCTATGAATTCATCTTCAATAACCGCCCGCCGGCGGGCGGTTATTTCGCCTGCTCGCTGTTTTCCTCGATGGCGGAATTCGCCAGCCAGCTCCAGGCCACCGACGTTGCCCGTGCGGCGATCGCAGGATTGTTCGACGAGGGCAACCTTGACGAAGACACCGACCGCACCGCCGACATCAGCGCGATGCGGCAGGCCGAACTTGCAAGCGCGGCGGAGCGTGAGGCTGCACGGGCCGCCTCTTCAGACGAGACGGCAACCGCTCACATCCCCGCGAATCCGAGCCGCCGCGCGTTGATCAGTGCAGGCCTTGCAGATTCACCCAAGGATCCCGTCATCCCGTGACACAGGTCCTGACGATAGGCATCCAGCAGATTCGCGGCGAAACAAGATTCTCCGTTTCCGTTCGCGGCACTCTGTTTCCGACGCACTTGCTCGTCGGACGGCGTTGTGACGATGCGCTCCGGCTGATGCCGCTTATCTTTAATCTCTGTCCCGCGGCCCAAGGTGCGGCAGCCGCAATGGCGATGGGAATCCTGCCGACAACCGGCACCCACACAGTGATCGCATACGAAACGCTGCGCGAGCACGCTTTGGTGATGCTGCGCGACTGGCCGCTGGCGCTTCATGATGTTCCATGCAACGACGACTTGTCCGGCCTTGCCGGACTATGCGACAGCCACCTTCGCGATCTCGAGCATACGCTGTTTTCGACTCGCGCCACGGATGTCCTGGACGATTTCGATGGCTGGTTGAAAAACAGCCAGAGTCGGCCCGCGAAATATCTTAAGCAGGTGGAGAAGTGGCCCAAATCGTCGGGGCGGACAGCGGCGGAATTTGATCCTACGTTCATCGGCCGTGTCATCCAGCATCCGGCGCTGTCTCGCATCGTGGACAACGAGGGCATCACCCTTTTCGCCCGGATGGCGGCCCGCGTGGTGGAAGCCGCCACGCTCATCATCGACATTACCTCGGGCGACGCTGGTATCCGCTACGGGCGGACCGACACCAGCGGGGGCTGGGCCGAAGCGGCCCGCGGGCGGCTGCTCCATTATGCGCGGCTGCGGAACGGCGCCATCGAGGACTACCGTATCGAGACGCCAACAGATAGCATGATCGGAGATAGCGCATTTCTCCAGAACCTGCTCCAATCGGCAGCGACCGGACCATCCGCCGGGCGCAGCGACCGTATCAGGATCGCGTTGACCTGCGCCGATCCCTGCCTGCCGGTGATCTGGCAAACCCGGACAAAGTACGATGCATGAAATGTCGATTTGCCAGAGCCTGGTCGGACTGATAGCGGACGAAGCCAGCCGCAGCCAGTTCACGCGCGTCACGCGGGTGCGTCTCGAAATTGGGTGCTTTGCAGGTGTCGAGCCGCAAGCCCTGCTGTTCGGATTCGATGTCACCGCGCGCGGCACCGTCGCCGAGGGCGCAGCGCTCGACATCATCGGCCTGCCCGGCCGCGCATGGTGCTTCGATTGCAATGAGAGCATCGAAATCGACCACCAGGCTGCATCGTGCCCGCACTGCGAAGGTGGCCGCCTCCGTGTCACCGGTGGCGAGGAGCTTCGTATCAAGGATCTGGAGGTGATCTGATGCATACGGCTCGCGCCAGGACAGATGCAGGAACGCAGACCGCCGGCTCGCCGCCGAAGCGGGTTGTACCGATCGAGACTGACATTCTTGCCAGAAACAACAAGCTTGCCCGCTTGAACCGTCAGCGACTGGCGGAAAAAGGCATTCTCGCACTCAATCTTGTTTCCAGCCCAGGCTCCGGCAAGACCACGCTGTTGGTCGAAACGTTGCGGAAAATGGCAGGTGACAATATATCGGTGATCGAGGGCGATCAGGAAACCGACAACGATGCAGCCCGCATTCGCGAAACCGGCGTCCGGGCGATTCAGATCAATACCGGGAAGGGATGCCATCTCGACGCCGCCATGATCGGCGATGCGCTTGACCGCCTGCAATTACGGGATCGCGGCGTCGTCTTCATCGAGAATGTCGGAAATCTTGTTTGCCCCGCCGGATTCGATCTCGGCGAAGACAGCAAGGTCGTCGTGCTGTCGGTCACCGAGGGCGAGGACAAACCGCTGAAATATCCGCACATGTTCGCAGCCGCCTCGCTGATGGTGCTCAACAAGATCGATCTCGCTCCGCATGTCGATTTCGACATCGAACGCTGCGAAACCAATGCCCGGCGCGTCAATCCGAATATCGACATTCTGCGTCTTTCCGCGCGAACCGGAGATGGCATGGAGCAATGGCTTGACTGGATAGCCGCCCGGCGCGAATCCCCGCGGCCCCGCGCCAACGCTCTCGCGGAATCACACCGTGCCGCATCCGACACGACCGCAACGCCGGAGCCACGCTGACGATGGCCGATACTCCGCTTCCCGCCATTCTCGTTGTCGACGACGAACATCTTTCCGTCGAAGCGATCAAGCGAACGCTTGAGGACGATTTCGAGGTCTTCACCGCCACCAGCGGCGCGGAAGCTCTCTCCATTCTCGAGAATCAATGGATCCAGCTCGTCCTGTGCGATCAGCGCATGCAGGGAATGTCCGGCCTCGAGGTTCTCAGCGAGGTGCGCCGGCGCTGGCCGGAGGTGCTGCGAGTCATCATTACGGGATACACCGATCCCAACGACATCATCGATCTCGTCAACAAGGCGGGGATCTATCACTTCATTTCAAAGCCCTGGCATCCGGAAGAGCTGCTGCTGGTGCTCAAAAACGGCACTCAACTCTACAAACTTCAGCGTGAACACGATCGTCTTTCGGTCGAACTCAAGCTGCTTGGCCCATCGGTGCAGAACCGTCTCGATGAACAGCGCCGTCAGCTTCGCGAAGGATTCAATTTCGACAACATCGTTCGCAGCCCTGTCTCGCCCTTGAATGCGGCTTGCGATATGGCGGCGCGCATCGCCGGTTTCGACGTGCCCGCGCTGATTCTCGGCGAAACCGGCACCGGCAAGGAATTGATCGCCCGCGCGATCCATTATTGCAGCCTGCGATCCGACAAACCATTCCACGCCGTCAATTGCGGCGCGATTCCTTCCGAGCTTCTCGAAAGCGAATTGTTCGGTCATCGCAAGGGGGCTTTCACCGGCGCACATGCGCATCGTATCGGCCTGCTCGAGCAGGCCCATGAAGGCACCGTATTCCTCGATGAAATCGGTGACATTCCCCAGGCTTTTCAGGTCAAGTTGCTGCGTTTCCTGCAAGAAGGCGAAATCCGTCCTGTCGGCAGCAACAGCACGCTGCGGGTCGATGTCCGCGTCATCGCGGCCACCAATCGCGACATCGCGCGCGAGGCGGCGGCCGGAAAATTCCGCGAAGACCTCTACTATCGCCTTGCCATCTCTCCGATTTCCATTCCTCCGCTTCGCGAACGGATTTGCGACGTACCCTCGCTCGCGAATTCCCTGCTGGAGCGCGTGACCGCGCGGCACGACATCAAGATTTCCGGATTCACGGACGAAGCGCTCGACCGGCTTTGCGCCTATCCCTGGCCAGGCAACGTCCGCGAGCTTGAAAACCAGATCACGCGAATGGTCATCCTTGCGGAAGGCCGGATATTGAGCGCCGACCTGATCGAGCCTCACATCCTGCGTGCCGACGGAGCTCAATCTCCGCCGGAACCGCTGATCGATCGCTTCATCGGCGAAGGTGGACTTTTGCGCGACCGCGTCGAACGGATGGAAGCTCGCATCATCCGCGAGACATTGATCCGCAACCGGGGCAACAAATCGCGCGCGGCGGAAGAACTCGGCCTGTCGCGCGTCGGCCTGCGCGCCAAGCTGCTGCGTTACGAAATCGAGGAGCCGGTGAAACTGTCTCTGATCAGCGGGGATGCTCCCGACGATGATCCGTAGCACGCGCGAGATCGATCAAACTTACCCAGGCGCTAATATCGAAAATCAGACCTGGATTTTCTGTTTTGCCAGATCCGCAAGACTATCGACCACAGCATAGGCGCCGTCGAACGTCTCGTGTTTGAAATAGGCGCTGCGTGTCACCAGCACGGGAATTCCGGCGGATGATGCGGCGACCAGCCCGTTTCGGGAGTCTTCGATCGCGAGGCATTCGCGAGCCGGCAGCCCCAGAAGTGCAAGCGCCTTCACATAAACGTCCGGCGCAGGCTTCTTGTCGGCGACATCTTCACCCGCCACAATCGGATCGAACAGATCGAGGCCACGCTGACCCAGCGTGGCCAGCAGCAGCGCATCGACATTATCGCGGGAGGTCGTCGTGGCTATTGCGAGACGTTGTTTCTGCGTAACGGCCGCATCTAACATGTCAACTACGCCGGGGCGCAATGCACAAGCACCCGCCGCGATCAGTTCGCCGAAGCGTATCGTCTTGTATCGATGCAACTGCGCGAGACGCTCATCGGAAATTTCCGTCTTCGGCTGCCGCATCGTCGCGAAATGGCGCATCCGTTCCTTGCCGCCCGTCACAAGAAGCAGTTCGGCATAAAGCTCGGCGCTCCAATGCCAATCCAGCCCGAAATGAGCGAACGATTCATTGAAGGCGCAACGGTGAACTTCCTCGGTTTCGGCCAGCGTGCCATCAACGTCGAAAATCAGCGCCTTGAATCCGTTCATGCAGCCTTGGTCCGCAGGCTGTCGCATGCTTTCGCGAATTCTGCGTAAGAATCGATCACCGCATCGGGCGCGAGTTTGCGCATCGGCGTCTGCGAATAGCCAAACGTCACTCCGATGACTGCAACTCCCGCCGCGCGCGCGCATTGCACATCGAACGTGCTGTCGCCGACCAGAACCGCATCCTCACGCGGAATTTCCAGAGCTTCCAGCGTTTCCAGCAGCATGATCGGCGAGGGCTTGCCCGGCCGCCCGGGGATGCCGCCGACAACCACCTCGGCGTATTTATCCAGGCCAAAGTGCGCCGCGACACGCTCCGCCTTGTCCTGGAATTTGTTGGTGCAGATCGCCATCCGGATGCCGCGCGATTTCAGATCGGCCATCACATCCATGGCGCCGGCATAGACGTAGGTTCGATCGACGAGGTGCATTCCATAGATCTCGTCATAGGTCGCAACGGCCGTTTGCAGTTCGTCGGCACCGAGCATGACGCCGCGCGTTTGGAAAGCGCGCTGCACAAGCGCCTTGCTGCCATCGCCGACAAAATCACGCACCGTCTCCTCGGGGAACGGCGCGAGCTTCCGAGCCACGAGAAGCTCATTGAGCGATGTCGTAATATCGCCGGCGCTATCAACCAGCGTACCGTCGAGATCGAACACTACCGCCGCTGGCCAGGAGGCCCCTCTTGGCGTTGACATATGAGAAGCAGACATCACCATCACCTCGCCGTCCCGGCGGCCGCGCGAATGGCGGCGATATTCGTTGCATAGGCAGATTGTGTCCCGCCTTTGAAGACAGCAGCACCTGCGACCACGGTATCCGCGCCGGCAGCCGCAACCTGCGCCGCAGTTTCTACATTTACCCCGCCATCAACTTCAAGCCGAATCGGCCGCTCGCCGATCATCGCACGGATGCGCCGGATCTTGTCGAGCTGCGAGGAAATGAACTGCTGCCCTCCGAATCCGGGATTCACGCTCATCACCAGAATCAGGTCGAGCCGGTCGAGAACATTGGCCAGAACATTTTCGGGCGTCGCCGGACAAATCGTTGCGCCCGCTTTCTTGCCCAGATTGCGGATCGCCTGCAGCGACCGATCCAGATGCGGTCCCGCCTCGGCGTGTACCGTGATCACATCGGCACCCGCCTTGGCGAAGGCTTCAAGATACGGATCGACCGGCGCGATCATGAGATGGACGTCAAACACTTTTTTGGTGCGCGGCCGGATCGCTTTAATGACATCAGGCCCGAAGCTGATGTTGGGCACGAAGTGCCCGTCCATGACATCGCAATGAATCCAGTCCGCACCCGCGGCATCGATGGCTTCCACCTCCTCACCGAGCCGGGAGAAATCGGCCGATAGAATCGACGGAGCGATCACAAGAGGCTGTGGCATCGATTCAGGACTTTCCTTCAGGAGTTGACGGTTTATCGAAGACCCGGCTCGCCAGGATATCTGACGCATCGATCGCCTGAATGTCATCCGCCGTCACGGTCCGATCGAGGTCGGCGACGAGGCGATTTGCCTGACGCAAACGAATCCGATCGAGCGCATTACGGATCGAGCGCGCGTTCGAAAATAACGGCTGTGTCTTGCGTATCTCAATATAGCGAGCGAACGCGTCCCGCGCCTCCGCCGTGAAATGATAGTTCTGTTCCTTCAACATCAATTCGGCGATCCACATCAACTCGCTGTCCCCATAATCGGGAAAATCGATGTGATGGGCAACGCGCGAACGAAAGCCTGGATTACTGGCGAAGAACTTGTCCATCCGGTCGCCATAACCGGCCAGAATGACCACGAGATCGTCCCGCTGGGATTCCATGACCTGCAACAGGATTTCGATCGCTTCCTGTCCGTAGTCGCGTTCGTTGTCCGGACGATAGAGATAATACGCCTCGTCGATGAACAGCACGCCGCCCATCGCCTTCTTCAGAATTTCCTTGGTCTTCGGCGCGGTATGGCCGATATATTGACCGACCAGTTCATCGCGCGTCACCGACACCACATGGCCGCGCCGCACGAAGCCGAGCTTGTGCAGAATGTTCGCCATCCGCAGCGCCACCGTGGTCTTTCCGGTGCCCGGATTTCCGGTGAACGACATATGAAGCGTCGGCGTTTCCGCCGACAGCCCCATACGCTGACGAATGCGCTCGATCAGGAGAAGAGCCGCAATCTCACGGATTCGCGTCTTCACCGGCGCAAGGCCGATCAACTCCCGATCGAGCTGTTCGAGCACCTCACCGATACCGACCTCGCTGAATTCCTTGCGAAGGTCGATGTCGGCGACGGGCTTACCCTCAGTGTTTTCAACTGTGGACAACAAGCTCATGCTCCGTTGTAGCGCTGACCTTCAGGGCGATCGGCCGCATAGGACGTCGTGGTGTAACGCATGTTACGGCCACCGACCTCCTGACGTGCCAGACGGAAGCCGGGCTCGTTCTTCGGGCGGTTCACGATGAACGAAATGCGCACCGATTCCCAACCATGGCTGGAGTCGAAGGCATTGATCCGGATGTAGCGGTCTCCATAGACCTTCCGGCACTCCTTCAGCTCCATCATGATGCCTGCGGCATCGCGCAGATCGAACATCGGCAGGCCCCACATCTCCCAATACGTGTTGCGCGGGTGCGGATCGTCCGTGAATTCGATGTTCACGGCCCAATCCTTGCCGAGGCAATACTGGATCTGCTTCTTGATCTGTTCGTCGGTCAGATCGGGGAGGAAGGAAAAGCAACCTTGTGTAATTCGCATGATAAACCTCTCGATCTTAAACAGCGGCGATCGCGGTCGGAACGAAGTCCGGCGCATCGGTGGATTCGTAGTTGAAGGTCACGTCCTTCCAGACCTCGAGCGCCGACTTCAGCGGCGTACAGGTCGCAGCCGCCTTGGCCAGAATTTCCGGACCTTCGGCAACGTAGTCACGTCCTTCGTTGCGGGCCAGGATCATGGCCTCGAGCGCGACGCGGTTGGCGATCGCACCGGCCTGGATGCCCATCGGATGGCCGATGGTCCCGCCGCCGAACTGCAACACCACATCCTCGCCGAGCAAGTCGAGAAGCTGATGCATCTGACCGGCATGGATGCCGCCGGATGCCACCGGCATCATCTTGTTGAGGCTGGCCCAGTTCTGGTCGAAGAAGATGCCATGTTCGAGCTTCGTCGGGTTGAACTCCTCGCGGCAGATATCGTAGTAGCCGCGCGTGGTGTTCGGATCGCCTTCGAGCTTGCCGACCACGGTGCCGGCATGGATGTGATCGACACCGGCAAGACGCATCCACTTGGCAATGACGCGGAACGACACGCCATGGTTCTTCTGGCGGGTGTATGTCGAGTGACCCGCGCGATGCAGATGCAGGATCATGTCGTTCTTGCGCGCCCACTTCGCCATCGACTGAATGGCGGTATAGCCGATCACAAGATCGATCATGACGATACAGGATCCGAGTTCCTTGGCGAACTCGGCACGCTCGTACATGTCCTCCATCGTCGCCGCGGTGACGTTGAGATACGTTCCCTTCACTTCGCCGGATGCCGCTTGCGCGCGGTTCACCGCTTCCATGCAATAGAGGAAACGCTCACGCCAGTGCATGAAGGGCTGCGAGTTGATGTTCTCGTCGTCCTTGGTGAAGTCGAGACCGCCCTTGAGCGCCTCATAGACCACGCGGCCGTAATTGCGGCCCGAGAGACCAAGCTTCGGCTTCACCGTGGCGCCAAGCAACGGCCGGCCGAATTTGTCGAGACGCTCGCGCTCGACTACGATGCCGGTCGCTGGACCCTGGAAGGTCTTCACGTAGGCGACCGGCAAACGCATATCCTCAAGACGCAAGCCCTTCAGCGGCTTGAAACCGAACACGTTGCCGATGATCGACGCGGTCAGATTTGAGATCGAGCCGGGCTCGAACAGATCGAGATCGTAGGCGATGTAGGCAAAGTACTGGCCCGGCGAATTCGGCACCGGATCGACGCGATAACACTTCGCGCGATATTTCTCCGCCGCCGTCAGACGGTCGGTCCAGACCACGGTCCAAGTCGCGGTCGAGGATTCGCCCGCCACCGCGGCAGCCGCCTCGATCGGATCAACACCGTCCTGCGGAGTCACGCGGAACAGCGCGATCACGTCGGTGTCCTTGGGAACGTAGTCAGGCTCCCAATAGCCCATTTTCTTGTAGGCCATGACGCCGGACTTGTAGCGGTCCTTGCCGCGGATGGTCATCGATTGATCGTTCATATCGTTCTCCTTTATGTCTGCGGACCGGTGCGCCACACCGGTTCTTAACCTCCAGGCTTCACTCGGCGGCGCTCGCCATATCTCCAATTCGCGGATCCAACGTGCCCGCGCGGTATCGTTTGGCCATTTCAGCCAGCGGAATGACTTTGATCTTCGATGCCTGGCCTGCCGTTCCGAACTGTTCGAAACGCTCACGGCACAAATCGCGCATCGCGTCCATCGCAGGCTTCAAGAACTTGCGCGGGTCGAATTCGCTCTTGGTCTGCGTGGCGACCTTGCGAAACACCGCGGCCATTGCGAGACGGCAATCGGTGTCGATATTCACCTTGCGCACGCCGTGTTTGATGCCGCGCACGATCTCCTCGACCGGAACGCCCCAGGTCTGAGGCATCTCGCCGCCGAAAGAATTGAACATGTCCTGCAGCGGTTGCGGCACGGACGACGAGCCGTGCATCACGAGATGCGTGTTCGGCAGCCTGCGGTGGATTTCCTCGACGACATTCATCGCAAGGATGTCGCCGTCCGGCTTGCGGGAGAATTTGTAGGCGCCGTGCGACGTTCCCATCGCGATCGCCAGCGCATCGACCTTGGTCTCGCGCACGAAATCGACGGCCTGATCCGGGTCGGTGAGCAACTGGTCGTGGCTGAGAGTGCCCTCGACGCCGTGCCCGTCTTCCTGCTCGCCGCCGCCATGCTCCAGCGATCCGAGCACACCGAGCTCGCCTTCGACAGAAGCGCCGATCCAATGCGCCATATCGACGACCCGGCGCGTGATGTCGGCATTATAACGGTAGCTCGCCACGGTCTTTCCGTCGGCTTCCAGCGATCCATCCATCATCACCGAGGTGAAACCATGCTTGATGGCGGTGGCGCAGGTCGCTTCCTCGTTGCCATGATCCTGATGCATGCACAGCGGGATACCTGGATACATCTCCTCCAGCGCATCGATCATCTTCGACAGCATAATGTCGTTGGCGTAGGAGCGCGCACCGCGCGAGGCTTGCATGATCACAGGAGCATCGACCTTCGCCGCCGCCTCCATGATGGCAAGCCCCTGCTCCATATTGTTGATATTGAAGGCAGGAACGCCGTAACCCTGTTCGGCGGCGTGATCGAGAAGTTGTCGAAGAGTGATACGTGCCATGAACTTTTTACCTCACGCGTGAGAAATCTTGAGAACATCGACGCCCGGAAGCCCTCGTCCCTCGAGCCATTCGAGAAACGCTCCGCCTGCTGTCGACACGTAACTGAAATCGTCCTGGATGCCCGCAGCCGAGAGTGCCGCGACCGTGTCACCGCCGCCGGCCACGGTGACGAGCTTGCCGGCCTTGGTCAGCCGCGCCGCACACCTGGCCAATGCGAACGTGCCACGACCGAATGGCTCGGTTTCAAAAGCCCCGACAGGGCCATTCCACAGCAGCGTTTTTAGATCCCCGAACTGCTCCATGATGTCGGCCACGGATTCCGGCCCGACATCGAGGATCATCGAGTCTGCGGGAACAGCATGGACATCGACAACCTCATGAGGCGCATTCGGCGCGAACTCCTTCGCAATAACAACGTCACGCGGCAGCACGATATTGCAATGATGATCCGCCGCACGCTGCAGGATACGCTCCACCGTCTCCTTGAAATCCGGTTCGCACAGGGACCGGCCGACATTGATCCCCTTCGCGTACAGAAATGTATTGGCCATGCCGCCGCCGATGATCAGCTCATCGACGCGCGTGACGAGGTTTTCCAGCACCGTGATCTTCGTCGATACTTTCGCGCCGCCGACGACGGCGCCCACGGAACGCATCGGCTTGCCGAGCGCGCGGTCGAGCGCAGTCAGTTCCGCTTCCATGCCGCGTCCGGCGAAAGACGGCAGCAATCGCGCGACTCCTTCAGTCGAGGCATGGGCGCGGTGCGACACCGAGAACGCGTCGTTGACGAAAATATCGCCGAGGTCCGCCAGCGTTCGGGAGAATTCGGGATCGTTCTCTTCCTCGCCCGGATGAAAACGGGTGTTTTCCATCAGCAGAATATCGCCGGGAATAGCCTTCGCCACCTCTGCCCTGGGCGCACCATTCCGCCAATCCGTCTCGACGAAACGAACACTGCGCTTCAGGGATTTTTCGAGCGCGGGCCGCAGCGGCGCGAGCGAATAGTCCGGCACCACCTTGCCGCGCGGCCGCTCGAAATGAGACAGCACGATCACGATTGCATTTCTGTTCGCCAGCTCGGAAAGCGTAGCCGCTGCGTGTCTGACCCGCATGTCATCCGCCACCTCGCCGTTCCGCATCGGAACGTTGAGGTCGGCACGCACGATGACTCGCTTGCCAGCAACTTCGACGTCGTCGAGGACACGCAATGCTCCGCTCACATCACCCTCCCCAGCGCCACCGCCGTATCGCTCATACGGCTCGAGAAGCCCCACTCATTGTCGTACCAGGTAAGGATGCGAACGAAATTTCCGTCGATCACCTTGGTCTGATCCATATGGAAGATCGAGGAATGCGGATCGTGGTTGAAATCGCTCGACACGTTTTGTTCGTGCGTAGCGCCGAGAATTCCCTTCAACGCCCCGCCGGACGCCTTACTGATCGCTTCATTGATTTCCTCAACCGACGTATTCTTCTTGGCGATGAATTTAAAATCGACGACCGACACATTCGGGGTCGGCACGCGGATGGCGACGCCATCGAGCTTTCCATTGAGCTCAGGCAGGACGAGACCGACCGCCTTCGCCGCCCCGGTCGATGTCGGGATCATCGACATCGACGCCGCGCGCGCGCGATAGAGGTCCTTGTGCATGGTGTCGAGTGTCGGCTGATCGCCCGTATACGAATGGATCGTCGTCATGAAGCCGCGCTCGATTCCGACCGCGTCGTTCAGAACCTTGGCAACCGGCGCCAGGCAGTTGGTGGTGCAGGATGCGTTGGAGATCACCACGTGATCCTTGTTGAGCTTCTGATGATTGACGCCGTAGACAACGGTCATGTCGGCGCCATCGGCCGGAGCCGAGACGATCACGCGCCTGGCACCTGCCTTCAGATGCGCCGCGGCCTTCTCGCGCGTGGTGAAGATCCCCGTGCATTCGAGCGCGACATCGACGCCCATCGCGGCATGCGGCAGCGCCGCCGGGTCTTTTTCCGCCGTCACGCGGATCGGACCACGGCCGACATCGATGGTGTCGCCGGAAATCTTCACTTCATGCGGGAAACGGCCATGGATGGAGTCGTAGCGCAGCAGATGCGCGTTGGCCTGAACCGAACCGAGATCGTTGATGGCAACGACTTCGATGTCGTCACGGCCGGATTCGACAATCGCGCGAAGCACATTGCGGCCGATCCGCCCAAAACCATTGATGGCGACTTTCACTGACACTCTAGACTCCCTTGCTCGATGAACGGGCGATGGAACGCTTGGCCGCAAGCACGACGCCTTCCGGCGTGATGCCGAATTCGCGGTACAACACATTCGCCGGAGCGGAAGCGCCGAAACCGGTCATCCCGACAAACTCGCCATCGTCCCCGATCAGACGCGCCCATGCGCCTTCAATCGCGGCCTCGATCGCGACGCGCGGCCGCTGTCCGAGTACCGCTCGGCGATACTCCTCAGGCTGCTCGGCGAAGAGCTCCAGGCACGGCGCCGACACAACGGCGGCGCGAATGTCGTCTTTCTCCAGCAGGCGCGCCGCATCGAGCGCGATCGCGACTTCGGAGCCGGTCGCGATCAGGGTCACGTCGCACCGATCCTGCGGATCGAGCACGAGATAGGCGCCTTGCGCCACCTTGTTGATGGCGCTGCTGCCGCTGCGGAATGTCGGCAACGCCTGGCGCGACAGACACAGGATCGAAGGCCGGCTCTCGGCGCGCAACGCGCAATCCCAGGCTTCCGCGGTCTCGACCGCATCGGCGGGACGAAACACCAGCAGGTTCGGGATCGCGCGCAGCGATGCCAGATGCTCGACCGGTTGATGCGTCGGCCCGTCTTCACCGAGGCCGATGGAGTCGTGCGTCATGACGTGAATGACGCGCAGTCCCATCAGCGCCGCCATGCGGATCGCCGGCCGGCTGTAATCGGCGAAGGTCAGGAACGTCCCACCATAGGGGATGAACCCGCCATGAAGCGCGATGCCGTTCATCGCCGCCGCCATGCCGTGCTCGCGGATGCCGTAGTGGATGTAATTGCCTGCGTAATCGCCGGGCTTGATGGGCTTCTGACTTTTAGCGTGGGTGAGATTCGAGTGCGTCAGGTCGGCGGAGCCGCCCGCGAGATTAGGCAGCACCGAGGCCAGCATCTCGATCACCTGTTGCGACGCCTGACGCGTCGCGATCTTCGGCTGCTCGGTCGCAAAACCGGCGCAGAGCTTGCGCATCGCGGCGTCATACTGGGACGACAGCTTGCCGCTCAGCACGCTGTTGATATGCTCGCGCTCCTCCCGATCGAGCTGGGCAAGACGATCCACCCATTTGCTGTGCTCGGTCTGCCCGTGCTCGCCCACCGTGCGCCAGGCCGCAAGTACATCGCGCGGAATTTCGAACGGCGCATGCGGCCAGTCCAAAGCCGCGCGGGTCGAAACGATCTCTTCGGCCCCGAGCGGAGCGCCATGCGCTTTCTCCGATCCTTCCCGGCCCGGCGAGCCGTATCCGATCCGCGTTTTGCAAGCGATCAGCGACGGACGGTCGGTTTCGCGCTCTTCGGCGATCGCCTTTTCAACGGCTTTAGGATCGTGACCGTCCACGCGGCGTACCGACCAGCCGGAGGCTGCCGCCCGCGCCAGCGGATCGTCGGAGCACGACAGCGAGGTCGATCCGTCGATCGAGATTCCGTTGTCGTCGAACAGCACGATCAGGCGCCCGAGCTTGAGGTGCCCGGCAAGCGAGATCGCTTCCTGACTGACGCCTTCCATCAGACAGCCGTCGCCGCAAATCACGTAGGTGTAATGCTCGAACAGATCGTTGCCGAGCCGCGCGTTGGTCATGCGCTCCGAAAGAGCCATGCCGACCGCCGTCGCGATGCCCTGCCCGAGCGGACCGGTCGTGGTCTCCACGCCCTGGGTGTGGCCGTACTCGGGATGACCCGGCGTCTTCGAGCCCCACTGGCGGAAAGACTTGATCTCGTCGATCGTCATCTCCCGATAGCCGGTCAGATGAAGCAGCGCGTAGAGCAGCATCGAGCCGTGGCCCGCCGACAGCACGAAGCGGTCGCGGTTCAGCCAGCTTGGCGCCAGCGGATCGAACTTGAGAAATTTCGAGAACAACACCGTTGCAACATCGGCCATGCCCATCGGCATGCCGGGGTGGCCGGAGTTGGCTTTCTCCACCGCATCGATGGCCAGAAAGCGGATGGCGTTCGCCATTTCTCTATGCGTCAGCTTGGCGTTCGCGTTCTTGCCACGCCGTGTGAGAGTGATGATGTCTCCGGACATCTTGGCATCAGCCGTCATGCGCGCCTCTTGCGGTCAATCAGTTGCAGGATCAGCGGGGTGAGGATCAGTTGCATCGCGAGGTCGAGCTTCGCGCCGTGGATGACGATCGAATTCGCACGCGACATGAAGCTGTTCGGAATCATCGACAGCAGATAGGGAAAATCGATGCCGCGCGGATTTTTCAGGCGGATCACCACCATCGATTCGTCCGGAGTCGGAATCCAGCGCGCGATGAACGGGTTCGAGGTATCGACCGTCGGGATGCGCTGGAAGTTGATGTCGGTCTCGGCGAATTGCGGACAGATGTAATTCACGTAGTCCGGCATGCGGCGCAGGATGGTGTCCGTCACCGCTTCGGTGGAATATCCGCGCGCGCTGCGGTCGCGGTGCAGCTTCTGGATCCATTCGAGGTTGATGACCGGAACGACGCCGATCTTGAGGTCGGCATGCTGGGCGACATTCACCTTGTCGGTGACGACCGCGCCATGCAGACCCTCGTAGAACAGCAGATCGGAGCTTTCCGGCAGTTGCTGCCAGTCGGTAAACGTCCCCGGTGCGGCGCCATGCAGCGCAGCCTCGTCCGCGTCATGCACATAATAACGTGTCGTGCCCGTTCCGGTCTCGCCGTAGGTCTTGAAAACCTGCTCCAGCTCTTCGAACAGATTCGTCTCGGCGCTGAAGTGGCTGAAATGCTTGTTGCCGCGTTCGGCTTCCGTCGCCATGCGTTCGCGCATCTCGGCGCGATTGTAACGATGAAACGCGTCGCCCTCGATATAGGCCGCGGTCACGTTCTCGCGGCGAAAGATCTGTTCGAACGTCCGCTTCACCGATGTGGTGCCCGCGCCAGACGAACCGGTGATCGAGATGATGGGATGCTTCCTTGACATGAACTCGTCCCTCTCAGATCAAATGCGGAATAGGCCGCGGGTGGCGAAAAGCGGCGGATTGCGCTCGAATTTGATGTCCGGCGACCCGTGCATGCGCTCGATGCGCCGCACGCTGTCGATCGAACCCATGATCAGCGGCACGCGCTGGTGCGGCGTATTCGCAGTAATGTCGAGAATGCGCTGGCGTCCGGTCGTCGCGCCGCCTCCCGCCTGCTCCATGATGAAAGCGATCGGATGCGCTTCGTAGAGCAGGCGCAGCCTGCCCTCGCCGTAACCTTCGCGGGTATCGCCGGGGTAAAGGAAAATGCCGCCCCGAACGAGAATCCGGTAGGCTTCCGCCACCATCGATCCGATCCAGCGCATGTTGAAATCGGCCTGCATCACGCCGTCTTTTCCGGCGAGACAATCCTCGATGAAGGCGACGATCAGCGGATCCCAGAATCGGCGGTTCGACGCATTGATCGCGTACTCGGGCGTTTGCGCCGGAATCTGAACTCGCGACCTGACTTTCTGAAACACCTTCGCCTTGCGATCGAGGGTGAACACGTCGACGCCGTCGCCCAGGGTCAGGACAAGACTGGTCTGCGGGCCATAGACGACAAAGCCAGCAGCCAACTGTGCCGATCCCGGCTGGGTGAACGCCGCGCGGGCATGCGACGGCGTTCGCACGATCGAGAAGATCGTGCCGACGGACATGTTGGTATTGATGTTCGACGAACCATCCAGCGGATCGAAAGCGACACTGACCGCGCCGGCTGGATCGCAAATCTCGATCTCCTCGGCCTCCTCGGAGGCAAGCGCGGCCACGGACGTTCCGGCCAGCGCAGCGCGGATGATCTGGTCGGCCTTGATGTCGAGATCTTTCTGGACATCGCCGTCGCTGTTGCGGGTCTGCCCCTCGCCGGTGATCCCGGACAACAAACCGCCCGAGATCAGTTCGGAAATCTCGGTGGCAGCGATGGCGAACGCGGCGACGACATCGGCGACAGGTCCGTGAGCCGGATCCGTGGCGGCAAAACCGGTCAGGTGTTGGTGCAGCGTCTGCCCTTGAGCCATTCGTCGTCCCCGGTCGATGTCCGCCTTTTCGGCGGTTTTTGTTTTGTTTGGCGTTGCGGGAACATTGACGGGGAAGTTTAAATAAGTAAAATTTAGTTATTTTCTATGAGGTAAAAGTTTTGCTTATATCGAAGCTGCAAGACGTCACCATCCGGCAACTTCGCGCACTGGGTGCCGTGGCTGCCACCGGCAGCGTCACCGGCGCGGCCAACCGCCTGCATCTCACGCAACCCGCGGTCACGCTTCAGCTTCGCAGCCTGCAGAACCTTGCAGGATTGCCGCTCCTCCAACGCACCAGCGACGGCATGATTTTGACCGGCGCCGGTCAGGAAGTGCTTGGGCTCCTCGAGCGCATTGAAGCAGCGGTCGCGAACTGCACGACGTCGCTCGACATGATCGCGGGCCACACCGGCGGGCGCGTCGCGATCGGCGCCGTCAGCACCGCGAAATATTTCGTGCCCTTCGTGATAGCGGGCTTCTCCAAGCTGTACCCGCAAGTCGAGATCACACTAAAAATCGGCAACCGCCAGGAACTGCGCGAAGCGCTGCGCGGCTACGAGCTCGACATCGCCATCATGGGGCGTACGCCTGCGGAGATTCAGGTCGAAACCCATCTGATCGGCGACAATCCTCACATCATCATCGCGCCGAAAGGGCACTGGCTCGAACAGGATTTCGGTCTGGCGATCGCAGACCTGTCACACGAGATATTTCTGACTCGCGAGCAAGGATCCGGTACGCGGCTGCTGATGGAACAGTTATTCGAGGCAAACAAATTTCAGCCGATCATCGGCATGGAGATGAGCAGCAACGAAACCATCAAGCAGGCGGTGACCGCCGGACTCGGCATTGCGTTTATCTCCGCGCACACCGTTGCTACAGAAATCGAGGACGGACGCCTGGTGATGCTCGATATCGCCGGCCTGCCGGTGATAAGGCAATGGTTCGTCGTCCGGAGGTATGACAAGACGTTGTTGCCACCGGCACAGGCGATGCTTGATTTCTTCGCTGCGGAAGGCGCGAAATACCTGCCGAAAGCCCCGCAGAAGCGGCTTTAGCGTTGCATGACGCCCCGCCCGAGACACCACAGCCCGCTCTATCAGTATATTCGGAGCTTCAATTTTCTCGCGACTCCGTGCCTGCCGATAATGGTCCATCACTGATAAGCGACTGAGAGATTGAGCGGATCGCGACGTGTCTGAGGTCGTCAAATCAAATCGGTCATTTCAGGCCTATGCATTCCCCGCGTTGCTGCTCGGAGGTATCTCGGTTGGGTGCGCGCCGATTCTCGTGCGGCTGTCCGAGGTTGGCCCCTCCGCAACGGCCTTTTGGCGCGTATCACTCGCATTGCTGCCGCTCGGCTTGTTCGCCGCGCTCATGCGCGGCCAGACGGACGCTACCGCAACACCCCTGACATTACGCGAATGGCTGACAGTCTCGGTGCCGGGCATCTTCCTCGGTATCGAACTCGTCGCCTGGCACGAAGCGCTTTACAAGACGTCGGTCGCCAATGCGACGCTGCTCGTCAATCTCACGCCAGTCTTCACGGCATTCTTCGGCTGGGTGCTGTTCAGACGGCCTATCAAGCGCGTGTTCATGAGCGGAACCGCCATGGTTGTCGTGGGCGTCGTGCTCCTGGTGAGCAGCGGGTGGGTTCAGGGCAAGGGAGCGCTCTCGGGAGACGCCATCGCGCTCGGTGCGGCAGTCATTTACGCTGGCTACTTCATGTCGCTCGGGTATGCGCGCCAGCGGTTTTCCTCCGCCGTCGTGATGTTTGCGAGTTCGGCCTCCGCCACTTTGATCACCCTGCCGTTAGCGCTGGCCGAAGGAATTTTCGTACCCGCAAGTCCCGCGGGTTGGGCAACGGTGGTCGCGCTCGCGTGGATCGTGCAGGTCGGCGGTCAGGGACTCGTGACGTTCGCGATTGCATGGCTCCCCCCGACCATCTCCTCACTCGCCATGCTCATCCAGCCCTTCGTGGCAGCCGCTATCGCCTGGGGCCTGTTTGAAGAACATCTGTCAGCCCTGCAGATCGTTGGCGGCGTGGCGGTGATCGGTGGCATTCTGATCGCGCGCCGCGGCTAGCCGGCTTTGCCCGTGACATCACGGTCCCCTCTATCAATATATTCGTAGCTTCAATTTTCTCAGACTTCACGCTTGGTCATAGTCTTCAGTCACCAACAAGCGGCTGAAAAAACAGCGTGAAGCATCTGGGGGGAAGCTTAATGCCGACATGAAGGCATGAGCCCAGTCAACACGGAGCATTGGAGGCGACGGGAGCCACAACCGTAAGACGACTGCCAAACATGTTCGAATTGCGACGCAGGAGTGCTTCACACAACACCATTTACGCTAGGCGATCCAGCGAGCGCCTGGATGAGATGCACATTATCAGTGGTGAAAGCACGAAGTGCTCTCTGCTGTTCGTCTTGCTCAAGCTGGGAAATCTCCGAAAGAATCGAAAGCGCAACATCACTCGCGCTTTTTCCTCCGAAATAAAGCCCAGCTGGCCCGTGAATACGCTTAAGTTGCATCTCATCGATTCCAAGCCGGCTCAATTGCACCAACCGCTGGCGATGCGTCGCGCGGCTACCCAGTGCACCAATATAAAAAGCTTCTGTTTTGAGTATCTCCGGCAGAAAACTAAGTTCCCAGTTGTGATCGTGGAACATGGACACAAATGCGGTTCGTGAATCGGCACAGAGAGGAGGAAGCACGGTCGGGCTGGTGACACCAGTGATCCTTACATCATATAATTCTGCAGCTTGCAGCGTCGGTTTATCAGGCGAATAGAGTTGAACGTCAAACCCACTCACACGCGCCAGACGAGCAAGTTGCACAGCTGAGGGGCCGACTCCGGCGATCAGCAATTGCCGGCGTGGCAGATAGTAGCATCGTTCAAATTCATCATGGCCACCATCGTTGTGGGACACTGTGATCGTCATCGAAGCGGGCCGGCGACTGCGCAACAACTCATCTATATTCGAAAGCTCGACTAATCGTCTATCCACTTCGAACACAAGTTCAATGGCGCTTCCGCAAGGCAATTGAATGTCGAAATATTTCGAACCACGTCCATAGCGCACTGTCCGATTTTTGCCTTCTCTAATGGCTTCGAGCGCTTCAGCAACAACGGCCCGCTCAATACATCCTCCGGAAAGATAACCTACCCACTTCTCGGTTTCCGACACCACCATCTGCGCGCCTAACGGCCGCGGCGAGGATCCCTCGATCCTAGTAAGGGTGACGATCGCAATCCGCGTACCTGCGCGCATCTGCTCAAGAGCGAAGTCGAGAACGTAGTCCTCAAAAATTTCCCAATTGCCATCATGAGTCTTCATAGCGCAGCTTCACGCATCACTGGATATATCGTCACAACTTTCGACCAATCGAAGTTTGGCGTTCGATGAAGGACGGGGAATAATGCCAGCATCCCGTCGGCGTCGGCCGAATGCTCAAGGACCGCTGTCGGTAGATTCAACGCGGGTATTATGCTGGAACTGCCAGCAAGCACCTGAGCGTCCTCGTCCAAACCTGCCAGAATCGTCACTGGACCATTCGATGAACGATAGTGGTAGCCTAATGATCCAAGAATCACTTCGACCCTCCCAGGATGCTGTCTTTGCAGCAATTTGCCTAGGATGTAAAAGCTCAAACGATATCAGAGCAACCTGGCGTGAATGAACGCGCAGAAGAAATCACGAGTTTGTACGCGAAAGAACACGAACTACGATTTTCCCGCATGAACTGCTGAAGTTTGCCTGACCTATTTTGAACCCGAGGGGGCGTAATATTGTTGCGCGGGGCTGAATCTGACCTGCAGTTGCTGCTTTATCCACGCGCGGCGAGCCCGGCTAAGCGGAACTTTATAAGGGGTCTTGCTTATTGCCTCGAACATTCCGCCGTTGCCTGTTCCGCGCACAAGCCTGAAACGGTCGAGGTCAATGATATGGCTGCGGTGGACTTGTGCGAAGTTCGCCGAATCCAAGACTTTGGCGACCTGCGAAAGGGACAGCGGACAAAACCAAGTGGCTTCACCGTCAAATAATAAAGTGTAATGGGCTTGGGGCTGTACCGCAAAAAGCCGAGAGATCAGCATCGTGCAGCGCTGACCGTTTTTCTCGACAGGAAGGACACGATGTAAAATCGAAAACGAGGCATTTCCGGGAGACTCTTTTAAGTTTGTTGTCGGCTCTCCAACTTGCAAAACCATACGACCTTGAGACGCGGATAAATCAACGGGTGCGACCGCAATAAGACCGCCCTCCGGCATTAGCGTGAGCAGGAAAATTCCGGAGATTACAAACGCCGTCACTGCGACAATAATTGCGAGTAATCCCTGAGACAGCGCGGGCACTTCAATCACACTGCTAGGCTCGCACAGCGAAACGATCTCAAACCCAGCCATAGCGGTGTAGTGCATTGCCGAAATAGCAAGGGCCATCACCGCGGCGGATAAAGCGGTCGAACGCCATGTCGCCCCGACAAACGCCAACCACAACGATAGGCCGGATGCTGCGATTCCGATCACAATGCTCGCCGCCACAAACAAATGTGCGTGCGCCATGTTGATGCTAGAGTGCAGTGCGCACATGCCGAGATAGTGCATGGTGACAATCCCGGCCCCCAATCAATACCGCCGCCAGTGCGATACGGTTGAGCTTTGCCACGCCCGCCCCCATCGCCAACACCGCACCGCCCACGACCAGCACACAAACAAGAAAAGACGCCAAGGTCGGCAAAGCCAGGAAATCGACAGGAACCGGCAATTTGACGGCCAGTATTCCGATGAAGTGCATCGTCCAGATCGCCAACGCGATAGAGAGTGCCGACATTGAAATAATGGCACGACGACGGATTCCCCGCGCGAGGCCTGTCTTACGTGCCAGATGCAATCCGACATAACTGGCTTGAAAAGCCATTACCAAGGACAGGGCAACCAACCATAAATCGTGCTTTAGTCCCATGGCGCTCCCTCTCCAGGGGGAAGTCGCCCCGCTCTCAACAGAGCGGACGACTACCATTCTTTAGAATGGCTCTTAGTAGAGGAGATTAGGCATACCAACGCGAGATGCAACGTTGCAATGAACTAACTTATGCCTCGCCGACGATCCGCTTCAATTGTAGCGCGGTTCTGCAATGGGCTCTGACACTGCAATGCCCTGGGCGGTCAAACATTATCTATATTACTGTATATCGAATAGCGAAGATCATCGCCCATCCGGTCCCAGGATCAGCTGCAGGTCAGCTTTAATTTGAAGAATGTGAATGCCGACATCATATCAGAATATACGGTGGCTGAAGCTTGGCTATCGCCTCGCAAAACCTTCACGTACCAACGCCGACCCATGAGGCGCTACAATCATAGCACCGTTGGCACGTGCGGCTACTTCAAACTCGCGACGAGCAGATCGCTAACATCAGCGGATCGTTCTGAGCGTGAGCATGGCCGCCAATACAACACCAGTGCGCGCCTAATAAAATGCTAAAGACAAGGACACTGAGAGCGCCAGTGATCTTCTTGAGCCAGCCTTTCTTCTTAACCGGCTCTTCTTCATCTTGGACTACGACAGGCCCAACAATATTGCCGAATTTTTCAAAAAACTCTCCTGCAAGTTTTGTCGCGGTCGCATCGATTAGCCGGCCACCAAGCTGCGCCAGTTTGCCGCCGACATCAGCTTTAACAGTATAGTGAAGAATCGTCGCAGTCCCATCCGCTTCGAGTTTCACCGTAGCACCGCCCTTGGCAAATCCCGCCATGCCGCCTGTACCCTCCCCTGCAATCGTGTAACCGTTTGGCGGATCGAGATCCGATAGGGTCACCTTGCCGGTAAAAGATGCTTTCACTGGGCCAATGCGCAACGTGACCTTGGCAGTCATCTCGCTATCAGAGATCTTTTCGATGGACTCGCAGCCTGGAATGCACGGCCTAAGCACCTCAACATCGTTGAGCGCGGCGTAGACTTTTTCGCGCGAGGCTTCGATGCGCTGCGATGCGTTCATATCCATCAGGATGTTCCTTCTTTCTGATTATCCGATTGTCGTTGCCCGTGGCGACGTATCTCGACCATCTCCGCTACGATCGAGAGCGCGATTTCATCAGGCGTGATACCGCCGAGGTCGAGGCCGGCAGGCGCGTGCAATGTTTCCAATAGCGACGGCGCGATGCCTGCTACGGTAAGCTCTTCCCTCAACACCGACGCTTTCTTACGCGAGCCAACGAAAGCCACGTAGACGGATGGCGTGGATAGTGCGGATTTCAGCGCAGCAGTATCGCCACGTCCCTGCGTCGATACAACGACATAACGATTAGTGCCGCTGTCGGCGGGAATTTCATAACCATCAATCAGCCTATCGGTGTCACCAAAGAGCGTGTGATCTGCTTTGGGCGCGCATACCGACACAAAAAATCCCATACGCGGTGCGATAGCCGCGATAGCCACCGCAACCGGCGATGCACCACAGATATAGAGCTGAGGACGCGGCAAGATCGGCTCGACAAAAATATCCATGGTACCATGGCTCGGGCACATGTTGTTGGCATAGAGCACACCTTCTCGCGCCTCACCTGCCGTCAGACCGTGTTCCTCAAGAACGTCCTTGGGCTGTACACTAATCAGGCGCGGCTTGCCGTCCGAAAGCGATTGTCGCGCAGCCTTCAGCACATTCGCCCGCGCACACCCGCCCCCGATCCAGCCGGCGGTCATAGTACCGTCGCTCAAAATAATAGCCTTTGCACCTGCCTTGGCTGCGGTGAGTGATACCGTCCGCACTACCGTTGCGAGGGCAAACGGCTCACCCCGGGCTTTCATATTGTTGACGAGATCGAGCACGTCAGGAGTAGGTGTCATGGCTCAAATCCTCGCCAGATAAGGCTCAATGGCTTGCAAGCTCTCGAGGTTGTGAGCGGGCGCAAACAAGTCGACATGAGGCAGGGCCGCCTTCATCCCCGCTGCCTCTGGCGCATAGCCGCGCCAGCCGATCATCGGATTGAGCCAGGCGATACGGCGACAGCGACGGCGCAGCGCCGACATCTCTCGCTCCAGTTGCTCGGCAGGCCCGGTATCGTAGCCGTCGGACACGATCATCACACAAGTGCGCGAATGAATTGCACGCTTCGCATGCCACCGATTGAACGTGGCAAGCGATTCACCGATCCGGGTGCCACCACCGACGCCTTGCGCCAACAGCGACATACGCTCCACAGAACGTGTCGCATCGCGCTCACGCAAAGCGGGCGAAATATGAATGAGGCGCGTATGGAAGACGAAGGCCTCGGCCTCACGAAAATTATCAAGAATCCCGTGCATGAACCGGAGGAATACTGCCGAATACATGCTCATAGATCCGGACGCGTCGAGCAGCACGACCAGCCGTAATGGTTTATGCTTGCGTTGTCGCCAGACCAACTCCAGCGGCATCCCTCCATGGGCAATATTTTTGTGAATCGTGCGGCGGAGGTCGATACGCCGGCCAGTACGGCGCGATTGTTCGCGACGGGTTAAGCGCACCCGCATCGCCTTTGCGAGTCTTGCAGCTACCGCATGAGCTGCAGCAAGATCGTCCGGGTTTGTGAGATGACGAAAATCAGCCTTGGCCAGCGAGTCCGCGCGCGATGCACCTTCCCGCAGGCCGGGACTATTTTCATCGGTGCCGTGATCCAAGCCTATACGCCGCTGTACATGATCTGGCGCCCCATCAGGATTACCTGGCCGATCGCCACTCCTTGAACTCTCCATACCGGGCGGACTTTTCTGCAGCACGCCCGAAATGCGCGTTGCGGATTTCATGCCGCGCCCCAGCCAGAACGCATCGAAAATCTCGTCGAACTTTTCCCAATCAGACTTGTTACTGCAGAACAATGCGCGGAGCGCCGGTCGCAGACGCGACGGCGTCAAAGAGGCAGGCCTGCTCAGCACGGTAAGCGCATCGCCAGCCTCCGCGAGCCCCACAATGAAACCATTGTCCCGGAGTACTCGGACAAAGTCGCCAAGCTTGCGGCGAGCCCCTGCCGAAGCAGCGCTGGATTCATGAATGGCCGCAGTTGCCACCATATCATGCCACCTTGCCCAGCAGCCGATCAGAAACCTCGCGAGTCACGCGCGATTTATCTTCGACTGTCTTGATCAAGCACATCATCGTTTCAAAGACAGCTTCGGGTTCAGCGCGCAGATCCTCAACGCCAAGCCCCGCCAATGCTGCCGCCCAGTCGAGGGTTTCCGCGACGCCGGGACTCTTGCGCAAATCCTCTTTTCGGATTCCCTCGATCATCCTGGCAATCTGCAACGCCAGCGCAACGTCGATATTCGGCATCCGTGTGGTGATGATACGCGCCTCGCGTTCAACATCCGGATAGTCGACATAGTGATAGAGACAACGCCGGCGCAACGCATCTGATAACTCACGCGTGCCATTGGATGTCAGGATCACCTGTGGAATCGTTGTGGCATGGATTGTGCCAAGTTCGGGAATCGAAACCTGATAATCCGACAACAGTTCGAGTAAAAAGGCCTCAAACTCCTCGTCGGCGCGGTCAACCTCATCAATTAGCAGCACTGCCGATTTGGGTTGACGTATTGCAGCCAACAGCGGCCGCTCAAGCAGAAACTTCTCCGAGAAAATATGATCCTCGATAACATCTACCGCGTCCGCACGACTTTCCCGTGTTTTGATCGCCAGCAACTGCCGTTGGTAGTTCCACTCGTATAATGCCGCGTTTTGATCGAGCCCCTCATAGCATTGCAAGCGAATGAGCCTTGCTCCGTTCGCTTGCGCCAGTGTCAGCGCGACCTCGGTCTTGCCTACACCCGCTTCGCCTTCCAGCAACAACGGGCGCGACAGGCTTTCCATCAGCCAAACAGCGGTCGCAAGATCGCGATCGGGGATATAGCCCGCATAGGCCAGCCTCTCGGCGACCTTGTCTCGTTCAGCATGATGACGCATGAGCTATTTCCAGATTCCCTACTATTCACGGCTAGAAAATGCGATCTCCGTACGTTAGACGTGCAGGCCAAGTTGCTCGCCTACCTTCCATAGCCGCCAGGCATCATGCGGCATTTGGATATGGCCGGCGTTCAGAAAGGCGTAAGCATCATTCACCGCATTTGAGAAGCACGGCACACCGCCGACATGCGGACTTTCACCCACGCCTTTGGCGCCGATCGGATGATGTGGCGACGGCGTCACTGTGTAGTCGGTCTCCCACTTCGGCGTTTCGACGGCCGTCGGCAGGAAGAAGTCCATAAACGACGCTCCAAGCACGTTGCCTTGCTCGTCGTATCGGATCTCCTGCCCCATCGCGACCGCGAAGGCCTCGGTCAAACCACCATGCACCTGCCCTTCGATGATCATCGGGTTGATACGTGTTCCGCAATCGTCCAGTGCATAGAAGCGCCGGGTTTTGGCGACGCCGGTGTCCACATCGATATCCATGATGCAGAAATAGGCACCGAACGGATAAGTCATATTCGGAGGGTCGTAATAGTTCACAGCCTCGAGCCCAGGCTCGAGATTGGGCGGCGGACTATTGTAGGACGCCCAGGCGAGTTCCTTCATGGTCTTGAATTTTTCCGGAAGGCCTTTCACCCGGAAGCGGTCCACGTCCCATTCCAAATCGCCCTCATGCACTTCGAGCATGTGCGCCGCAATCATCTGCGCCTTGGCTTTGATTTTGCGCGCGGCCACAGCGGTTGCCGCACCAGCCGTCGGCGTCGAGCGCGAGCCGTAAGTGCCAAGGCCATAAGGGGCAGTGTCGGTATTGCCTTCTTCGATCATGATGTCGTCAGCGGGAATACCGAGTTCGGTGGCGATGATCTGAGCGTAGGTCGTCTCGTGCCCCTGGCCCTGGCTCTTGGTGCCCATGCGGGCAATCACTGAACCGGTTGGATGGATACGGATTTCCGCCGAGTCAAACATCGACACGCCGAGAATATCGCAATTCTTCGACGGCCCGGCGCCGACAATCTCGGTGAAAAACGAGATACCGATGCCCATAATCTCGCGTGTCTCGCCGCGCTTGAAGGCTTCCTGTTTGGCTTTCTGTTCAGCACGAAGCTGATGATAACCGACCGTATCCATCGCTTTCTTCATCGCGAGTGGATAATTTCCGCTGTCGTACTCCCAGCCCAGCGGCGCCATATAAGGGAACTGCTCCGGCTGGATAAAGTTCTTGATGCGTAGATCGGCTGAGTCCATCTCGAGCCGCTGCGCCAGCGTCTCGATCGCGCGCTCAATGGCATAAACCGCTTCCGTCACTCGGAACGAGCAACGATAGGCTACGCCGCCGGACGCTTTGTTGGTATAGACACCATCCACGGCCAGATGTGCCACCGGCATGTCATAGGAGCCGGTACAGATGTTCATGAAGCCCGCCGGCCATTTCGATGGATCGGCACAGGCGTCGAACGCTCCGTGATCAGCCAGGACGTGACAGCGCATCGCAAGAATCTTGCCGTCCTTGGTGGCTGCGAGTTCTGTCGTCATATGATAGTCGCGCGCAAATGATGTCGTGGAGAGGTTCTCCATTCGGTCTTCGACCCACTTCACGGGCACGCCCAGCACGATGGAGGCAACCACCGCGCAGACGTAGCCGGAATAAGCGCCCACCTTGTTGCCAAAGCCGCCCCCGATGTCCGGTGCAATGACGTGGATTTTATGCTCCGGCAAACCCGAGATCAGCGACACCACGGTACGGATGACATGCGGCGCCTGGAATGTGCCCCACAACGTCAGTTCACCCTTGATCTTGTCCATCGACGCAACGCACTGACACGTTTCCAGCGGCGACGGATGCACCCGATGATAGGTAAACATATCTTTTGACACGACTTCGGCTTTGGCGAAGGTCGCATCGGTGCCTTCCTTATCGCCTATTTCCCAACGGAAGATATGGTTGTGATGTTTGCGCGCACCGTGCGCACCGGTCATTTTGTCTTTGATATCTTCACGTAGCAGAGGTGCATCTGGTTCCATTGCCTTGAATGGGTCGACTAGAACCGGCAGCGGCTCATAATCGACTTCGACCAATTCGATCGCGTCCGCCGCAACGTAACGATCTTTCGCCACTACAAAGGCAACCTCCTGATTCTGGAAAAGAACCTTCTCGTCTGCAAGCACTGCCTGCACATCGCCAGCCAGCGTCGGCATATAATGCAGATTCAGCGGCTTCAGGTCGGCCGCCGTTAAAACAGCGAATACACCTGGAAGCGCCTTAGCCTTCGAGGTATCGATACTTTTAATGCGCGCATGGGCGTGCGACGAACGAACGAAATCACCAAACAACATACCCGGTAATTTCACATCATCGACGTAGTTGCCCTTACCCTGGGTAAAGCGGATATCTTCGACACGTTTGCGCTTGCAGCCCATACCCTGCAACTTTTCGGCACGCTCCGCGCTCGTCGGTTCAACGGTGGTCTGGATATTCATTCTGCGGCCTCCTCGAAAGGTACGCCATTGATCTTGGCGGCGGCATACTGGATTGCTTTGACAATGTTCTGATAGCCGGTGCAGCGGCAAAGATTTCCACCGATGCCGAAGCGTATTTCCGCTTCGGTCGGGCTTGGATTCTCCTGCAGCAAGCGATGCGATCGCATGATCATCCCCGGAGTGCAGTAGCCGCATTGCAGACCATGCATCATGCGGAACCCTTCCTGCAGCGCACTCAGTGTACCATCCGGTGCTGCCATGCCTTCAATCGTGGTGATTGAAGCCCCGTTAGCCTGGACAGCGAACATTGTGCAGCTCTTCACCGACATACCATCGAGATCGACAGTACACGCGCCGCAGTGGCTGGTGTCGCAGCCGATATGTGCGCCGGTAAGGTTCTGTTGCTCGCGAATGAAATGGATCAACAGCGTACGCGGTTCGACCAGTGCCTCCACCGGATGTCCGTTGATCGTCAACTCGATATGGGCTTTCGCCATGTTGGCTCCCCTGATTTTCTAATTCTTGGCGCGGGCCTTGGCCCGCTCGACCGCACGACGCAGCATGACACCCGCCATCTTGGTCCGATATTCTGCGGGCCCGCGGCCATCCGACGCCGGAGCGGTGATCGCCTCAGCCAGCGCTACAGCCTTGTCGAGCGCAGGTTTGTCGAGCGCCGTGCCAACCAGCACCTTGCCGGCCTCTTCCGCCCAAAGCGGTGTGTTCGCAACATTGGTGAGACCGATCGATGCCGTCACACATTTTCCGCCGCTCATCGTCAGCACGACAGCCGCCGCGGCGGTGGCATAGTCGCCAATTTTCCGCTTCAGTTTTTCGTAAGCGTAACCGTGTCCGGTGGGCGGCACCGGAATTCGGATTGCTGTAAGAAGTTCACCGGGCTCGATCGCCGTGAAATAAGCACCTTGATAGTAATCTCGCGCAGCAACTATGCGCGCACCTTCAGGGCCGGTGAGTTCGTAAGCCGCACCGAGACACTGCATGAGGGCCGGCATATCGTTGCCCGGATCGCCGTTAGCGGCGTTGCCGCCAATGGTTCCCATGTAGCGGATTTGCGGATCGGCGATCAGCAGCGATGTCTCGCGAATGATCGGCAATTTTGCTGCGAGAAAATCTGAGCCTATCAGCGCATGCTGAGTGGTCATCGCCCCGATGACGACGTCCGTACCCTCCTCTCGAATTCCGACGAGATCTCCAATATCCCTGAGATCAACCAGATGCTCCGGCGTAGCCAGCCGGGTCTTCATGATCGGAATTAGGCTGTGGCCTCCGGCCAAGGGCCGAGCATCCTCACCGAGCTTCGTCAGAAGCGCGACTGCGTCTGCAATGGATTTTGGACGGTGATAATCAAATGAACCAGGTATCACGGCGACCTCCCCAGGTTACCTGCGCCTGGATCTCTGTCGGATCCACTTCACATCAGCGCAACGTTAAGGAAGCCAAGGGAGTTGGAAGCATTCAAGGGCAGCCGCACCAGACATCACTTTTCGTCACCAAAAGCAGCCGCGCTGCACGAAATACGTCAGCATTACTGGCTCAACTGCCTTTCGTCCCCAAATACGCTGCCAATTGTTCGCGCAATTGCGGCAACCGGCTGCGACTGACCGGCACAGAGCGACGCACGGGCGAATCGAGTTCCGCGATTCCGTTGTCTCCAGCCCGCTTCAAGCGGGCAACGCAATGGATGTTGATAATATAACTGCGGTGCACACGAAAAAAGGTGTCGGGTGGCAGCCGCTCAATGATCTCTCCAATCGAAAGTGGACAGAAAATGTCCTCCCGACCATTGAACACATAGGTATAGTGCGCGTTAGCGTGGACCGAAAAAATGTCCGCGGTGTTGATCACCTTGCTGCCGTGATACTTTTCGACCGGCAAGGTGCTTTCATATATGCGGGCACTCGGGGTACGCGTGAGTTCGCCTGGCGTAATCGCCGATTCGGCAGCTGGCGCGACAGCTAAAATTGGCTCCCCTAACGCGACGGCTTCTGAGACCGGCGTAGACGCACTCGATTCGGGCAAAATCAATGCGTCCGCTGGATATTCCGTCTGATCAGGGACTAACGCCAGCATGAAGAAACCAGAAACAAGAAATGCGACGACGCTGACGATCAGCGCAAGCAGACCACTCGATATGGCCGGCACGGCCGAAGGTGGCACTCCGGCGATTGGATGAAGCGTTAGGCCTGCCATAGCGGTATAGTGCATTCCCGCGATCGCACAGCCGAGAACCGTAGCACACACAAACAGCGACGGACGCGTCTCGGAGGCAAACGCCAGCCACAGCGCCCAGCCGGAAGCGAGAATAGCAATCAACACGCTCGCGATCACATATAGAGGGTCATGAGTCATGTGAGCACTGGCGTGAAGTGCCATCATCCCGATGTAATGCATCGAGATGATTCCAACACCCATTACCGTAGCGGCGACAAACAACAGCCGCTGCGAGCGCTGCGTTGCAAGATATACGGCTATTCCAACTACCAACACACAAACCAGAAGCGACAGCAGCGTCGGAAGCACCACGTAATCCACGGTTACAGGAAGTCTGGCCGCTAGCATCCCAACGAAATGCATCGCCCAGATGCCAACCGCGAAGGAGAGTGCGGCTCCGGCAATCAGCAAACGGCGGTGCAGCGCAAACGCCTGCGAGACGCGAAGGGAAAGATTTAAACCGACGTAGCTTGCCTGAATTGCCACGAGCAATGATAGGGCGACTAACATCGGATCGTGTGTGATGGGCATATCCCAGTATCCCTATCCAACCTGCGACAAGCGTAATTCGACACGTTACGGAAAATCAATCCATCAGGAATTAAAATCAAATTTAAGCCGCGATTTTCAATCCACGTCCCGTACGGCGACTGTTCAAACGCTTGGCATCACAGCGAGGCACTCCGAAGTTTGCATTCGAAATGGCCGCATCACCAGTGATGAGCTTGGTCAGGTGATATGCATCACCATCGTCGGTAGCGTTACAACTCAGCAACCGAACAAAAGAGAGATGGGTTTGGTTTTGTTCGACACATGCCAAACCGCGAAAGTCTGCGAGACTTAATCGTTTCGGTCTCACGTCAAAGCTTCAGTGAGAACTCGATGGCCAGGTGAAGTCGGTTACGCATTCGCGAGGCCGTTCGAACTTAAGAAAAAGCATCGCACATGGCGCCTTCAGCGAAATCGTGTTTCCATCGACCATCGCGATGAACCATTCATCATTATCGCTATAGTAAAACGCGAACTTGCCGAGATTTCGGCAAGCTCTCGTCACCATTGTTACCCGCGTTACTTGGTAATGAGAGGTTTGCGTGAGACCGGGGCATCGGGGTTCCAGAGCGGAACGATCACGCGGGTCCAAACTCGGGTATCATAACCAGTGTAATTACTTTCCGTGATGTCGCGCGTCATGTAGACCTGCGCGATGACTGGACCAAAATTATAACCAACCAGGCCACCTAGAGCGAACTGGCTCTGCTTCGAAATCTGGCCCAATGGACCGCCCGGACCGGCGGCTACTAGTCGTGGGCCTGCATAGTCAAGATCAGTCGATCCATATCCAACAAGACCCACTTCCCATTTATTGAAGTGTTTGGAAATCGAAAAATCCACCTGCGCCGTATCGGGTTGAGTCCGATAGCCGACAAAGCTGTTACTGCCGCTGCGCGAGTAAAAGAAGTTGGCGCTGGCACTCCAGCCATCGTGATTATAGGACAGTGCAGCGGCTTCCACGAATGTCGCGAAATTGCCACCGAGGTTGAGATTGTTGCCGATGTACGTATTCACCGGGGCAAAGCCGCCTACAAAGTTGGAAAAACCCCATCCGCCGCCGAGGTCCCAGGCAAGACCGACCAAGCCCGCCGGGTTGTAGATATCGCGCGCCCAGCTTGTCGTGCCGACGCCAATGCCACTGTTCGGACTGGTGCCAACAGCCAGTTGGGGAACAGTACCGATCACTTCCAGGCGCCCACCCAGGATCGTCCACGGCGTGGACCACGCAATCATCGGCAAGTTAATTGCCGCATCGATCGTAGGCGCCCCTGGCGCTCTAGCAGATCGTTCGAAATAGGTGGCCGTATCGAGAAAATAGACGCCTTGTGGCAGGGCAGTACCTAGCGCGAGCCCCGCAGTCGAGCCAGCCGGCAAAATCGGATCCGCAAAGGCGGTGCCGGTCACCGCAATCAGCGTAGCTGCAACAAACGTGACCCTTGCAACGGATTTAGCGAACGGCGTCCACGACGTTATTTTCTGCATCTTGATACCCCCATGGTTCAGTTGCCAACAATCGCCGCACATCAATATCGTCCGCGAAAATGCGGTCGATGCTTTGCAGCAGTTGAAGAGAGCTTCGAGGGGACAGTTTGAGCCAAATGCCTAGCTTGGCGACACGGTGCTTGCCGCGCCTGCATATTTTCGCAACCCATTTGCGTTGTCCCCCCCGGGCGTCACATTTCTTATGATGCGACGTTCGTGGGGCACGATAGAAGTTGCCGCAAAGCAGCATCAAAGGCTTTTGCCCAAACGACTTCCAAATTCCACCAACGGCGGTAACATACGCATGAACTGCGGGAAGGAGACGGTTTCCGTATCATCCCATGTAAGATGGCATTTCGCCTTGCCAGCGCGTTTCTTGCCGAGCGAGAGCAGCCGGCACAGCCGCGCATAGGCGGCGCGATCGGTTGGATAAACCAGGGTCGAAAAGCCGTCCGTGAGATCTAGGCGACAGCCGACGATCAAGCGTACGCCCGTTGCATTGGCGGCTTCATGCGCCCGCACCACGCCGGCGAGCGAATTGCGGTCAGCGACAGCGAGCGCCTCGATTCCGAGCAGGGCGGCCTGCGCGAACAGTTCCTCGCACGAGCTCGCGCCGCGCAGGAACGAGAACTGCGATGTCACCTGCAATTCGGCGTAGCGCTGGCCGCTCATCCGAAGATTCCGTGCAGGAACCAGCGCTGGGACCCGGTTTCGGCATTCTCGCCGTCACCGGTGCGATAGAGCCAGAAGCGCTCGCCGGCGTCGTTCTCGACCTGGAAATAATCCCGCACCGTCGAGAGCTCGGCATCGCGTTTCCACCATTCGCCGAACACCCTCTCGGGGCCGTCTGCGCGCTTCACGCGATGACGGATACCGCGCCAGGTGAAGGTGACAGGTGGGTGGTCCGGTAACAGCGCCACGGTTTCGATCGGCTCGGGCGTCGGCAGGAGGCGGGATGGTCGCGGCCATGATCCCGGCCAGGATTCGCCGTCATCAAGCGAAGCCGGTGCGACGCGGCGGACAGCGCGCTCCGGCACATCGCTTTGGACGGATGCAAAGCGATAGAGGCGTTCGCCACCAATGCGGTTGGACAGCGTGTCGATCAGATCGGTGATGTCGACGTCAGGAGGAGCACCAAGATCGGACACCGCCTGCTTGGCGTTCAGCGGCTCCGCGCTCGTCGCGGCGAGCCGCATCAGTTCAATGCCGAAGCCAGGATCAATGGTCTCGATCTTGTCGGTGAGAAGCCTCGTCAGCCGCCTCACTTCGCGTACAGGGGCAGCCATGCCGACGCGGACAGCAGCGAGATGTGCATCGACGCGATGATAAATGAGATCGAGGCGGCGCGCGCCCTCCCCGCGGGCTTCGAGCAATGCGCAAAGTTCGCTCACGAGCTTCGCAAGGTATCGAGCAATCGTTTCCGCCGCGGCCACCGGCTCTCCGAACGCACGACGGACCTCGGCAATCTCCGGCGCGCGGATCGGATTGATCGGCTCGCTCAAGCGTTGCATGGCTTGATCGAGGCGACGTCCGGGCTCCGGTCCGAAGCGCAACGCCAGCGGCGCGCGCGGCGTCGCCTCGAGATCGGCGATGCGATCGAGGCCGAGCCGGCGCAGGCTGTCGATGATGTCGATCGGCAAGCGCAGCGCGGCGATCGGCAGGGGCATGATCGCCTCAGCACTCGCGCCGGCGGGGAGGACAACAGTCGGCCGCGCACCAAAACGCGCCAGCGCATGCGCCGCGCCCCAAGTGTCGGCCATTGCCGCTCGCGTGGTGATACCCGCTGCGCCGAGGCGCTGCACCATGTCCTCGAGCATGGCGGCTTCGCCTCCATGAAGGTGCGTCGCACCGCTCGCGTCGATGACAAGCCCATCGGGCGGATCGGCGGCGACAATCGGCGCGTAGCGTTTGAGCGCCCACAACGCCAGACGATCGAGCGCGGCGAGATCCGCATCGGGATCGGCATCGCGAACAATGAGATCACCCACCAGAGCCTGTGCCTTACTGGCGGCCATACCGACGCGCAGCCCAGCGCGCTGCGCGGCCGCGTCCGCAGCATGCACCACACGACGTCGGCCGTCGCGACCAACAAGAATGAGCGACGTCTCACGCGAAGGCGCGGCGCCGCCCAGCATCCTTCGCACCCTGTCCGTCGGCCAGGTCGGAAGGAAGAGCGAGACGACCCTGGTCATCACACGCCTCCACAACGAAATCCGCGCTTTCGCCGGCGCGGCTGCGGATCAGTTCAAGCAGCCAGCGTGCCCGGCCGACGCCGGGCACCGGCAGCGGCGCCGATGGCAGCGCGGAGACGCGCCATCGCGTGGTTGCGGCTGTCGGCATGCCGAAGTCTGCGGCCTCGGTCTGCCGCCGCCAGCGGCGGACCGCGAGCCCGATCGTGCCGGAGGATTCGGCCGCAAGCTGAAGCCGGCGCGAGGCGGTCATCGACAGCCTCGCCACCTCGCCGACAGCAACGCCCAATCCGGGATGCTTTAGCCCTTCCTCAAAACACGCGAGCAGCGACTTCTCATCGCCACACTCGACGTAGATCACACGCGCGGCCGCAAGCCCGGCCTGGACGAGCGCTGGCGCGAACAGGTCCGGGCGCGTCACATACCACAGGACCTTGCCGGACGCTCGAGCGGCGATCCCGGCCGCGAACAACGCGGCCGCCGCGCCATCGACCGCTCCATTGCCGCCTCCCGCGACCTCATGCAGCGCTCCCCGCGCCAAGCCTCCCCCCGGCAGAACCTGGTCGATCGTAGCAACGCCAAAGGGGAGGGTTCCGCGCGGATGCGCAGCCCTCCCCTCCAGCTTGGCGATGCGCGCCCGAAGTTCGGACACGACGGTTTGGGGGGCGCACGTACTCATGCCCGTTGTAACGCTCTCCAGCTTAGGAATGTTCTATGTTTGTTCTCGTCCTTTCGGAGAGTCAATCCGGCTCGTCCAAATGTCGCGGGGGAACGGATCAGCCTTTTGCGCTTACTGACCAAGATTTAGATATATTTTCTGGTCAGTGAGGGGCTGACGCTATGGCACGCCAGAGTTCCCGCTTGAGGAACCGCGGACGAAAGCTGATCGGCCGGCTCAGTTCAGTCGTATCGGAACGCGCGGGTTGCATGATCAACCAGGGGCTTAACGAGATACGACAAAACCGTACGATCCGAGGTGCGGATATAGCAATCGACGGGCATTCCCGGCACCAGCGTCCGGCGCCCAAGCCGCCTAGCCTCGTCGGCACTCAATGTAATGATGGTCTTGTAAAAGCTTGTGCTGGTCTGGCTGTCAGCGATGGCATCGGCCGAAACCTTCGTCACTGCACCTATCAGTTCTGGCGTGGAATTTCGGTTGAAGGCGACGAACCGCAACACTGCCTCGTGCCCAAGTGCGATGCGATCGATGTCCTGCGCACGGATTCGTGCCTCAATGTCTAACTCGCGCTTGATCGGGACGACCTGCAATAAAACCTCGCCCGGCCGGACAACACCCCCCACAGTGTGCATAGCAAGTTGATGCACAATTCCTGCGATTGGCGCGCGTATATCTACTCTTTCGAGCTGGTCACGGGCGGCAACCTCGCGCTCGATCAATTCCCCTTCTCGAACATTGAGATCGCGAAGTTCGGTCGCCACCTCACTCCGGAGATTCTGGTCGATCTGAATGAGCTCTAGTTCCGTTTCGGCGATTTTTCCTTTCGCCGCTGCAATAGATGCAATCAGTTGACCTCGCTCCCCTCGGAGACGAGCGCTTGATCGTTCAAGATTATGCAGCCGCGAAATAGGTGTTAGCCCGTTCTCATAGAGATACCGAACCCCCTCAAGCTCCTTTTCGATCAACGCAATTTCATCGGTCTTGGCGCCTTGCTGCGCTTTATAACCGCTTATCTGCTCCTGGAGTTGCTGGATACGTTCGCGAAGCTGGTCTTTCTGGCCTTCACGACTGAGGCGTCGATCCCGAAAAAGACGAATTTCATTCGCGGTCACGGTCTTTGCTTCGTCAGGCGTAACGCGAGCCGCCAGATCGCTGGATATCGGGACGTCCTCAAGATTCTCTTGCTCTGCCAGGAGACGCGCCTTCCGCGCCAGAATCTGGTTGATACCCTTCGAAACAACCATGAGGTTTGCGCGGAGGGTCGTTTCGTCGAGCCTGATGACGACCTCGCCCGCTTCAACCATTTGCCCTTCGCGAACACGTAGATCCGCGACGACGCCGCCGGTCGGATGCTGGACCACTTTCACGTTGCCTTCGACAACGACTGTTCCTGTTGCAATGACGGCACCGGCCAATTCTGTCGTGGTTGCCCAACCGCCAGCACCAACCACAAGGAATGCGATAATAGTAGTGCCGAACAGCACATGGCGTTGCATGGATCGTCGTAGCAGTCGCTGTGTGCTTTCCGTCATGCGGTTGCAGCTCCGGGCTCTATCACTCGCCATGGCGGAGCACTGCGAGATTTATTCGATGACTTCAACACCTCGTCTTTCGGGCCAAACGCCCGCATCAAACCTCTGTCCATCACGAGCACAAAGTCAATTTCGGCCAAGATATTTGCGCGATGAGCGACAACGATGACAATCCCTGCTCGCTTTCGCACCTCTGCGATCGCGCGCGCCAGAGCACGCTCACCTTCTGTATCGAGATTGGAGTTGGGCTCATCAAGAACAACGAGAAATGGGTTGCCGAAGAGTGCACGCGCCAGAGCGATGCGCTGACGTTGGCCAGCAGAAAGATTGTTCCCGCTCTCTCCCACCCGCGTGTTATAGCCGTCAGGGAGTTGAACGATGAGCTCATGGACGCCCGCCGCCTTAGCGGCGCAGACAACCGCCGCATCGTCAACGCCACATTGTAATCTAGATATGTTTTCCGCGATTGTGCCGGGGAAGAGCTCAACGGTCTGAGGCATATAGCCGATGTGCTGCTTTCGCAGCGATGATGGCCACTGATCAAGCGAGGCGCCGTCCAAACACACCCGCCCGCGCAACGCAGGCCATACACCAACCAGGCAACGAACCAGAGTCGACTTTCCCGATCCGCTCGGCCCGACGATTCCCAATACGTTCCCGGCCGTGAGATTGAAGTTGATATTTTGAACTGTAAGTCTCTTCGGATCGGCCGGCGGTGCAACGTATACTCCGCTGACTGAAATTGCCGCGGATGGCTCGGGAAGCTGGATGCGCTCCAAATCCTCACTCCGAACGTAGTTGAGGATAGCGCTCAATCGTTGCCATGCTTGGTGCGCGGTCAGGACATTCCGCCAGTTGCCGATGAGCTGTTCAGCGGGCACAAGCGCTCGCGATACGATAATCGATGCAGCGACGATCGACCCCGCCGTCATCTCGTTGCCCAACACAAGATAGGCTCCAATTCCGAGTGACGCTGACTGGAGCCCATACCGTAATGCGCGCGACGCGCCTGCGAGTGTACCCGCGATGTCAGCCGCCTTTCTCTGCAAGTGGGAATAGCCTCGGTGCGCGTCCTGCCATTTTGCGGCAGCAGCGCCGGTCATGCCCATTGCAGCAAGAGCCTCGGGGTCGCGAAATGCGGCTTCGGCGATGAGATTACGATTTGCGGCGAGCGTGTTCGCCGCGTGCAACACGCGGCGTGTACCGCGGTCAGCAATAGCCGTCAGGGTCAAAAGCACGATCATACCCCCGAGGGCCAGAACGCCGATCGCCGGATGCAGGACGAAGCAGACCACGACATAGATTGGCATCCACGGAAAATCGAACAGCGCGACCATTCCCGGGCCAGACAAAAACGTCCTGATCTGGTCGAGATCCTGCGAAGGACGGAGCGAATCACCTTCTACCTTTATTCGAAGTTGGATTCCCGCTATCGCGCTGAACACCTGCAGCGAGAACATCTCGTCAAAGGCAAGCGCGATACGCGCCATAAGCCGCGCTCGAAGCGTATCAAGCACCCCTGACACGAAGTAGAGGACGCACACCATTCCGAAGAGTGCGACAAGTGTCGGAACACTGCGGCTCGGAATGATCCGATCGTAGATCTCCAGCATGAAGAGCGGACCGGCGAGTCCCAGAACGTTAGCAACCCCGGCGAACACACCCGCCCATGCAACAAATCGATAGAGAGTCCGGCGCGCCGCTGCGTTCGTGTTGTCGACCATACGGCACCACACTGAAGGGTGGCATTCATCGCGCCACATTCTTGCACTTGCAAGCCTACTGTCCGATTTAGATGCTCAGACCGGCAAGCTAGTAAAATCGATATATTGCGGATTCCGGCAAGCACGATTGGGGTGCATAAACGCCCGGAGGTGCAGCGTTCTTTGATCCCTGACCTCCGTTGCAGATCGAGGGAGCATATGGAGACTACCTATGCGCCGACAGATGCTCTCGGCTCTAACCGCCTTTTTTGTCTCGACAGGCGCCTGCCATTCGTTCGAGCTGTTATTGCCTATCGACTGCGTGATCGGCCAGTCCTGCGTGATTCAGAATTACGTTGATATTGACGAGTCTTCCTCCGCGCGGGACTACGCCTGTGGCCACCTCACCTATGACGGCCACAATGGCACCGACTTTCGGATTCCGACGCTCGCCGACTCAAAGAGAGGAGTAAACGTTCTGGCGGCTGCCGATGGCATCGTGGAACGTACTCGTGATGGAATGGACGATATCGGTTTATCCCAACCCTCTCCGTCGTTGGCTGGACGTGAGTGCGGCAATGGTGTCGTCATTTCACATTCCGACGGCTGGGAAACCCAATACTGCCATCTCGGCGAGGGAAGCATCCGCGTGAAAGCCGGCCAACCGGTATCTGCCGGACAGTCAATTGGGTTGGTCGGCCTGTCTGGACGCACAGAGTTCCCGCATCTGCATTTCACGGTTCGCCACAACGGCCGCGTCGTCGATCCCTTTTCAACCAAAGGTACAACGGGCTCTTGTCGGGGAGATGCATCGCTTTGGGCTCCCTCAATCGCTAGGTTTCTGGATTACAGAGCACAAATGGTTCTCAATTCGGGATTTTCGCCGAGACCCATTACCTCCGAAATGATCGAGACCGGCGGCGCGCTCGACTCGACGCTCGATTCCACATCACCGGCGTTGATCGGTTACGTCCGAACGATCGGTCTCCGCGCCGGCGACGTCCAGCAGATGACCCTGATTGCACCCGATGGAAAGATTGTTGCGGATCACAAGGAAGCTCCCTTGGATCATAGCAAGGCACAGTCGGTATTGTTCGTTGGCATACGTCGGCCCCAGGATGGTTGGACAGCTGGCACTTATAAAGCGCGATACCGTGTGCTGCGCGGACAAGACACGGTTCTGGACCATTCGTTCTCGCGATCATTCTGACGTCGTCGCCGATGGGCAGACAGTCGAAACTGCTATCAGATTCGATATAGCGCCCTATTGATTTCACTATATTGAGCAAGACACCTGAACGCGCCTCCATGACATCGCCGCACATGCGGCCGCAATCATAGGAGCGAACAATGCCAGGTGAAGTATGGTACGGAACAACCGGACAGGATGTGCACACCGGAACATCCGATGACGACTTTCTCTACGGATATGATCAATCTGTCGGCCCGTTCTTCGACGGTACTGACTTTCTGAGCGGTGGCGGCGGCAACGACTACATCGAAGGCGGCGCTGGCAACGACTTTCTCAACGGCGATGACGGAAACGACACCATCTTCGGCCAAGATGGCGGAGACCACATCAGTGGGGGAAATGGGGACGATTGGCTTGAGGGTGGTGACGGCATTGACGACATCTATGGCGACGATGGAAATGACACGATCTTCGGCGGTTCCGGCGCCGATCTCCTCTTTGGCGGCTACGGGAATGATCACATTGAGGGTGGCATCGATAACGATCTCATCGCTGGTGACGATGGCGATGATGAACTCTTCGGCCAGGATGGAGACGATAGCATCAACGGCGGCAACGGTGATGACTATCTTGATGGCGGCAACGGTGCGGATACGCTATTTGGCGGCGCCGGCATTGACCTGCTTTATGGTGGTGCCGGTAATGACTCGCTGAACGGCGGCAATGATACTGACGAGCTTCACGGCGGCGACGGCGACGATACTCTCAATGGCGATGGAGGCGCCGACCTTCTTTATGGTGAAGCCGGCAATGACACGCTGAACGGTGGAACTGAGAACGACTACCTCGACGGCGGAATCGGCGACGATCACCTGAATGGCAACGAGGGGAATGACACCATCTATGGTCGCGATGGCGTTGATACCATCGATGGCGGAGATGGAGCAGACGGCATCGATGGCGGCGCCGGTAACGATGTTATCTATGGCGGCGCTGGCAACGACACTATCCTGGGTCAAGCCGGTGACGATGAAATCCATGGCGGGGCTGACAACGATCAGATCGACGGCGGCGATGACAACGACACCATTTTCGGTGATGCCGGTACCGACCTTCTGTACGGCGGAGGCGGAAATGATGAGATTCACGGCGGCAACGATACCGACGTCATTTTCGGAGGTAATGGCAACGACACCCTTTATGGTGATGCCGGCGACGACGCAGTTCTCGGCGAGGCCGGCAATGACGTCATCTACGGTGGCGATGGTGCCGATACGCTCGACGGCGGCGATGGCTTCGATCAAATCGACGGCGGAGCGGGTAACGACACCATTACCGACTTAACCGGATCGGGCAGCATCATCGTTGGTGGCGATGGTGATGACGATATCACCGTGGCAACTGCGGTGAACTCAGTTGATGGCGGCGCTGGTGACGACCTCATCAAGCTGAACGGCGGCGACAACTTTGTCGATGCCGGCGACGACGACGACACCATCGATGACAATACCAGCGGCACCAATCAGATCGAAGGAGGTCTTGGCAACGACTGGTACTTCCACGACAATTCCGGCGTCAACGTCATCACGGACAGTGGCGGCTTGGACGCAGTGTTCTTCGAGAACGCCAATATCAACACCCTGCAGTTCTATCAGAGTGGCACCGACTTGATTATCGTGGACGCGCTCGACACCGCGTTCGCGAACTACGTGAATCTGGCTGGATGGTTCGAGCCCGATACAAATCACGTCGAGTATGTCTTCAACGCTGACGGTACGGCCGGTTACGACCTGTACGCATTGTTCGGGTAAGACGAATGTGGCGGTGCAGGAGACTGCCCTGCGCCGCCACATAATCTTCATACAATTGGCTGCTAACTTGAGGTCGCTGAGTTATACTTTGCCATGATGGCGTCGTACTGCTTCTGCAGAGTATCCCGTTGCGAGATCGCGCCGCTCACGTCCTGCTGTCCATAACCGATTCGGCGACTGAGAGTATCAAGGACGCCTTGCTTCGCCGCTTCCGAGGTTGGCACCCTACCATCGTTGGTCCAAACGGAGCCGTCGCCCATAAACATATAAGTGGTGTGGTCGATACTGAAGCTCACGGTATGGTCCTGACCGGGACGTGCATATCCTCGATCGCTGAGGAGTTTAAACGCCGCTTCCTTCTCTTCACCATGCAGCTCTTGGCGAGGAACAGGCTTGATATTCAAATAGTATTTGTAGTCGGCCTGAAGATCTGCGAGTTGCTCGCGGTCGAGTTGATGCGCCTTTATAGTCGTGTTCAGTTCGACCATCTGCCGACGGATCTCCATTGCGCCGTGCATGTCGTCGAAGTACGCGTCAACCTCAATTGACCGCTGACCGTCGCGCTGCATAAAGCGTTCCGTCGAAAGCCGCTTAACACCATCTTCCCAAGACTCGCCATCCTGCAAAGTGAGTCCGAACTGATCTTGCAGCAGGCTCCCGATCTTTTGGTAGACCGACTGCTCAGTCGAGGCCGCCATAGCGGCGTTCGACAACGTGAGACGGACTGCAGGGTCGCGGTCCGTGTCATTCTGAGCCGATTGATCGCTACGAGTTGCGTTGTTCGATTTGAGATAGGCTCGGGCGCGCTCTGAAAGATCAGAAATGCTCGCCTCCGGAGCGAATCTTGGGAGTGCGGTCGCGCCTCCCAGTGGACCGGACATCGTCACCATTGCGCCTATCCTTGCTTCCTCATGCAATACGAACGTCGCTTGCAGATTGTGATAGCTCGCAACCCTGAATAAGCATTTAAGGAGTGATAAAGAATCCTTCACGCATCGGTGTTAAGATTTTGCTAACGATTTCATTCCGCAGGAAGTTTGCGTTGTGTCTTCAAGTAGATCGATGGGTTGCACCATCGCAGAACCTCATTGGCGATTCTGCTCATTGACGAGGCAACTCCCAGGCGTCACGTTTCCACGGATACAACCCGTGGCAGCCCATGACCTTGAAAGACCAGGCCTTAGGCTTCATAGAGGCGTCCCGCTCCGCGCGCACGGCTGCCCAAATTCTTGACGGCGCGATGGCGGCCGTCGCCGGTCTTGAGATCGAAGGAATGTTCGTAGCCGATGTTCCAGCGCCGGGTGAAAGTATCGCGCCACATATTCTCTTGCGAGGTTGGAGCGAGCTGTGGATTGAGCGCTATGTCGTCGAGAACTACGTTCATTTTGACCCCGTTGCAGGCGAGTTAAAGCGCCGACTGGCACCATTCACATGGACAGAGGCTTGCAACAGGAGGCTCTCGCATCATGAACAAAAGGTGATGTCAGAGGCACGCGATTTTGGCTTGCTGGATGGGGTTTCCGTTCCCGTTTATGATCATCGTGGTCGACAATCATGTGTTTCGTTTAGCGGTCGTCGGTTAAAGCTCGACCAAGAGGCACGGCGGCGGTTCACATAATTGCGCTCTACACTCATGGTCGACTTCGCGAGCTACGGCACGGGAGTGCCCTTCTCACGCCCCGCGAACAACAGTGTTTGCAGTGGGCATCGGAAGGCAAGACAACGTGGGAAACGAGTAAAATTCTCAACGTCACCGAAGAAACCGCGAGCGAATATTTTTCGACCGCGCTGCGGAAGCTGGGTTGCGTGACTCGCACCCAAGCGGTCGCGAAAGCCATTCGAGCGGGTATTATTCGCTAGTCGCCCCGTGCAACCCCCGGATTCCCGGGGATTGAGACGCCGCAGTTAAAGCGGGGACGATCCCTCCATCTCACAGATGGAGGGAAAAATGATCAGCGTCATCCGCGGACGAGACGTCTCCAACCATTCTGCCTTGATGGATGCGGTCTTTTGTCTTCGTCATGAGATTTTTGTTGACCGGATGGGCTGGACCGCACTGCGTTGCTCCAACGGTCGCGAGCGTGACCAGTTTGATTGCGATGCCGCAATTCATGTCGTCGGACTGGATTGTGACAAGGTCTGCGCGTATTCGCGACTGCTGCCTACAACAGGCCCGCACCTCCTTCATGATGTCTATCCAGAATTGCTGGATGGCGCGATTGCTCCGCGACGTCCAGATGTTTGGGAATGGACGCGGCTCTTCACTTACCCGCTGAGCGAGACATCTACCCTTTCGCTTGGGGGGCGACGCCTATTCGTAGCTATCGCAGAATTTTGTGAGCAGAGGGGCATATCTTCGCTTATCGCGCAGGCTGCTCCGCAATGGATTACGAAATTGCTGCAGCTCGGCTGGGAAGCGCGGCCGCTTGCTCTTCCTGTAATTTACGGCGGTGAATCGGTCGTAGCGCTGGAGGCTCATCTGACCCCGACGACAGTTGCTCGATCGCGGCGGGTGTTAGGAATCAAGGGAGACGTATTCGGTCACTTCGCGGCAGCGCGCAGATGCATGGAAGTGAGCGTCGAAGATGTCATACCGGCTCGACTACAATGAGTATCGCGCAGTCCGAGTCGCGCCGGCTGCTGGAGCTTGAGCATCTTTATATCCAGCTTCGTGAGGCGCGCTTCCAAGCCGAGCACTTGCAGCTCACCGAAGCCGCTGCGCTCATCAATATTACGATGCTAGGCGTCGTTGGAACACTCCAGCTTGCCGAACGCCGCGCTCCCGCAAACGAGCTTATAAAGAGCGGCCAGGAGGCAAGTTTGGAGCCACCCGCGAATTTGCCATCGTGTGGAGTTCGTCTCGTGATCCTTTCGAGGCGAGAAACACAATGCCTCCAGATGCTGGCCGAAGGCATCGCACCAAAGAACATTGCCGCCACGCTACGGCTATCTGAAGCGGCCGTTCGGCTTTATCTTCAGCGCGCTCGCAAACGCCTAAACTGTGCGACAACCCTTCAAGCCGCTGTGAAAGCCAGCACGCTGGGGCTGATCGAAACGCACTGACGCGGAGGGTTGCGAACGGTCCAGCGCCATTATTGGCCATTTCCGGACTGTGAGTAGGAGCGCCAAGCCTGAGCTCGGCTACCAACCTTGCCCCCAGCGTGTTCCAATTCTGCCCAGCTCCGCTTGTCACTGACCAATATTTGTATATAATTATTGGACACATCAGGATGGGCCGAATGCCAGATCCCACGTCCGACACTCTTCCTCGCATCCATGATCGGATCGTCCAAGGGGCGCCGTCTGGGGTATGGTCGCGCGCAGATTTCCTCGACATTGGAACGCCGAACGCCGTCGAGAAGGCTCTGCAGCGGCTGACCCAACGCGGGGACATTCGCCGACCCTATCGCGGCCTGTACGATAAGCCGGGTGCCAGCAAACTGACCGGCAAAATGGTGTTTCCGCCGCGCGCCTCGTTCATCGACGCGATCGCGCGGCGCGACAAGCTGCGCGTCCTCGTCGACGGCATGACCGCCGCGAACGACCTCGGCCTGACGACGGCCGTCCCGGCGCGCTCGACGATCTACGCCGACACCTATCCCCGGACGATCGAGATCGAGGCAAGCGCCGGCGACCCTAAGGTGACGAAGCCGGTCATCTATAAGCTCGACTTCAAGCGCATCGCGGCGAAGACGGCGTTTTGGGCCGGCCGGCCGGCCATGCGCGTCGTCCAGGCGCTGACGTGGTTTCGGGATGAGAAGGCGAGCCTCGACGCCGCCGTCAACGGCATCGTCCGGCATCTCGCGCGCGATCCGAACCGTGCGAAGGTCGCGGAAGATCTGCGCGAGAACATCCACGCCATCCCGGCCTGGATGTATCCGCTGATCGAGACGATCACGCGCCGGCTCGCCGAGAATCATAATGAGAGCACGCCGGACATCGAACGCGCGGAAGGCGACCATGCAGAAGACGTTCATTGAGGTTCTGCGATCGAGCGTCGACGAACGCCGCACGCTCTTTGAGACGGTTGCCGCGCATCTTGAGACGCAGGCAGAGAACGTCGAGAAGGACCTCTATGTCTGCTGGGTGCTCGATTTTCTTTTCAATCGTCGCGGCGATGATCCGATCGGACTTTATTTCAAGGGCGGCACAAGCCTGAGCAAGGCCTATGGACTGATCCGACGCTTTTCCGAAGACATCGACATCGGCATCTACAAGGTCGATCTGCATGTCCCACTCGAAGCCGACATCGCCGCCCTCCCCTCGGTGAACCAGCAGCAACGTGCGCTGGCCGATAAAGTCGACGAGGCGGCGCGTCAATACATCTCCGGTCCGTTGAAGGAGCGGCTGGCGAAGGAGATCGCCGCTGTCGAGGAAGCGATCGAGCAGCCGGGACATTTCACGCTCCGATTCGGATTCGACAATTATCGCAACAGGGACGCGCTCGACATTCTGGTCGTCGGCTACAAGAGCGTCTTCGATTCCGCCGAGAGCTACGTGCAGGCCGCAGTCCGCATCGAAGGCGGCGCGCGCCCCGATCCGGAGCCGGCGGAGCCGCGCGAGATCGTCCCCTACATCGCCGACGAGATGCCGGACGGAATGGAGCTTACCATTCGCAACGTGACGACGGTCAGGCCAGAGCGCACCTTCTGGGAGAAGGTGCTGATCCTCCATGCGATGACGGAGATGACGGAGAAGCGGCTTCAGGACGCCGACCCCAAGCGGCCCGCGCCTGATCTCAATCGGTACTCACGTCACTACTATGACGTCCACCAGATCTGGACGCATCCGGGCTATGGCATCGCGACCGCCTCTTTGCGCGATCTCGCTGAAGCCTGCCGGCAGCACAAGGAGCTGATGTTTCGCGCGCCGGATCACCGATACGACCGCGCCGTGCCGGGCAGCTACCGCCTCGTTCCGACGCCGGATATGCGAGCAAAGCTCGTGGCCGATTATCAGCGCATGATGGCGATGATCTTCGGCACGTCGCCTGCCTTCGCCGACGTGATCGCCAGTATTCAGGCGCTCGAAGACTATCTTAACACTTCGCTTGCCGCTGTTGGTCAGTCATGACCATCGTGGCGACGACACAACGCCCCGACCGAGCGACCGAAGCTAGGCAAGGATTTGGCGGACCAAAATGATAAGGTAATCAAATGACTGAGAGTTCGGACCGGCTTCCCACCAAATTGCCTGACCATAACTCGGTTGAGGCCGTCCTTGCGCGTCTGTCGGCGGGTGCCGACAGTACCGTGTTGGCAGAGGCACTTACGAGGGCGTTCCCTGGGTTCGGCTTTTCAGCAACGATTTACGATGATGAGTATTGGAGAGACACGCGCTCAGTGCTGGCCGCCGACGGAACGCGGATCGCCGAGTACCGTCCATGGATGAAAGCCGAGCTCGCGAAAGATAATGGAGACATCGCGACCGTCTGGCGACGGTTGCAGGACACTGATCTCCAGATCTCGGAGTGGCATGGAAACAGCGTCTATGCTTTCGCGCCCACAGGACCAGGCGCGGCCGACTATGTGCAGATTTCACTCGGTCGCGAGACCGAATGGCGCGCGGGTCCGATCGTGAACCCAGCACGTCGGCCGTGGGGCGAGGAGGCGCTGCTCGATCCGTCATGGATCAACCACGACGAAATGTCTGATGATAATGTACTTGCGGGTCCGCTGTACCGGCTGAATCGCGCCGGCAGCAGCGTCGTGCACGTCCGTACATTTCTCGCGCGCTGCGCGCGTCTCGAACGCGCCAAACGGGAGGCGAGGCGGCCCGAGTTAGAGCGGCGAGTCTGGGTTCGCTCCGACGGCACGCGGACGCCGTTTCTCGACATGCAACCTGACTACTTTAATTTCGTGCCGCGCGAGGTCCGCTTTTTCCAGGACTGGGAGCAGTCGAGCGCACGTAGCGCAAAGGTGTACGAGCATTGGGCGCTCGACATCAGGGATTACGAGTACAAGGGCGAGCGTGAGATCGCGTTCATTCCCCGTCCACTTCATCTACCGGAAGAGCGGTTGGAGGCCGGAGATACGTCCGTGCATATCCTCATGGATCGTATTGAAACCATCGATCGGACGATGGGCCTCCCATTCGCGTGGTTCTTTTTGATGACCCACGGCAACAAGGTATCTCCCGAAGTTGGCCGGACGATCGCTGAAGGCCTTCGCGCCGGCCGGGTGCGTCTTCCGGATGACAACGCGAAGGTCCTGTTGCGCTGGGTCGATAAGCCGTATGGCTTTTGATTCACCTTTCATCAGACACCGACACTGGGTTGGCACCCAGCGATCTCGACAGGTCGATGACGCTGCCACTATTTGAAGTGGTTACCCAACATGATGATTGCGTCAAACGTCCTCCCGAGCCTCGCACTCCTGAGGTCGGTTGCGAGAATCGGTACGTTCGGGCATCGCTGGGATGCTGCTTCAACCATGATCGGGTTGATATCGACTCCCGCGACGACTGCGCACCTAGCGGCGAGCCCCGCTAACACGCGGCCTGTTCCGCAGCCAAGATCAAGTACGCTATCGATATTCGAGCTGGCCACGCAGGACAGTCGACGCAAGCATTTTTCCGCGAGCGCTTCGTCGTCATCGGGGTATGCCAAATCGTAAAGTACCGGGTCTTTGTAAAGAAGATTCCTGACACCTGTAATCATTGGTACCGCCTGGCTCATCGCCCCATGTCGCCTGCGATTGTATCGCCGCAGACGTGGCATATTCCGCGATATATCAAAGGTATTTGCAAATACCTCTGTTGAGCGTGCTCTTATTGGGTGTGGTCACTCTTGGAGCGCGAGATCATGGGACAGGTCGATCATTCTTCTGCAACTTCCGCCAGTGCTGTCTCGTCCTTGAGAGCACCCGATTCAGACTTGGCTCTGCAGACCGGCCCCAACGCGGCACTACGCTTGTTGCGCAACTGCGTGGTCACGAACTCGTCAGGATGCCATCGGTACGGATACTGGAACGAACAAGCGTTGTTTGATGGCAGCCCGCGCACAGGATGGTGCACGCCAAGCCGAAAAGTGCGGAGGGTCGAGTTTCTCGAAATTGACTTCGGCCGCACTGCCGCAGTCTGCACCATGCGGCTGTTGTCACGCACGATAAATCCTAAAGCGGGTTTTCCGGGATTAGTTCGGATTCTTGTCCCGCGCGACACTGGGTGGGAGGAGACCGCCGCGATCCGAACCGCACCGAACGACACCGATGTTTGGCACCAATACGAAGTGCCCCGCGCGCCCACGACCCGATGGCGTATCGAGTTCGATGAGATCGCGCTAAGGCCAGAGGGAAAGTATTTCCTCCAATTTATGTGCCTCGAACTTTATGAGGCAGCGCAAGGGGTGTCGTCATGAACGCTCGAGTCGTCAACCACGGTACAAACAGCCGCTTCTTTGCCGACCAGGCCGCCAAGTTCGGCTTCCTTGCGGCGCCAGATCTTCTCGGACAACTGTGGTTTATCGACGTTGGACAGGAGGTCGTCGGCCACAAGCTTCCTTCCACGCAGCAGGTATATGTGGTGCTCGAAGGGAACGGTCGCCTTCGAGCGTTCGACGACACGGCCTTTGATGACGCTGCGTTTTACCAGCCCAATCCTACTATCAAGGTCGACCCGCCTCCCCAGGCGCAGCCCAGGGCGAGCAGCTACCACGATTTTCCCGTAGAGCCACACTCCGTTGTTGTCATTCCGGCGGGGACTCTCCATGCCATCTATAATGATGGCGGGACGCGAATGTTGCTGGTGTCTGTGACCGGCTCGCGCATCCATGATGCTCTTTACATTTCACGATAAATGAAGCGCGTAACGGGAGGACATCATGAACCCGCGGGCCGTTCTCTTTGACCTGTATTATACTCTCGTGTGCGAACGCGAGGACAACCCCTTCTACGAGACAGTTGCTGGCGAGCTTGGCCTGGCTCTTGAGACCTTCCGACCACATTATAATGCGTGCGGGCGTCCGACGATGCGTGGCGAGCTGGATGGCATGGTGGGGCGTGTTACCGAGGCATGTCGGCTCGCTGGTCATCTGGCTGCGCCCGAGGCCATCATTGACGTTGTCGAGAGAAACATGGAGCTGTTCTACGGAAGCGTCTTCATTTATGGGGATGCGCCGGACACGCTGAGGAGGTTGCGGGCGGGAGGTTTCAGGCTAGCGATCGTAAGCAACGCCTCTCCTTATTCTGAGGAGGTATTGCGGCGGAGCGGGCTGGTCGCGGACGTAGACGACATCGTGATGTCTTACACGCTCGGCACACTTAAGCCGGACCCTCGACTCTATACGGAGGCCTGCCAGCGTCTAGGAGTCTCTCCAGGCGATGCAATCTATGTCGGAGATGGCGGCGACGACGAGCTTGAAGGTGCACGTCGCATTGGTATGGGAACAATTCTTGTCGACCGCGGACTACGCCATACCGACGCCGCTCGGCGTTTTGCTGATCGGGAATGCAAGCGGCTTGGTGAAGTCGTGTCAGCGATGACCGATCTGACGTCAACGTTGCCGGAAGCGCGTCGTGCAGCCTATCGCTGACGAACGCTGCGCGCTCTCGGCTCTATCAGGAATCAATTCTGGTGAAGTGATGTGAGGGGGCAGAATCGCTTCAGTGGGCATTTTCTGCCCGATCATAACCTGAACTCTGCCCGGGCCGCTGGAAAGCACCATTTATGAGTTTCATTCAAGCGACGCCAATCAGCGAGATTGCTTCGGATGCGTCTTCCTCAAAAGGCACGCAATGCACTTTGAACGATAGACACAACGGTATCGCCCGGCATGCGACCGGTGGTTGGCAATCGTTCGGCTAACGTCAGCACTGCCCGCCACACGTCGGTCTTATCCATTACGGTGCAGGCTTCTTTGGACCGCTCCACGAAAAGTCCAGTTGTCTCTGGTTCGCTCAAGCCGATCCTTTGACAGGTCGTCAAGGCTTTCTGGCGGTCGTCGCTGCACCCGGCATCATACCAAGCCAACTCGAATGGGACGCCTGTAAATTTTGCCTGTGCGGCAGCTCCGGCTGCAATCTCAAAAAGTCGCACACTCGCCCATTCCAACGGATCAATGCCCATATAACTAAATAGCTTGCGCCATTGTTCCACCGTCGGCCAGATGCCTTCCCGGATGCCTTCGCGCTCTCCAAATTCCCTGAGCCCGGGCATGCCCAGCTGTAGCTCAAACACGGAGCAGTGTGGGTTACCATGGTCCATTTCTATCCAACGGATAGCGTTTTCGTTGGTGATGCCTACGCGGCCAATCGACAGAACCCGGGCAACGGCATGGCCGGATTCATGGACGGCAATATCTCTCCTTGTACCCCTACCAAAAGCCATCTGTTCATCCCCCAATGATCCGATCACTGCAAAATAAGGACGCCGAGGCACTTTGCGAGTAGCTAAGGAAAAGCAGGTGGGCGTCCATCATTCGACGAAGATACGACTACAGCCTCCCCGGTGATCATCGCGGCCTGAAGGCTCGGGCGATCGGACTGGGCTGCACGATGAACTGTTCGGGCTCGTCGACCCAGAGCTTGGCGACCTGCACGAGCTGCTCAACCTCCGTGCCGGAGAATTGATGCTTCTTCACGATATCGGCGCTGAAGCGCTTGCTCGCTGGTTGTCGGCCATCGCCGTCGTTGATCGGGTCTATATCGACATAGAGACGCTCCGGTCCCTTTTTTCCCTTCAGCATCGGGGCGTGATTGGTGTCGTCGTCGATCCAGGTCGCGATCCTGTAACCCTTGTATTCGATGACCATGCGACGCTCTCCCGGAATGTGGTTCCTGGCGTCGGCATCGACGCCACTGACTAGATCATGTCGTCATCATCGGCCGCGGCCGTCTCGGCCAAAGGCGGGATGTCGCCGGCGAGCAGCTTTTCTTTGCTAAGCAGGCCGGCGTCCTCAAGCATTTCCATGTCCGGCAAGTCGCGCAGCGTGTTGAAACCGAAGTGCGACAGGAACCCGTTCGTGGTGACATAGGTGTACGGCGCGCCGGGCCGGGGCGCGCGTGGACCCGAGGCAATGAAGCCAAGGCCGCGCAGGTGGGCGATCAGGTCGCGACTGACCTCCTTGCCAAAGAACTGTGAAAGCTCGCCGCGGGTGATCGGCTGGTAATAAGCGATGCACAGCAGGATCAGGCTCTCCTGCTGGGAGAGCGGACGCACCTGGTCGCCCAACCCCGTCGCGGTCCGAATCGCCGTGGCAAACACCTTGCGGGTGCGGTGCTGCCAGCCGCCGGCGACCGCGACCAGCTCATAGGGGCGTCCGCGGAGCTCGTCGCGGATGTCGTCGATGATCAGATCGATATTGCAGTCGCCGCCGACGACGCGCGCCAGGATCTCGCGCGTCACCGGCTCGGGCGAGGCGAAAATTACCGCCTCGACCCGCCCCATCCATTCGCGCCAGCGCAGCTCCGGCGGCAGGTCCGCCAGGTCGAGATCGAGATCTGCCTTTGCTCGCGCGCGGCGCCCCATCTCAGAGCCCGTACAATCGGAAGGTCGGGCGACCGGTCAGCTCGCGCACGGCGCCGAGCGCCACCAGCCGCTCGAACAGGCGGCGCATGCTGCGGTCGCTGGCGGTCTTGCCGGCGCCGGCGGGCTGGGCGTCCTCCATCATCAAGATCGCCACCATGGTGTCGGCGTCCTTGCCGCGCAGCTTCGGCGCCGCCGCGAGAAGACGTTCGGCGCGACGCGCCAGGTCGACATACAGGTCGGCCGCGCTCGCGGCCGCGCGCGCATAGGCCAGGGCGCAGGCCCTCGGCCAAACGTCGTCCGTGGTACCAGCCTTTGACGCCGCGCGCAGATCGCCTCGGCGGATCTGGCCCGCAATCAACGGCACGGCTATCGGCCATTTGAGACGCTGGGCAAGCACCATGTCGGCGAGCCACAGGGCGAGTGGTTCGCTTTGCGGGACGAAGCGCAGGCTCGCCGCGGCGATCTCGGCGGCGGCCGCGACGGCATTCCCCTGCCCGGCCATCAGCTTGTCGGCCTGGGCGACGACGTCCTCGAGCGCGTCGCTGAAATGCACCTCGAACAGCGCCGATAGTTGCAGCGTCCAATCCTTCGAGACCATGGCGCTGCGCTCGCCGAGATGCCGCCAGGCTTTGAGAATGCGCCCGCCCGGGCCGGGATCGTCACCGTCGCGCCGCAGATACCAGGCATCGCGCAGCGCCGCCTCGTCCTCGGTGCGTCCGCCTTGCCGGACCAGAATCGCGGCATTCGACAGCGACAGCCGATGCCGCCACAACGATCCCAATGGGTGCTCGCTGCGCGCGATCGGATGGATCGCGGCGAGCGCCGCACCGGCCGAAAACAGCGCGTCATCAACGCGCTCGGATGTCACACCCTGCCGCACCCAGCCCGGAAACGGAGGGAAGGTCGGCGGGATGTCGGGATTGAGTCGCGCGCATGAGGCCATGTCCGAGGCTAATCTCAGACGGCGCTTTGCGCCACAAAATTCGAACTAAACCGCCGCGCCTGTCGGCAAATAAAAACGTCCGATAATGTTGCATTATCGGACGTTTTCGGCGATATATAGCGAAATGAGCCCTGACGCCCCGCGCGACCCCGCATTCGACGCCCAGGACGACCCCGCGCCGCCGGAGAGCCCGGCGCCGGGTGTCGCTTCGTCGACCGGAGAGAAGCCGGCCGAGGCGCCGGGCGGCCTCCCCTCCCCTCTTCCGGACGTCACAACCGGCCTGCCGGCGCATCTGGAGCCGCTCGCCGATCGGGCGCGCGACTACTTCCGTGCGTCCAGCGCTGAGAACACCCGCCGCGCCTATGGGGCGGACTGGCGGCACTACACGGCCTGGTGCCGGCGGCAGGCGCTCGATCCCCTCCCCCCGGACGTCCAGACCATCGGGCTCTACATCACCGCCTGCGCTGCCGGGAAGGCCGGGCCGAAGCCCGACGCCGTGTCGACGATCGAGCGGCGGCTGTCGGCGCTGAGCTGGCAGTTCCGCCAGCGTGGCCTCGTTTTCGACCGCCAGGACCGGCATGTCGCGACCGTGCTCGCTGGCATTCGCCGCACCCACGGCCGGCCGCCGGTCAAGAAGGAAGCCGTCCTGCCCGAGGACGTCATCGCCATGCTCGAAACGTTCGATCGCGGCGCCCTGCGGGGCCTGCGCGACCGCGCCATGCTGCTGGTCGGCTTCGCCGGCGGACTGCGCCGCTCCGAGGTCGTCGGCCTCGATGTTGGGCCCGAGCAGACCGAAGACGGCAGCGGCTGGATCGAGATCCTCAAGGACGGCATGGCCGTCACCCTGCGCGGCAAGACCGGCTGGCGCGAGGTCGAAATCGGCCGCGGCTCGTCCGACGCCACCTGCCCCGTCGTCGCCCTCCAGACCTGGCTCAAGCTGGCCCGGATCGGTCACGGGCCGCTGTTCCGCCGCGTCCGCGAGGGCGGAAAAGACGTCGGGCCGGACCGGCTGACCGACAAGCAGGTCGCCCGCCTGGTGAAGGCAGCCGCCCTCGCCGCCGGCGTGCGCCCCGATCTGCCGGAAGGCGACCGGAAGGGGAAATTCGCTGGGCATTCCCTGCGCGCCGGCCTCGCCTCCTCCGCCGAGGTCGACGAACGCTACGTCCAGAAGCAGCTCGGACATGCCAGCGCTGAGCAGACCCGCGGCTATCAACGCCGACGGGACCGCTTCAGGGTCAACTTGACCAAGGCCGCCGGGCTTTGACGCCCGCATCAGTTCATCCTCCATTTTCGGCAGAAGCCAGCGAAGACGCGCTCGATGTTGGGAGCGGTCAGGTCAAGATTTTTATCTCTCGCCCACCGCCGGAACGCATTGGCGACGCTGTCGACGTCGGGGGTCGGCTTTGGCGCATATTCTCGGACAGCCTCGGCCCAAGCACTGTAGGCGATGGAGCCGGATGCGGGGAATGTCGGCGTGACGCTGACAGGTGCCGCAACCGCGCTCAGTCCGGTCGGCGGTTCACCCGCCTTAGCAAGGGCAAACAGCGAGCGGCTGAGATGCAGTTCGCCGTCCCTACCCCGCTGCACCAGTGTTCGCAGGTAGGCTCCAGGCTTGGCCACGGCGCCCGAATTTGAACGCTGCACCGTGATCGCCAACGCCGATGCGGCGAGGTCCGGGCCGAGGATCGCTTGAGCCTCCTGCAGAACCTGCGGATTGATACCGGCGGCTGCACAAAGCACCTGGCCGGATGCCCGGAAGGCTCGCCAATCGGTGAATGCGTCCGGTGCAAATTCGCGGACGGCCGGGCAAGCGGCCTGAACCAATGGCAGCGAGATCATCTGAGCGTCGTCGTTCAGGACCTGCGCCGCAGTTTTTGACGATTGCGGGGGTCTCGGAACTCCGTCAGACTTTTTTTCGGTTGCTCGGCCGAAGGCCGCAAAAGGATTAGGGTGCCGCGCGTTAGCGCGGCTCGATTCATGGTTACCAGATTCAGAATCTGAAGGTTCCGCTGTAGTTAGTACCGGCCGAAATTTCGATACCGTGGCATCGAAATTTCTATCCTTGAATCCCTTATCAAAGAGGTTCTCTACCTCCTCCCGAAGCCCCTCGAGCGCAGACACTTGTGCCATCAGATCATCGAGATCAGTCGCCCGATGCTCCCTGAGAACGTCAAGGCGGGCCTGGAGCTGAGTCCAAGGTCCGGGAAGGTACTCCTCGCCCGCGGTCACGATGAGCGACTGGATCTCCTTGCGCATGATCGTGCGCCGATATGACAAACGGCGCCATTCACGGGCCTCATATTCCGCGTTCTCAGCGAGCTGATGAAGCTCGGCGAACCGCGTCGCGATCGGCGACAGATCGATGCCATAGGCCTCCACAATATTCCCCTCGGCATCGCGGCGGCCGCGCCGCTGATAGGTCGGATGGTCGCTGTAGGCGACCAGGCCAGCCTCCACGAGGCCCTTCAGATGGTACTTCATGGTCGAGATGCTCAGACCCAGGCTCCGTGCCAGACGGGCATTGGAAGGCCATACGATCGGCGGACGGCCGGGTGTGCTCCAGTCGACGGACTTCGATGCAGCGAAAAGCTGATCGATCAGAGCGAGTTTGGCGGCCTTCAACCCCATTGCGGCAGCCGAGCGTTTGGCGACCTGGAGCGCTGCGGTGCGTGTTACAGCGGGGGCTTTTCCCTCGCGGTAGGTGCGGGCGAACTTCTCTGCGCTAAAAGTCTTGGGGGACGATCTTCGCAGACCGGCGCTGTGACTACTCATGGCCGCCTCCGCGAACAGTGGCCTTGAGATGCGGCAATTGCCGTTTCATCAGGGCGAGCATCATTGCCCGCCGTCCAGAGGACGTCGTCATGGGTGCGTTCAGCATACCTTTGCCATTTAAGCGTCAGGCAAAGCGGAAACGCTCACTCAAGCGGTGCTTGCGCGTTGACAAGTGATTCGGAGAGGCCTATTGGTTTCTTCGCCAAAAGATATCCAAGGCTCTCGGGTGGTTCGCCGCTTGGGGGCCTTTCTTTTTTGCCTTTTGGTCGCTTACCTCTTCTGTTTGTTGCACTCTGGGTTATGGCCTGGCACTGCTCCAGACCGCCTCGCCCAGACGAAAAAACTCTGTCAGCTGACAGAGTTTTCTGACTTGGCGGGGTTTTCGGTGACGCTGTCTCCAGCGTCAAATCGCTCCATTAAGGCGGGCAGCTCTACCCGCAAGAAATCTGTGAACGCCTCGGCGCGCGACTTCTCGACGATCAGCCGCACCTCAGCTCCGGCAAAGACTGCCTTGCCCACGGGTCTCCCGCCCGCCGCCTCCAGCGGCATTTCCTCCCGTTGCGGAGAAGTGGAGGCGCCTGATAGGGCACGCAACGCGTGCGAAAACCGCTCGTCGGACGAGAGCGCCGAAACTCTGTCAGCTGACAGAGTTTGACGGAGGACCGCCGCCGCCTTGCCTTCAGTCGCACCGAATGCCGCTACCAGCGCACCCCAACGGGGCCGCCCCACCTTCGGTGCACGGCCGATCAGTTTGATGACATCGACAGGGACCGCGCGATAGACCGCCCGCATCCGTGCCAGCTCCGCGCCATCAATTCCGAGAGCGGCATAAATATCGCGCGGCTTGATATCTGCCTCATCCATCGTCTGCGCAAACAATGCCCGTTCAATCCAAGTAAGGTCTTGCCTCTGCCCGTTCTCGATGCCTTGCGCGACAACGAGGTCACGGTCGGACAGCTCAACGATGAGCGCCTTCACCGGCCGGTTTAGCTCCTTCGCCGCCCGCAGACGTCGGCGTCCGTAAACGATCTGGAACCGACCTTCGATCGACGGACTACGCCGAACCTGGACTGGGACCTTCTGACCTTCCTCCGCTATGCTCCGTTTGAAGGTCTCGAAAGTCTCGGGATCGTCGTCAGGGAGGCGGTCGTCAAACGGCGAGGGGTCTACAAGGTTAGGATCAATATCGACGGTGCCGCCATTACCTGACGCAAGCAATTCCTGCAGCCGATCCCGCTCATCCTTGAGCTGCTGGATCGACCGTCCCGCCTGACCGATCACGCCGGCACCGACACGAACAACACGAGGAGGAGAGGGTGTCTCAGCCGGCGACGACGGCGACGCCTCACCAGAAATGAATTTTCCAAAGTTTCCAACGATCGACTTGCTCGGACCCTTGCTCATGGTCTCCCCCAGCTTGTCGTGATCAGCTCCGTGATTGCGGCGTTCACCTCGTCCATTGCGTCGCGCGCGCGCCGATAAGTCTCGCGGCGAATCGCGCCAGGCTCGACTTCATAGAGGCTTTGCTTTGCGAGACCGGCTGCCTCGATGGCAGTGCTGGCAATCGCAGTCGGAACCAAAACGTCGCTACCGAACAGGTGCCGGAGAAGAGTCACCATGCCGGTCTGGGGCCTGTCGATCGGATCGTGCCGCGTTATCAGATAATGGAGGAAATCCTGCGCAAGCGACGCACCCGCCTTGTTTATCTCACCCGTGAGGTCGCTCATCATGAGCAGGAACTGGCCCATCGATGCGACGTCCAGCATTGCTGGGTGCACGGTGATGATCATGCCAGTGGCGGCGTAGATGGCACCGAGCGTTAGAAACCCAAGGGAAGGCGGCGTGTCGAGAATGATCACATCATAATCGGCGTCGACCTGATGGAGTACCTCACGGAGCCGCTCAAAGAACACACCTCCGGCACCGCTTTGTCGCTGCGCAAGTATTCGAGGCGTCTCGTGTTCGTACTCCATGACCTCCAGATTGCCGGGAATGAGGTGGAGGCCCTCGAAGTAGGTCTCGCGGATGACCTGCTTTAGAGGCACCCGGTCCTCGTCATATCGTACTGCAGCGTAGATGGTTTCGTTGGGTCCAATATCGAGCTCGGGTTGAGCACCCAACATGGCTGAGAGCGAAGCCTGCGGATCAAGATCGACAGCCAACACACGATAGCCCTGAAGCGCTAGATACTGCGACAAATGCAGGGCAGTCGTTGTCTTCGCACTGCCGCCTTTAAAATTGGCGATCGCGACAATCTGCAGGTGTTCGCCTTGCCGCCGATGGGGCAGAAAACGCAGCGCTTCGCTTGGCCGCTGGGAGGCCATCAGAGCGCGAAGCTCGTTGATTTGTCCGAGGGTATAGACCCGATGGTTGTTTTCCTGCCGTTCGGGTACCGGACCTCGACCTTCCTGAGACAGCAGTTTGAGAGTCGACTCGGGTATCGAGGTCAGCTTGGAGACCTCGTGCGTCAGGAACGGGCGAAGCGTCTTTTTCGCCTCAGGCGGATACATGCTTGCGCGCATCGCCTGCAGTTGTGATGTAAGGATATCTGCGTGGCGGTGGATCTTGTCACCGGCAGCTTGGTCCAGAGCGGTGTCGACTGCGATGTCACTCATGCGCTGTTCGCCCTATTTAGCGGCCTGATCCCTTTTTGTCGGCCTCAACCCGCTAAGGTAGGCCACGATTCTCCCTAAGCGTCCAGCGAAATGAGGTTAA
>NC_015685.1 GCF_000218565.1 Afipia carboxidovorans OM5 | reverse complement strand
AGCCGGAGTGTTCTCAGCTGAGAACTTTTCGATTCACCGGCACCAGTTCTCAGCTGAGAACTGGCCTGTGTCGGAGCAAGGCCCGGCGATAAATGGGGCCGTCGTGGATCAGAGAATCAAGCGAGCTGCCCGTCCAAACGATCTTTCCGCCTCGTTGTAGTAGCTCGCCGCTTGTTGGACCGATCGGTGCTGTGACTGCTGCATCGCCTCAGGCAGGGCCACGCCTTGACGCGCTGCCTCGGTCAGATACCCGGACCTCAGCCCATGCGCCGAAAACTCCCGCGGCTCCAGGCCCGCCATGGCGCAGCGCCGCTTGACGATCAGGTTGATCGACTGCGGCGTGAGCGCCCGTTCCTCCAACGCCTCCCAGCGATCGATCGCGCGGAAGACCGGTCCCTTGGAGATGTCGGCCCGCTCAAGCCATTCGCGCAGCGCCTCGACCGGCGGACCGACCAGGAGCACCCTCCCCGCCTCGTCCGCGACGCCGGTTTTAGTCCGGCCGAGCTGGATGGCCACGCACGGCAAAGTCGGCGATCGCGGGTCCTTGGGATCGAGCGGCACGGCGGCCTCGTCGCTGATCTGCTCGACCCGGAGCCTTGCCACCTCGCTCCGGCGTCGGCCGCCGGAGGCAAAAGCCATGAGCAGGATTGCGAGATCGCGGGTGTCCACGATCCGGTCGGAGCGACAGGTCGCGAGCAGCCGGTCGAGCACGTCGCGGGTGACAGCGCGTTTACTCTTGCGCTGCCGCGGCCGGACGCTGGCTCGGACCGCGAGCCTTAGCGCCGCGCGAAGACTGGGCGCGTGGAACGGGCCCTCCTGCCCTTTCCAGCGGTGCAGCGTGCCCCAATTTGCCAGCCGGCGTTTGACGGTCGATGGCGCGTGCGGCCCGATGGTGCGGAGAAGCAAGGCGTCCTGCAGCTCGGTCGCGACCGCGGTCGGCATGCCGTGGTGCGGATCGGTTTCGCGTTTGGCCGGGTCCCAAAGATGATGCGCCACGTATTTCAGCACCAGGCTTTCCGGCGCCGGCCATGGCAACGGCGACCCTGTCGCCGTCCTCGCCCAACCCTCAAGATAGGCCAGATCGGAGGCGAGCGCTCGGAGGGTGTTCTCGCCCACGCCCTCGCGCGCGAGATGCTTCAGTGTCTCGACGTCGTCGTCAGTGAGCAGTTCGGCGAGCTGATCGCGCCGCTCCATGGGCAGGATCGCGGAGAGCGCGTCGAGCTGCAGCGCCCGCCGGGTTTCCGGATCGGAGACCAGCACGCGGGAGGTGATGTCGTCCATCGGCGGCGCTCCGTCAGAAGCCGTAGCTTCGATCGGCCCAGCGCAGCAACACGCGGGCGTCCGGGTCAGGAAGGCGGACGCGCTGTGCCTTCAGACCTTCAGCAATCGCGAGCCCAACGTCCGGCTCGACCCAATGGCCATGGGTCATCAGAAAGAACCAGCCGAAGGGCAGGCCGACCTCGCGGTCGACGGACTCGATCCGGTCCATCAGCGCATGCACCGAAGCCTCCGGCGTCATTAGCAGCCGCTCCTTCGGAGGCTTCAGGGGCCGGGGGATAAAGCCGACCTCGCGCTCGCCCTTGTGGGTGTAATCGCGGGCGTCGAGCGCCCAATGCGCGAACACGCGCTGCGGCCTGGCGCTCGATTCCTCCCAGTCTTGAAAGAACCGCGGCTCCCTCGGGACAAATTCAAAATAGTCCGGCACCGCGTCGAGGAACGGCGTCTCGCGCGTTCCGCCCGGCCCGACCTCGCGAATGACGCGACGCTCCAATTCGGGCCGTTTGGCCTCCCGCTTCTCCCGCTCGACGCGGCTACAGCGGTCAAGAAAGCTGCGGACGTGAATCACCGCGCCGCCGGCGCGATCGAGCAGGCGGTAGAGCGGACCGGCGAGACGGTCCGTCTCCGGGAGCGGGTCCTGCCGAGGCCAAGCGGGATCAAGCAGTTCCTCCTTGCCCCACGGTCGGTAGTTCGGATTGACGATCGGGCCGGCGCGCCACTCGATCTCGCGACCAAGCGCAATCTGGATATAGTCGGCCGCGCCGGGCCCTGTTGGCGCGGACACGAAGGCGCTGGTACCGCGCCATTCGGTGATCTGCAGATCGGTCTCTTTCAGGCGGCGCCACACCGCCGCGATGTCGCCGTTGTCTTTCGCGAGCTCGGCCGTCATCCATGGCCGCAATTCGCCGATCCGGGTGCCGTCCGGCCGAAGGACCGACCTTGTGTCGCGCCAGTATTCGTCGTCGACCGGCGCAACGCCGAAGGCGAAGCCCGGAAAGGCGGCGGCCAGCGCCGGGATGAGGTCCGCGTCGGCCGAGGCCGGATCGAGACCAGCCAGGACGGCTTCGAGCGAGGCGACGTCCGGGAAACGGGCAAGGGCAGTCATCCCGAGACTCCTTCATCTGTCCAGGGGTTCAACAGCGGCACGCCCAGCGGAGCAAAATCCTTGGTGTTGCGGGTCGCGAGCATGAGTTCGCGGTCGAGAGCCGTCGCTGCGAAAAACCCGTCCATGACCGAAAGGGCAAAGCCGCTCTGGCGGGCATGTGCCATCAGATCGCCCCAGCGTGCGGCGATCGCCGGGTCGATCGGCAGGATCCGGCCGGCGAAACGCGCCGGCAGATCCTCTGCGAGCCAGGCCGTCAGCGCTTCGCGACGGCGGCCGTCGTCCATCAGGGCGATGCCGCGCCGGAGCTCGGCGATCGATGTCACGCTGATGAAGGCCCGGTCCTCGTCGATCGCATCGAGCCAGGCAAGCACCTTCGGATCTGGCGCCGGCCGGCGAACCTCGGAGAGCACGTTGGTGTCGAGCAGGACATTCATAGATCAAGGTCGCGCGGCTGATCGCGAACCCGATCGAGATCGAGATCGGCGTCCCGCAGGGGCGAGGCCATCAGGAATTCGGCCAGGGTCCCCTTGCGGACGGTCTTGCGCGCCCATTCCTCGGCCGAGACGATGACGACGCTCGGCTTGCCGTGGCGGGTGATGATCTGCGGATCAGTCTGGGCGCGCTCAATCACTTCGGAGAGGCGCGCTTTAGCGCCGGCAACCGTCCAATGATCCGATTCGTGGGCGTGGGTTTTGCGGGAGGCTGTCACGATCCACTCCTGTGACCATAATGACCATTGTGACTATATATAGATCCACTGCAACCTTCAACAGAGCACGCGCGGAGAGAGCTTCTTTTTGCTATGATCGGGCTGGACCAAAGGACCGCGCCATGGGCAGTCACGAGACGCAGAATCAAACGCAGGCGGCGGCCGACCAAGTGAGGACGGCCGAGCAGCGCGAAGCGGCCGGGCGCGATCGTCGGGCCGTTCGGACCATCGATCTGACCGACGAGGAGATCGCCGCAATCGAGGCCAGCGAGATGACGCCCGGCTTCGAGCACCTCCATGCCGAGCTTGAGCCAGAGGCGACCACTCTGGTCGAGGAGGGCGCTCGCATCGCGCGAGAACTCGGCCAGCGCGGCGACCCAACCAAGGGGCAGCCAGCCGACAAGGCCTTTCGCAACAGCCTCTACGACGACAATTGAGCTTGGCCGGCACGGATATCGTGCCGAGCCACGACGTCTAAGCCGCGAGGCCAAGGCGTCCGGAGGAGGGGAGGGGGCTGGCAGCGGCGGCGTCCTCTCATCGATCGGAGGCCCGGCGCGCATTATTTTCCGGGCTGAGGACGGTCAGAATCGCCGATTTTCGATTCCGTGCTCAACACTATCGATAAGAGGTAGTTATCGATACTCAGAAGGGCGTGCTAGAAGGCATCTCTATGACGGAAGCGACGGCCATGATAGCTTCCGTTACATCGATTCTCGTTAAGGTTATCAAAACCTTGCATTCTGGCTATCAGACCCCCGATCCGCTACCTTGGCCGTCGATTGCCGGACCGCTCGCGGCCGCCGAGGATTCGGTCGCGCGGCTCGACGAGCGACTTGCAAAAAGTCCGATCCGCGACGGTTGGGCCGCGCGGACCCACTTCACCGATGCCTGCGCCAGTCTGTGGCTCGAAGGCGAACTCGTCCACCTCGACGACCTCGTTCTCCACGACGCCGGCATGGACATCCGCACGCCGACCCACGAGCTGACCCGCGCCCACACCGTGCTCCGTGCGCGCCGCCGCATCGCTGAGGCGAAAGCCGACTGGGCCTTGTCGGCGGCGGGGCTCGCTGGCCTGCGGGGGAGGGGAGAGCGCAGCCGGGAAGATGGGGCGCGCGACCGGGATGAGGACGAGGATGAGGCGCGCGGTCCGGAGGACGAAGACGGCGACGCTGATACAGGCGAGGCGTTTCGCGTGGCCCCAACCGACGACCGGCTGGCCGACGTCTTCGCGGCCGTAGACGCCGCGATCGCCCAGGCCGATCGCACGCTGGCGGGCGAAAACAATGGTCGGCGCCAGCCGCGGCCCGAGCGGGACCCGCTGGTCTACGACCTCGACTGGGACGAGGACGAACGTCTCGACTCGTGGCGTACGGTCGTCGACCAAACACGCAACCTGCCGCCGACGCTGGCGTCGGCAATCGCGGCAGACGCCTGGGCCGCGATCGAGCCGCTGCAGCATACACCCTGGCTCGGACGCCTGCTCGGCGCCAGCCTGCTACGGGAACGCGGCAAGGCGCGGATGCACCTGCCGTGCCTGAACGAGGGCCTTAAGGCGATCCCGCGCGAGCGACGGCGGCCGGCCGACAGGGCAGGGCGTCTCGCAGTCCAGCTCGAGGCGATCGCCGCTGCGGCCGCGGCCGGGCTGAAGGACCACGACCGCTGGCTGACCGCCCGCACCCTGCTGGCCCGCAAGCTCGACGGCCGCCGCTCCACCTCCCGGTTGCCGGCGCTGCTCGACTACGTGCTGACCCGGCCGATCGTGTCGGCCGGGATGATCGCAGAGGAATTGAAGGTCACGCCACGGGCCGCCCAGGACATGGTCGCGGAGCTCGGCCTGCGCGAGGCAACCGGCAGGGGACGATATCGGGCTTGGGGTGTTCTTTGACCGACGCGCCCAGAACTCGATCTGACAAGGGAAAAGACACGATTCCGCGATACAAAACCCGGTCTAAAAGTTAACGTCGCGTGCGCGGCGCCGCTGATCGCACGGAGAGCCCTGAAGAAGAAGAGTCCATGACCACAGCCCGCCACATCGTAACCCTGCTGAAGAGCCATATCGCCGGCGACGAGGACCGCTTCCTCGCTACGGCAATGCAGCTTGCGGCACACGAGGCCCGGCAAGGTCATGGCAAGCTGGCTCAAGAACTCAAGGAACTCGTCGACGCGGCGAAAACCAAGGAGCCAGCAATCGGACGAGAGGCCCGGCCGGTCCCGCTCGTGCAGCCTAAGGGGGAGCTCGCCAGCCTTCTGAACGCGCGCTACCCGGACCTGCGCCTCGGGGATATGATTCTGCCGGAAACGATCCGTGTACGCTTGGTACGTGTGCTGAAAGAACAACGGCAACAGCAGAACTTGCGCGAACATGGTCTTTATCCGCGGCGCAAGCTGCTGCTTGTCGGCCCGCCCGGCTCGGGCAAGACCATGACTGCGGCCGTGTTAGCAGGTGAGTTGCATCTGCCCTTGTTCACGATCGTGCTTGACGGTCTGATCACGAAATTCATGGGCGAAACCGCCGCCAAGCTGCGGCTGGTGTTCGATGCGATGCAAGCAACGCGGGGCGTCTACTTCTTCGACGAGTTCGACGCGATCGGCGCGCGACGCGGCGAGCGCCAGGACGTCGGCGAGATCCGCCGTGTGTTGAACTCTTTCCTGCAGTTTTTGGAGCAGGACGAAAGCCACGGCTTGATCATCGCTGCGACCAACCATCCCAAGCTGTTGGACAAGGCGCTGTTTCGGCGCTTCGACGACGTCATCGAATACGCGGTGCCAGATGCTGCGTTGGCCGACGCGCTGCTCCGCGCGAGGCTCGATCGTTTCGACACGCGCGGCCTCGCTTGGTCTGAGGCCGCTCAACACGCGGTCGGCCTGTCACAGGCCGAGATCGTGCGCGCTGCCGACGATGCAGCAAAATCCATTCTTCTGCGAAACGGTAAGCGGATCACATCGGAAACGCTGCTCGAAGCGTTAACGGAGCGTCGGCGCGCCTCTTTAACGGAATAGCAGCGCGGACATGGCAGACGATTTTCCGCGCGACCGACCGCACCTCCTTCTGCGCAACAACGGTGTGAGGGAGCCCTACCGGCGGCCGAACCAGGTCATTACTCCACCAGCTCTGCCCGATCGCGAACGCGCTGCCCATGCACAAGCGCTCGCGCAGGCCGTCGGACAGGCTCTCGGTGCGGCTCGCCAACAGATGGCGGGGCGCGACGCGGGCGTGGCCGTCGGAACGCCCGGTTTCTACCTCGAAATCCAGTTGCCCGGTTCGGAGCGCGCGGGCCTCGATCTCCTCGCCGATCGCCGCCAGCACATGGAGGTCGTCGCCGTGCGCGAGCCGGAGCAGCCCGGCGATCCATTGCGTGCATCCGTCTTCGTGCCGGCGCGCGCTGAAAACTTTTACCTGCGCAAGATTGAGGCATATCGCACCACGGACACACAATCGGGCCGCCCTCGGAATGAACCGCTGGTGTCGCGCATCGACACGGTGCGTCTGGCGACGGCCCACTCGCTGTTCACCGACGAAGATCGGCTGTTTCCTATCGATCCCAATGAGCGGGTGTGGTGGGAAGTGTGGCTGCGCGACGGGCGACGGGAAAACTTCGAGCGAGTCGCCCAGGCCCTGAACATCACGTTGCGCCCCCACGCCGTGAGATTTCCCGAGCGGGAGATCCTTCTGGCGTTGTCGGATGCTGCAACCCTCGATCGGCTCGTGGCGCACAGCGACGTCGTTGCCGAACTCCGCCGGGCGAAGGACACCCCGGCCTTCTTCATGGGTCTCGGTGGCGCCGAGCAGAGAGCCTGGAGCGAAGAGTTACTGGCCCGGATCGGGCCACCCGGGCAGGAAAACGTCGCGGTGTGTCTGCTCGACAGCGGGGTGCGCCGCACCCATCCCCTGATCGAACCGCTGCTTGCCGCAGCCGATTGCCATACCATCAATCCCGCGTGGGGCGTCGATGATACACCAGCCTGGCAAGGTCATGGCACACGCATGGCCGGCATCAGCCTCTATGGCGATCTGGTCCCGGTGGCGGGGCCAGCGAACGATCCCGAACTCTACGGTGCGATCACCGGAGAGGCGATCGCACGCGCCGAGGTTCAGGCTCCGCAGCGGCGTCGGGCGATCGCGATGGCGGTCACGAGCGTGAATCCGGCACGCGGGCGGCCATCATCTTGGTCAGCGTCCGTCGACCAGCTGTGCTTCGAGGAAGCAAATCGCCGGCTGATTATCCTGTCGGCCGGCAATATCGCGGACGACCTCACGCCGGAAGATCACCTGACGCGCAACGATCTCGAACCCGTGGACGATCCGGCGCAAGCCTGGAATGCGCTCACAGTCGGCGCCTTCACGGAGAAGGTCGACATCATCGATCCGGACTTTGCTGACTACACGCCGATCGCGCCAGCCGGTGAATTGTCGCCGCGCAGCCGCACCTCAGTGATCTGGGATCGTCAGTGGCCGGTGAAACCTGACGTCGTGTTCGAGGGCGGCAACCTGGCGCATGACGGCACCCTTCCCGGGGAGCAGATCGACGACCTTCAACTGCTAACCACCTATTTTCGTCCGGAGAGCCGCCACTTCACGACGATCGGCGACACCAGCGCTGCGACCGCCTATGCAGCCGGGATGGCGGGCGCAATCCTGGCGGCCCGACCGACTTATTGGCCCGAAACAGTCCGGGCCCTCATCGTGCATTCGGCCGAATGGACACCGGCGATGCGGGCACGGGTTGACGCGTGCCACGGTGCAAAGACGCAAATCCAGTCACTCGTGCGCCGCTACGGATACGGCGTCCCAGATCTCGGGCGCGCATTACTGTCGACTCGCAATGACTTGACGCTCATCGTCCAAGATGAGCTGCAACCGTTTCAGCGTGAAGGGACCGCGGCCGCGAAAACGCGCGACATGAAGCTGCACCGGTTGCCGTGGCCGAAGGATGAGCTCGCGGCTCTTGATGACGCGCAGGTCGAGCTGCGCGTCACGCTTTCGTATTTCATCGAGCCCAATCCCGGCGAACGCGGCTGGACGCGCCGGCATCGCTACGCCTCACACGGCTTGCGTTTTCGGATGAAACTGGCGACCGAAAGCGTGGACGAGTTTCGCGCTCGCATCAACCAGGCCGCTCGTGATGAAGAGGAGGGGGCACCGGGCGGTGGCGGTGAGGACTGGTTGCTCGGCACCTTCCGCGATCGCGGATCTCTGCACGCGGATTTCTGGTCTGGGAGCGCTGCCGATCTCGCCGAGCGCGACGCGGTCGGCGTCTTCCCTGTCGGGGGGTGGTGGAAGGAAAAGCCCTACCTCGAGCGCTTCGACGCGTTGGCGCAATACGCTTTGGTCGTGACCATTCGGGCACCAGGCTCCAACGTCGACATTTTCACGCCGGTTGAAACAACACTCGCCATCCAGACTACGGTTGAGACGTGACATTCGAGGTAGATTACGCGAGCACTGTGCATGTCGAAGGCTAAGGAACGCGCGCTCGTCATCCTGGGGGCTGGCGCATCGATTGAGTACGGCATCCCGGCGACTATCAAATTCACCGACATCATCGAAACGGCGGTGATGTCTGATCCATGGGTGCAGAGTCAACAAGGCGACGTGGCCTACAAAACGATCAAACGCCGGCTGAAGCGTTACCTGTACAATCCGGGGATCGTTCACTTTGAGCAAATCTATCACTGCGCACACGAACTCATTTACCTCCAGCGACCCAATGCAGGCGCAGTCGACGAGTTTCGCCCCATCCTCGTCCCGTTCCTGAAGGACACCTCAAAGACGACCAGCGCGGCGCTGAGGGCTCTGGTCGGAAAACTCACAGAAGTGATTTACGATGAGGTCGCGACACGGAGCGCAGCCCCGCAACGTTCGGTCGATCCATTTGGAGCGTTCTTGACCGGCCTGGAGGCGACGGGCATTCCACGTCTCTACACCACGAACTACGATGATTTTGCCCTGCAGGCGGGGCCGACGCTTTACACAGGCTATGATCGCAAGGGCGCGACGGAGACCGTATTCGACGTCCATGGATTTTGGGACCACTGGTGCGACCCGAGCCTGTTCTTCCTGCACGGCTCGGTGCACATGAGTTATTCACACCGTCCTGCCACTGGACCTTTCGCCGATCTGGTCTGGTTTGATGATCCACTGGAGGCCCGCAAATCAGCGAACTTCACCGGAAGTAGTTTGCGTCGGATGGACGGATCTGAGGTCTTGCGGACACCAATTGTGACCGGCCTCGATAAGTTGTCGCGGCTTCAGCAACGTCCGTTGCCGTATTTCTACGCCGCGCTAACCCGCGATGTCATGGAAGCGGACGTGATCTATGTGGTCGGGGCAGGCCTCGGAGACCTTCACTTAAATACATTGCTCGCGGAGGCTCGGTCGAGGGCGCAGCCCGCACCTTTGCTATTTGTTGATTGGTGGGATGGTGGCTTTGACCCGCATGCCGATCCTGATCGTAAATCGATCGAGATGTTCCATGCCCTTCGTATCCACATCGGCGGCGGCGGGGTGCCGCCACCGACGAAGGTCGGCGACTGGCTCGTCTCATCCGACAAAACGGCCGCGATCTGGGGCGCCGGATTCCATCGCTTTCTTCAAGAGACCTCTCAGCACGATGCGGTTCGTAAAACGCTAAAGCCAAGGGGGCCCTGATGATGTTCCGAAAGGGTGTCGGTCAGCCGTTAAGGCGCCACGGCGAGCAAGACAAGCAAGATTAGGACATTTTGAATCAAGGGAGGCGGTCTTGGCGAAGCGGAGCATCGGGGCGATAGGCCAGAACACGTTCCGCTGCTGGTGTGAGCAGGAGGGCTTTCGCGCGGAGAAATCTCAGGCGGATCGGCTTAGTTGGGATTTTCTTGCTTGAGAGCGAGCCGGCACGCACTCGTGAACGACCTCTCGTAGCCCAGAACGATCTTCCGAAGTGTCTCATACAAGTAAAGCCGACCGAGAAGGCCCCGCAGACCACCACGGATCAAGCTGTCGGCGCCCAAGCACCTCGTAGACGCAGATTTACCGGCAGCCGTCATTACCCTGTTCTTCGCCAAGGTCGGACGGTTGCCCACGTCGGGACCCCCGTAAGTGGGCTTCCACGGAAATCGGCGTTTTCATTTCTTCGCCTTTTGAAGACAAGATGCGAACTCCGGTCCGGTTCGCGAATGCCCATCTCGAGATTGACGGCGTCCGATCTAAATGCTGCCTGCGATGGAGCGCAGCTCCGGATTCGAGTGGGTTGTTCGGCGCCGTCAACGCCGTCATTAATAATCGAGAACCGGAACTCCTACCGCGCGAACGGCGAGGAGAACCGAGCGCATTTGCCTTGCTGTCTCGCCTCGGATGAACACGCCACACTCAAATGACCGTTCGAGCGCCGAACCCATAAAATTGCTCGATCCGACGTAGAATTCCGAATCATCAATCAGCACGACTTTCGCGTGGAACGTCTCACGACCGGACGGCAGCGATGAAGGCAACGCATATTCGATCACTGATACATTCAAGCGCCGGAAATCGGCAGCGCGTGGTTTGAACGCGTCCCCACATTGCGATTCTGCCAAGGGCCTTGAAATCAGCACGCGGCGCACCCCGGGCCGGCAAAGCGAGAATAGCTCCAGCAACAGGGCCACTCCTTGAGGGTCCAAAAACGGGGAGAGGATAACTAACTCCTGCCTGGCACCGCGCGCCAAGTTGAAAAACGCATCGGTCGTCTGGAAGACAATCGGCGGGAGCGCTTGCGCGTCATCGATGGCCCGGCGAAGCGCACTCTTCAAGCCGGGCTCCGTGAGCACCAACCGGACCTCGTCCCGGTCTTTATGGACCCGAAGGTAGGCGGCCACGCCTTGGAGGTGCTCGGCCAATGCAACAAGCTCAGAAGGCTCTGAGTGCAGCCGGGTGGCAAAGCTCGACCGTGTGGCAAGGCCATTCTCGATCAGCGCACGACGAACGATGGCAACGTGCTCAGCAGAAACGCCTCCCAACCGAGCTGCTAGATCACGATCCGAGCGGCCGATCGCATCCGTACTGTCGGCTAAATGTGCGATGATCCGCGCGGCCTGTGTGGCGAGCGGATAAAGCTCGCCGATCAGCGCATCGAAACGACGATCATTGAGCAGCTCTGGCATTTTCAAGCGCGAGTTGGAGGTATCCTTTAATGCGTTCCTCTCCGACGATGAAATCGGGTCGGCCTCGACCAATAAGGGTTGAGCGGCTGAGATATTTATTGGCCGTCAAGCAGATTACTTCCGGAATCATAATGCAGTCTGGACAGGCCCCGCCCTTTGTCATGCACAGATTGCCGAGGTTGCAGCCCAGTGATGTCGGAAAGTTGCGGAGATAGGAAAGAAACGCCTCGTGGTGGTTGCGCCACAACGCGGAGAGATCGCCAAGATCGAGCGTCATCCCGTTGCGATAGACGACAAATCCAAGATCTGTTGGAAATAGATATTCACCGATCGAACCCAAATCGAGACCCGAAAACTGCTGTATCCCCTGCATGATGTAATGCGAGTAAGAATGCAGCAACGCATAAGTCATTTTATAGATTGTCGGGTTTGACTTGCGATCATGCTCTTCGAGATAGCCTGACATGATTTCTGCTGAACTCAGCAAAGCCGCCGCGAAATTGTTGGGGTAATCACTCAGCAAACTTGCATCGGCGCATCCCAATTCCGGCTGCATCAGCCACGCCCGCACAAGATTCTCGTCAAGTTGGAAATAGAACGCTTCGTTCGATTGCTCGAGCACATAGACCGGATGGCGCGACTCTTGCGCGGTCTGCACTTTTGGGAAGAGATTCAAACGGACCGGCATCATGCGACCGTGCTTGAGTATTTTTGGCGTGTTTCCCACGCGTGAGTATCCATAGCTGAACTTGCACAGATCGAACTTGCTGATCAGACCCGCGCGCCGGACTCCCAGAAAGCGCATGGCCTCTTCCGCGTTCTGAACCATCGTTGCGCGTTGCGGCGAGTTCGGCGGCACAAGCCACTCGTCTGGATTGGAGAAGTCGACATAGCTGGCCCTGCCACCGACGATTTCTCCGCGAAGCTTCGTCTTCGTCAGCGCCGAATGTTCGACCAGAAGCCGGAACGGATCGTACTTTCCCGTCCACTCGTGCCGCTGTTGAAGCTTCATCGTTATAGCAAGCGGTAACGCGGCGTTGCGCTGGAGCCATCCAGCTTGCTGCCAGTTGGCAAGCCGCTCGGTTCTCATCTTCATCATGAAGTCCGCCACCACCTGGTTATTGTTGTCGGTGGCCAGCTTCAAGCCTTGCAGGAGTTCGTCGAACTCCTTGGCTTCTGCTTTACGCTCTTTCGCCAACAGCTGCGCCGCCACCTCGGCGTCGTCCAGCGCCGGTCCCTCCAGTCCGACAAGCCTTTCAATCACACCCGCGAGCAGTCGCGCCTGACCCGGCTCCAGCGCTTCGATCCCTGACCCTTCGGGAAACGTGATAAACGTATCGGATTTTACAAAATAAGCCGAAGACGCAGCGTAATTGATCTTCTCCATGGACGCTTCGCCGACGATATTTCCGCCGGGCCCGATCGACGATGCGATCCGTCCAAGCGTCTCGTCGCACTTCTCAACCCATGGATCGGGATTTTTTGTCCCGCAGTTCGCGCAAGAGAAGGACCAATTCGAAAGCGCCACCTGATCCTTGTTGAGGACGAACTGACGGCTTCCGCATTTGCCACAAACCGCAAATCGCTTGATCGGGCGACGGGTCGCCTGATCGTAGACTGTCATGTTGGGACTTGCCGGCTTCCACGAGCCGGACCAGTGAGCGAAGATGACGTCGAGCTGACCCCACGAGCAGTTCGACGGATCGTTAGGACGCTTCGGATGCGGGCATTCCTCGCTCAGTTCCGAGAGGCGCTGTCCCATCTGCTTTGGATTTGCCGTCGCCTCGATCAAACCGCACTCGCTGCATATGAGCGTTGTCGGGCGCGGGAGGTAACCCATCCGGTCGGGCTTCAAATAGACGAACGCCGTCGGCCTAAAGCTGTATTGCGTGCGTGACGTATCCAAAAGCGAAACGTCCACGCAAAATTCCGGTAACGGCGCCGGAACATTGGCCTCGCTTTGCCGACAGGCCATCGCCTTATCAAACCAGGCACGCGCAACCTCGTCGATGCGCATTTCGATTTGAACTTTTGTCGTTTGTTCTGGACGCGCAGGCGTCGCATTCGGAGACGGCATGGCCTGACAAGCGCCCGCAGCCCCCTCAAACGTAAAATGCTGCCCTGGCGCGTAACTCATGGCGATCTGCGCCTGCGATCGGCTCATGGACGGGCCCTTCGCATCCGCTTCGCGGGCCGTATCGGCGGGTGGTCTAGCCATAAGTCCTCATTCCCCCGTCTCCCCGGCCGTCCAGCTGTTGTTGCCTCGCATCAGGGCCGACATGACGCGCCCAAGATCGCTTCTGCGGATGCTGTCTGAGCCGGTCCCGAAGCCTCCCTCGATCGATCCTGCTTCGTTGACATCGCGCAGGCTCGTCATCGGCCGGTTGAGAGGCGCTCCCGGCTGCTTAAAGAAGCTGTCGAGATTCTCCGTTCTCCAATTGGACTGCTCCATCGCCGTCGTCGCGTCATGAAAGAGCTGATTGATGCGCTGCCGATAGAAGTCCTTGTTAAGCGGCGAAGTGCCGTGCTCTAGACCGATACCATCCACAACAAACTTACAGAGCTCATCAAGGAGGTTGATGTGGTCGGTTCGTGATCGCTCGCCAATCTCGCCGACGTTATCGGGCTCGGCCAGCGCCGCCTTGTCCGTGTTCGTCCGGGCGCGGCTCATATCGCGGATATAATCAACGCCGCAAATCTTCAATTGCAGGAACGACGCAAGCGTTCGGGTGATCGCGTTCTCCGCCCAACGCTCCACGGGCGCCGCATCAATCATTCGCTCCAGGAAACGATGGAAGATGTCGTGAATTTCAACAATGTACCGGTCACGGCGTTGCTGCGGGGTCGGAATCAGAATGCTCGTGCCAACATGCGTTCGCCCCACCCGCGATGAGGCCTGGATATATTCGGCGATGTCGGACGGCTGGCCGGCAAAGAACATCATATTGAACTCATCGACGTCGACGCCATGAGAGATTGCCGATGTTGCGATCACGCCGCGAAGCGAATGCTTGAGAACCTCAGGCTTGAACGGCGATCCCACCTTCGGTTTCTGGCCGGCCTCCGCAACAATGGCATTTATCAACCCGGCATCGATAGCGCCGGTGATCAAAGCAGTGCGGACCCCTGGAATGTCGTCAATTCCCGCAAGCTTATGATCACGGCGGATGACGTCCTGGAGCGCCGCTTTCACATTGTCGCCGCCCTTTTTGTTCGTCACATAAAGAAGCGCGATGCGATCAAGGTCGACTGCGTAAGCGATTTCCGAATGGCCCACGGTACGGTCGAGCAGCGCGGCACGGTGGCCGTCCCTAAAGATATCGGATGGCAAAGCCGCAGCGAGCGCTTCACGCACGTTCCAGCGTGCGGCATCATCTCCCTCAAGCAGCGCTTTGAGCACTTGCGTAATCGTAAGATGGAAGGCCGATAGGATCGCCACGGTAGCCGCGGTGTGCGTGCGCCCATTGGTCATAAGCGACACATACCGGCGGCGCGTTGGCGTTCGATGCTCCGCATTATCACTGGCATCCCGCGCCGCGTCGCCGCTGCTCGGTTCGCGTAGCCGCGCGTAGAAACTCTCGTACAAGTCTGGCCCGGGTTGAGGGAACAGAACGACCTGCCGCTGATAGATTTGATCAATCTGACGCGCAGGGTCCGAAACCGTGGCCGAGGCAGCCACAATTCTTGGCGGGCGCGCAACGCCATTTTCTTTAACGACTTGATCTGCCAGCAACGGCGAAAGCGTTCTCAGCGCATGAAGAAAGGTCGTCTCGAACAATCCCGAGAACGTACCAAGAGATTCATCCAACAAGTGGGCTTCGTCTTGGATTTCCAAGACCGGATACGGATCGAAGAAGAGCTTTTTGCCATCGGCATAAAATGGAAACACGCCCTGGCAACCGGACGCATCAGGCCCGCGCTGAAATTGATCGCGTTGCCACGGCGAGACGAGCCGTCCGGAGTCACGATGCTGCCACGCCGCAAAGCCGAACATGCCCAGCACGCGGATGAGCGTCCTCGCGCTCTGGCCTATCAATGCCAGCTTATCGACCGTGCCTAACAGGACGGCAGGCGCATAAGCGTAGATGTCGGAATCCATAATGTGAATTGAAAGCGGATGAGGCGCGTCGATCGCGCTGTGCCGCCGGTTCCAAGCGCATTCCCGGTTGAAGCAGCAGTGCGCAAGACGTTCTTCCGGCGGCGGCCCTTCGCGGAAACGTCGCAGGCCGATCGTCGATGTCTTCTTACCGTCCGCGCCTGTCAGTGCGCCCGAACAATAGGGGCAGCTCGACAAGCGCACCCATTTCTTCAGGTAGATGCTGTAGTCACCGCGCCGACGCGATACTTCGTCCCAGTCGTTCTTGGCTAGTGTCGGGATTTCTGAAAAGCCACGGACGCTTCTGTTATTCGGCGTATTTCCGCCACCCACCCAAAATCCGATATCGAAGTCTGCGCCCTTCAGGTCCAAGCCCTCACGTTGCCACGCCCACCTCACTTTGTGAGCGGCGGCCAATACCTGCGAAAGACGTTGCGCTTGCTGGCTGGTTAAGAGGCGCAAGGGATAACGAACAAGCGCCGTCACGCCATGGTGCTTTCCACGAAGCCGATCAAAGGCCAGGCAAAACACGAGCAGGCCAAAGAAGCTTTCCGATTTTCCGCCGCCCGTCGAGAAGTAGAGGAGCGACGCCTCCCGATCGTCCTTGGCTGAGATCGCTGCGCTGTCCTTCCAGCATTCGATCCGTGAAACGATCGCTGGAATTTGCGATAGAATGAAGGCGATTTGAAACAAGCGCCACCCTTCAACGCTTGCGTTCTTTTCCTTCCAGAACTGGCCGAACGCCTGGTTCATGAATCGCCATGCGGTCAAGGGGATGACCTCGGGATCGGTTGGGGCTTTCCCGGCCGTCTGCGCCGCGAACGCTTTCTCAAGTATGGCGACACCGCGCGCGATGGCATCGCGCTCTCCCGACCAACCGCGTAGATCGATTGATTCAAACTGCGCCTTTTCACGCGCGTAATCCGCAGCGTCGACGAGAGGATCGAGCGATCGTCCATACGGCTTCGACGCCTCTACATCCGCCAGCCAGTCGTCGAACGCGCCGAGCAAGCCCTTCACCACATCGAGCCCGCCATCATTCGAACCTAGCGCGTCAAAGTTCGGTGGCGTTGGCAGATCGAATTGTCGGATGAGCGGCTGGAAGTAAACCGGCAATGAGGTTGTTTCGAGAACCGTCGGGTCGGTGAGCCCGCGCCGTCTCACGCCGCAATTAATCCCGAGAGCGTCGTGCGCGAGATAGCGATTGTATCGATACGACGGCGCGATGCGGTCAAGCCGGATGGGCCGGTGAACTCCGGCATCAAATGCGACCGACATCTCGACCTGATAAAGTGTGGAATCGGTCTCCCGCGCCAAAGCCAGCTTCGCGTCCAGAAGATCGGATTCATTCGCAAGAATAATCCGGACAGTACGTTCGTCCGGACGAAGCGGGTCTTCCAGATTTTCGTATTCCAGAACGGGAATGATCGTGGGCCGCGCCAAACGTCGGTTCGTTCGGAGCGCCGCGAGCGTTAGATCCCACGCGACCACGTCTGCCGGCGATATGGTTCGCGACTGCGTGCCGCGTCCACCCGGAAAGCCCCACGGCATTCCGCCGATCTCTGGATCCGCGTCTTGTTGCCAGGCGTCAATCACGGCCTCGACACGCCGCAACATCTCCGCGTTAAAATCCGCCAAATCGCGATCAATCTCGGCGGCGCTGCGTGAAAGCTCGATTCGAAACGCCCCGAGATCGACGGGCACGCGAAGCCATTTTTGCGGAATTTGTTCGCGCTCAATGAGGGCGTCGGGCGGCGAGTTCGCATCGCCGGGGGCTACGGCAAATTCGAACGCCTTCAACGTGTCTCCGTCTCCAGCCGCCGCCGTTTGAACCGTCTGGTCGTCCGCATCAAGGGCGGTATCCGACAAACCGTCCACAGGCTGCTCGCCCGCATCGGTCGCTGCGCTCGCTTCTTCTTCGACAGCTGGATCGTCGGCATTTGGCTCTTCGTCACCTTCGGCAAGGATCGAGACAAGCACGTCTTGCCGCGCAGGCGATTGCAGGATTGCGCCCGTGATCCCCAGTTCCAAAAGCGCGCTCGCTTCGGCTTCCTCGGTCACCCGGTTTTTAATGTCGAGCCACTTGGGGCTCTTTCGACCGTCCTCACCTAGAATCGCGCGGTTTTCGTCTTCGGCTCTTTTCAGCGCTTCCCGCCGATGGCGGAGGATGACCGACCGCGCGTTCTTGGAAAGCCTAAACACAACCTTCGCGGCCGATAGGTCTGCCGCGGAAGGCAGCATGCGAAGATAGATGCAGGCCTTCAGGCCGACCGTGATCGTCGCATGCGTCCGATCAGCAATTTGGAAGGTGAGGCCTGTAGTCCCCACGTGAACTGGCGACGTGACGTCGTCTTTCTCGGCATAGGTTACGGCGACCGACGACGGTTGTCGTCGGGGAAGAAGATGTTGGGTGTGAATTACCCGCGACGGCTTTTCCCGGTAAATGACGCGCCCGGTCGGCCCGGCGCCCCTGAGACGATCGTAGGTTTGATGCAGGATCGCGGAGGCCACGGCCTCCTTCGTCGTGTGGCTTACGTCATTGCCATTTGGAAAGCGGAGATCGGTCATTGCGCCGCCACCTGAAAGGGCTGTTCATTCCCATTCGCCACCGGGGCCTTCTCAAGGTGCATCTCAAGCACCGGGAAAACGCTCTCCATCGCGGCGCGCCGGACATCCTGTAACTTGGAAAACGATGACAGCGGCCCTTGGATGACGCTGTCGGCATCCAGCAGAAGCCGATCGAACAAGCCGCGGCTTGCATGACCGTCGCGACGAAGGTCCGTCCGCACAATCCGGACGGCATCGGTCAACGGACGCGCCAATACGCCAGCGCCCATCAGACTCAAGAACGCCTCGATGTGAAGGGGATTGATAGCCGCGTGCGGCGTGTCAACCTCCGACCGCTCCGCTGCCCGCAGCCAGTATTCCACGGCTGGTTTGCTGATCGACGGGAGACCAGGGTTCTGCTCAAAGAGCATGTCACGGACCCGAGCTGTTAGGCCTTTGGCTCCAAATTGAGCAGTCAGCGACTCAATACCTTTTTTCACCGTGGCCTTGTATTGGTCGACCAGAGCCTGTTCGAGGGTGCGGCCTTTATCGTCCTTTTCTCGCAACGCGGCTTCCAACTCCTCGCGTATCGCATAGGGCATGACGAAGACTGCATCGCCGATATCTAGCGCGCGGGCCTCCTTCGGCGCCAATTGATGCGAGGCAGGATCAAGCACGTAAAATTGCGAACCGGGGCCAGCCGCAATCTTCCCATAGCCGTCCAACACCAAATAGCCCTGCCCGACGAATGGTAGCGCGACCCGCGAGCGATCCGAGTCCAGACCATAAGCGACCGACAAACCACCGTATTCTTTGGCGACCCACGGCAAAGCCGCCCGAAGCAAGGCGGCTCTGCCCGCGTAAGCCGCGTATTCATCGGCAACCGCTGCATCGAGAACGCGGCTCAACGTCAAGGCATCGTGCCCTGCAACGACGAGCCTGAACTGCGCCGGACAGAATGCGTCGCCGATAAAGCTTCGCGCCCCCATATCCGTTGAGGCTGCCCAGATCACAACGGTCGGCTTTTTTCGCTCCAACTCGGCGGGATAATGATGAGGCGTCGTCATCCGAAGTTCCGGAACGCCAGCCTTGAACGAGCCGGGCATCGTCAGAAAATCCAAGAGCCGGTCGTTCGCTTGCTGCGCGTCTTCCGGATGGCGCAAGACAACCACAACATTGTTATCCGGATCGATCTCCGTCAACACGCGCTTCAAATATCGCATCAATGGGGTTTCGGCACGCAAGGCCTCAGCCAAGCCCAAGCCCTCAGCCAGATCCGACTGGATCGAATCTCGCCACGCACCCGCGTGACCGTCGGCAATCCCAACCATCGCCTTGTTGTAATGCGGCTCGAACGAATGCCGCTCACGCTTCACGCGATGGTAGACATCGTGAACATCGGTGTAGGGCGACAGGATTGCGTCCGCTCCGGACGCCGTCAGCGCCATGCCCTTTAACGCAACCGCGCCTTGCTCGAGGACCGAAGCAAGAGGGTTTCCCTCGTCCAGCTGTTTTGCATGATGCCAAAGTCGCGTGGCGACAACGCACTCTCGCGAACCGATCGTCTCAACGATGGGCTGTCTGGCGCTATCGCGGACACCCGGCGCTTCGAAGCCGCGACCACGCGTCGCCCAAACGAGGCGGTGGGCTTCCGATTTTGATCCGAGAACACCAGCACCACGGTAGGTCCGTAACGACCGCCGGATAAACGAATACCTCAAGGGACAATCGGCCAAGATCAGCACCCGTTTTGGCGGCTGCCGCAACGTTTCCGACAATTCGGAGACGAGCATCCTTATCAGGGCGCTGGCGTCGCGTCCGCGAAGGGCGTGTTTCGTCATATCGATGACGGCGAGGTCAAGCGATCCCGGCAATGAGCGCAGCGCCCGTTTTCGATCGGCATCGGGAAAATGAGACGGCAGCAAAAATGCGAAACCCGGACTACGGGCGGCAGAGCCCAAGAGGTTGAGGTGCGAGCGAACGGAGTCGAGCCGCCCGGCAGGGTACAGACGCTTGAATCCTTTCAGCGTCTTTTCATCGAAGTCCCGCCAGTAAGTGCCATCATTGAGCGCGACGGTGTGCGGCACAATCGAAACGAGCGGGACGGACTCGATCTTAGTCTGTCGGTCCCCCAGAAACATGTAAAACAGCGCATCGGAACTGATCGCTCCCGATACCCGTTCGCCGACCACACCGCTCCGAAAGAGCCCCCGTTCATGAAGCTTGGCCGTCCGTGCGCCAATGTCAGCCACGGCTTGCATGGCCGGGCGCCCCATATTCAGAAACAGGGTCCGGATAGGCTTTTCAACTCGCCCCCGGCTTACTTCACGCAGCATCCAGGGAAGAATCGCGCGCGGGGGAATATGCGGCCAAAACAAAGCCGCATGAACAACGTCTTCACTTGCAAGCACATCGTCGATGAGATCGACGAAGTGGGTGAGGTCTTCGTTTGGCTCGACGGTCGCCACGGTGAGGTCGCGACCTTTCGAAGAGGCGTGCTCAAGCACCGGCGCAGTTGCGCCTTTCTGCTCGATGGCAGCCGTCTGGTCCGGCGCTTCGCTTGTCGGCCGCGTCCGAAGTTTCTCGACCAGCAACTTCGTTCGTTCGCGTTTGGATGCCGCAGCCTCTGCTAACCGTTCAGACCAAGAAAGCTGGGCCATCCGACGCTCCTACTGTCTCGGCCGTTTGGAACAGAAGGCGTCCCAATCGCGGGCTACGTGGTTTTCCAGCAAGCTCGCGTCGCATTCATACAATTCGGCGACCAAGTTCAGGACGGCGCGACCGTCTTTCGCCTTTCGTGCATCTTTGAACTTCACCCGCCAGCCTGGCGACAAATCCGCCCACCGCGGCATATGAACAGCCGCGATCTGGTATTTCTGGAACCGATGAAATCCCGCCTTTGACCCTGCGGATAAGCTCGCCACGAAAAGACCGAGGACACCCGCCGATAGAAAGGTCAAAAGATCAGCGAGGGGCCAATGGTCGCTCTTGATTTGATAGACCCCGCTGCCAGCGCAGTAGCCGTGAAGGTCGATTCCGATTACCGGCGCGGCCGACACATCGACAATGAGTAATTTTGGCGAGGCGTGCCAATCGGGATGAAGACTATCGATCGTGCGCCACCAGACTTTTGATTGGCTCGCTTTCGCCCGCGATTGGAGAGCCTTCTTATTCTTCCGTAGATAGGCGGCCATCCGTGGAAATTTCGAGAGTGCCGCGACCTTTCCATTTTTATCGAATACATTGACGATGTGCGTGCCGGTCCAGCGCACTTCACCATCGTGGATCGAGCTCGCATTAACGAATGGTAACAGCCTAGAGCGCTCGATCGCGAAGTCTTTTGCTTCTCCCAAGAATACATCATTACATCCGGTAGCAGAGCCAACGCGAATGGTGCAGCCGACGTCTTCTAGTTTTGGGAAGCGCTGGCGAGCCGCATTGACCGCATTTTCAGCAGCGGAGTTGCGTGTAAGAAGAAGAGGTGAAGCGGAAGGCAAAAAAGTTCTGACTATCTCGTCACCCGAAATTTCGATGTTATCGACTCCTTTGACGGACGAGATCTTTGTGGGGCCCGAGATGTCTCTCTGGAACACGAAGAAATGCGGATAAGCGTCGGCCGAGGTCTCAAAGCTGTCGACATCGCTGAAGTCGATGATACTCTTTAACTGTCCCCGCGACGTAAAAGTCTCCCGAATGGCGTTGCCGTAGACGTTTCGCGTCCAGGTCCCAGGGCACAAAAAGGCGAGTTGACCATGGGACTCCAGTAGGCCGAGCGCATGCTCGATAAAGGCGACGTAGAGGTCGGCTCGCTGTTTGAAAGACTTAAATCGCGCTTTGTAAACGTCGCGTAGCCGGGCTGGGATGGCATCCCAGCGAATGTAAGGTGGATTGGAGACAATGTGCGTGAAGCGCTTACTCGGGCGCGTCTCAAGAAAGTCTTCGTGCTTGATCCACGACTGCGCGATGTCTTTTGCTTTAGCCCGCGATATCCCAAGGTCCTCGAGCTTACCAATGCATTTGGCGCGAAGACTCGCTGCGACCTCAGGATCAACTTCGTATGCGCGGATCACAGGCCCGAGGGTATCGATTTTCTTCCCTTGCGCGTGACACGCATCAACCAAACGGGGCAGTAACGGCAGAAAAAACGCGCCTTGGCCGGCAGCCGGCTCAAGCAATCTCATGGTGAGGATGTTTTCAGGAAAAGCTACGTAGCGGAGACATAGCTCCGCCACTGAGGCACGCGTAAAGAACTGGCACAAATCAGCTTGCCAAGGCCTTCCGGCCTCCAGCTGAGCATTAATCTTCCCCTCCATCCACGCGCCCCCCTCAGCCGTCCTGCCGAAGCGGCCTGGCTAGTGCTTGCCGAATTTCTCTCGCTTCCACGTGCTTCGCTGGCCAGGACGACGGCAGTGGCAATTCCAAAGTCCATCCTCGGCAAGGACGCCCCCGAATGCCCCAGTGACAAGGCGTTGGCATTGACTTTACAATGCAAATGCATTACATGCAACACTCTACGATGCGAGGAGCCGGCAATGGCGAAGGCAGCTGAAATCCTCGAGATCCCCGCAACCATCACGGATCGCGGACAGACTACAGTGCCAGCGGCCATCCGCAAGATGCTCGCCCTGGGAAAGCGCGACCAGGTCGTGTTTCGGGGGCTGGCAGACGGCACTGTCATGATCTCGAAAAAAGAAACGCGCGCGCCGGAGGGCGATCCCGTGATCGGCAAGTTCCTCGACTTTCTGGCCCGGGACATGACGAATGAGCCGGGAAGAATTCGGCCAGTGCCGAAGTCGCTGGTCGCGCGCGGCAAGGGCCTGGTCAAGGGCATCAGGGTCGACCTCGGCGCGGCCCTCCCGGACGACGATGCGTGAGCGACGACCCTTTCGAGCTCAGCGGTTGGACAATTTATGCCCATCCGGTGTTTCTCGACCAACTCGAGGCTTTGATCGCGGCGGTCGAAAAGGCGCGCAAGAAAGATTCGCAGGGATACAGGAAAAAGCGCACCGCAAAACTCCTGGCGGCTGTCTTGAAAGTGGCGTTCGACGACATCCCTAGTGACCCGACGCGCGACTCATATCGGCAGGGCGACACGCTCGGTGACGAGTACACACACTGGTTCGGCGCGAAGTTCCTGCAGCAGTTCAGGCTGTTCTTCCGGTATCAGCAATCGGCAGGCCCCAAGATAATTGTCCTCGCCTGGGTGAACGACGACTCGACATTGCGCGTCTACGAGAGCGCGAACGACGCTTACGCTGTCTTCAGGAATATGCTCGACCGCGGAAACCCGCCGGACGCTTGGAACGACCTAGTAGCTGCGGCCTCAAGCGGCGAATCCGAGCGGCGCCTGTCGCGGTCGACGCGCGGAAGTTGATCCAGGCGGGTCGTTTGGCCGCAACCGCCTGCCGCAACGAGAGACATAACCGACCAGGAAGGGTTTGTGGGATGCTTACCATCCAGCTTTCGGCTACACCGAAAGGCAACGGCTACCAGGCGACCGTGACATTTCCGGACGGCGTGTCGATGAGCTCCGACGAGACCTATTCCACTGTCGGCGAGGCGCTTGCCGCCGCGGCTATGAAGTTGCTCGACATGCCTGACCGCCTTGCCAGGTTGGATCGGGCGGCCGAGTGATCGGGCTGGCTCGCGAGGTTGACGAGCGTCGCCGCGGCGCGCGTGAAGACCTGCGCATCAGCGCCCCTCGTTCCGCTCGCGCTCGAAGGCCCCGCCGGTTGGCGGGGCCTTCGTTGCAGCTTGTCAGTCGCGGTTCGATCGCGACCAGATGAGCGAGAAGCCTTCCTCGCCTTCGACCTCGACCAGCGTCGCGTAGATCGGTGCCGGAAAGCTCGGGTCGTCCAACTTGACCGAGTGGTACTCGCGGCCCGTATCCTGGGACTTCTTCTTCCACATGGCGCCGAACTCGATGTTCGCGCCTGCGAAGATGCGGTAGTCCGGAGCCTTCTCCGAGGAGCGCTCGGCCGGAACGATCTTGGTCTTGACGGTGCCAAGAGCGAGGGTCTTGACGCTTCCGACGAAGCCGTTTCCGCTAGCGGTGAAGTTGCCGATGGTAGCCATGTTCGTGTCCTCTTTCGTTCCTCGGGACGCGACCATCGCGACCTCGATGGCTGTCGTCAGCCGGAGGCGATCGGACCGGTCACCCGAAGGGCCGCAACGCAGTGGAGGACGGCCAGGGCGCGGCTTTCTTGTCTCGCGAGGAATGGACGCGCAGCGACCAGGGGAAGAAAGCCGAGGACGGCCGTTGCGGTCTTGAGATCGAGACGGAGCGTAGCGAACGACGGCCTTCGGATAGACACGCCAAATCGAGGACGCAGTGGACGCGTCAGACCGAACGACGAGGAGACGCAGCGCCAATCGGCACGGCACGCCGCACGGCGGCGTTGCAGGCACAGGGCCCAAAAAGACTCGCCCACATCGTCCAAGACTTGCCCGGCCGCTGAGCGTCTCAGGGCAAACCGGACACGCCATCGTCGACGCACACCGCTCGGCTGCCGAAGGATGACTGGTCAACCCAGAAAGCGGGCCGCGAACCCGGACAACCAACGACCTGCGCCCGCCCGTCCCGCGGCGCGGCGGATGAACGAGGGGAGGGAGTTCTCGCCTTCGGTCGCAGGAACGCGTGACGAAGCACACGACGAAGGCCCCGCGCAGCGCGCGGGGCCTTCGCATTCCGGGAAAGATTAGCGATTCAGGCAAACGTCGGTCGCGCGGAGGTGGCGCGAGTCACGCCGCCTTGTCGACCTCGGCCGCCGTCGGCTGAAGGCCGTGCAAGTACGTGACAGCGCGTTGCGCGTGCGCCGCGGCGGAGAAGATGAAACGCCTGTCGTTGGACAGCACCTCCAGCCACGACGCGAGGTAGCTCGCGTGGTCCGCGCGCGGCTCGAGCTCGGGCACAATCCCGAGGTCGGCGCTGAGAAAGCACGCGCCGAGTTCGGCGACCAGCTCCTCGCGCGCGCGCTCGCTGCGGTCCTTGGCGTAGCGGCTGAGATCGCGGTTGACGCGGTGCGCCGGTGCCGTCCAGTGCACGCACTCGTGCGCCAGCGTCGCGGTGTAGCTCTCGGCGTCGCGGAAACTCTCGAACGGCGGCATTTGGATGAGGTCGAGCGATGGTGCGTAATACGCCTTGTCGCCGCCATGCCGGATCGTCGCGCCGGTGTTGGCGAAGAACGCGTCGGCGTGCGCGAGGCGTCGTTCGGTTGGGGCGCTTGGAGCGATCGATATGTAGTAGGGGTCGGGCAGGCCGTCGATCTGGTCAACGCAGAACACGGTGTAGGCACGCAGGAACGGAACCGTCCGCTCGACATCGTCGCCCTTGTCATCCGTCTCCGTCTTGATGATCTTGTTGGCGTAGACCACCATCGTCCCGGTCTCGCCTTTGCGGATGTGGCCGCCGAGTTCGAGCGATTGCTTGAACGTCATCCATGTCGACGACGCGAATCCGCGCGACACAGCTTCCGACCAGAGCAGCAGGACGTTGATGCCTTGGTAGGGCATCCCGTTATATCGCAGAGGTCGCGTAATGCGCCCGGCAGCATTGGCCGCATTCCACGGCCTGACCCACGGCCGCACGCCGCGCTCCAGGTCGGCGACGATGCGATCAGTGATGCGCGCGTAGACATCGGCGCGCGGTTTTTCTTCTCTCCTGCTCATTTCCATAACCTCCATCTCGGAGGCCGCGCCTTTTGCGGCCCCTCACGGCGTCCGGAGAGGCGGTATCTCGCGCTCGCGCACCCGCTCGGGCCGCAGCGAAGCGGAGGACGGCGTAGCCGTTGCGCGTGCGTCGTATCCGCCGCATGGACCACGAACCGAGAGGGGCCCGCTGGCGCGGCGCGACGCTCTTTGCGTTGATTTTGCCGTCAACACGCTAAAGGGCCGGTCGCGCGACCGGCCCACAGGGACAGCATGTGTAAGGCGAGGCCGAAGCCCCGCCTCGCGGCTTATTCGAAAGCCGCCATCTGGACCGCGGCGGCCTTTTTCGACACCGTTTCGCCGGCATGTTCGACTGGCCGTTCGAAGGGCTTCCAGGCCTCGCCGATGACCTGCTCGTAAGCAGCGACAGCACCCTCGGCCGCCATGCGCAATGCGTGCGCCTGAAGACCCATGTCAGCCGCGAACTCCCGCTTGCGCTGTGCCTGGCTGTCAAAGCCCACGGGGCCGTCGAGATCCTCGTCGCGGACGTCGTTAGCGAGCTTGGCAGTGACTTCACGTGCCTCGGTCACGGCCCTCGAATAGAATTGGCCGGCGCCATGGGCTGAGCCGACATATGCGCCGACGATGCGCTGCAGGTGGATCTGCATGGCGCGCTCGCTAAGTCCGTCCTTGAGCGCGTCGGCCGTCTCGACGACGAGCCGCTCGTGCAGTTCGCGGATGCCGTCACCGTCGAGGATCGCAAGACCGAAGCTCTCGGAGATGCGCAACGTCTGCGCGGAGTCGGGACAGGCGAGGCGAACCATTTCGAGCGTCGTGCCACGGCGGAGCGGAATGACCCGAGCGGCAGCGCGAGGGGAGCGGGTGGATTTGGTCATGATGAGATCCTTTCTCGGTTTCACCTTGGGAGACGATCGGCCTCTGGCCGTTGCTCCCTCGGGTGCGGTCGACCAGAACCGGCCCCAGCGGACCGCATCAGGGGGCGGCGGTTGCCAGGACGAGCATGGGAGGGTTGCGGGCGAGCGGGCCTTTAGGCCTGCGAAGGACGCATCCTTCCTATCGCGAGGCGGTGACCGCCGATCGCTTCGCGACTTGCCCTTGAAGCGGTTCGCGGACGGTTCAGACCGCAGCACAAACCGAGGGAGTGACGGATAGGGGACAGTCCATTGCGGAAACCGTGGACGATCACATCAAATCCGCCAACCACACCACGTCGGGGCCCGGCGTCTGCTTCCCGTCGCCTGCGCTCAGACAGGCCCTTCGTCGCTCATGGCCCCGCAGAAGAACCGTCGTTGAGCGTCTGAAATTCGGCCATCGCCCGTTCCTGCCGATCGAGCTTGCACAAGAGGGCGTCGATCTCACCGCATCGCGCAAGGGTGAGTTCCGCGACATGCTGCTGAAACAGCCGCTCATCCGCGTTCGTCCAACGCGACGCGCTACGGCCGAACTGCCTGCGTTTGGCATGATCAGTGACCGTCAGCCGTGCGGCGCGCGCCGCAATTTGACGCTCGATGACGCCGAGATGGCGCTGCGTCTGGGCTTGCGCCGCTTGCATGCGTGTGAGCATACGCCGATCCCAGGATTGAATCATCGCACCGTCCCGAAAGGCCATGACGGAAAGGGGGAATCGTCCGGCGCGTAGTCGTCCGGGAGAGGCACCGCTGTAATGGAAGAGGCGATGTCGTCACCGGCAATCGCCCAATCGACAAGTGCGGAATCGGCGCCGGCGTTCTTGCGCATGTCAGGCGTGAGGATGCCTTCGAGCGCGTCCGCGATGGCGCTCTCAGGATTATGGTGTGCGTGCACCATGAGATTCACGACGACGAGATAGGCTTTCATGTCTTGACCTCCTTTCTGTCGGCCTGCGGGGGATAAGAGTTCGGCGCGTGGATTGAGAGGCGCACGGCGCGTCTCCAGGCGCCGGAGCCGGCGAAGTGTCGTCTCAGCCGCGGATGCCAGACGACGACGAACGGCATTTCGCCGTCCTCGTCAGTGGCGGTTTGCCAACCGAACGCTTTTGCAATGAGACGCCATGGCATGGCTCACCTCCATCCGATGAAGTCGGAGGGACCGCCGTAGACCTGGTGTCGCGCCTCGTCGATGACGAAGCCGAAGCGGCCGACGTCGTATTCGTCGACGGGGACAAGGAAGCGGCGCTCCTCGGTGCCCGGCCCGCGCTTGCCGCCAGGTGTGGCGACGGTCTCCACGAAGCCGCCTACGTGCTTGGAGGTGATCGCCGACACGACGATCCAGTCCTGCGCGTGCGCCTTCACGAAGGCGCGGCGGTCTTTCTCATGGGACTCGCCCGGTTGCAGGATCGTGCCGAAGATCGTCTCCCATGCGTCCGGCCAGCTGTCCTTGATGGTTCGCTCGGCGCACCGCCGCTCGAAGGAGGTGAAGAGTTGCGGAAAGGTGATCGCAACGATCGCCCATGCGGCGTCCTCTTCGTACCAACCGCCCTTCACGCGCAGCATGGGGTGGACCTTGCGGTTCCGCTCGGCGGAAAGCTTGAAACCACCATGCCCGGCAGTGGAGTGCGCCGTGACGCCTTCGGCGTAGACCGTCGCACCCTGTGAGGCACCCCAAGGCGTGTGAGCACGCGAGTATTGCTCGACGCGACCGAGCATCTTGCGTTCACGCTGGTGCTCGGCATTTTCAAGGACACGAGTACGGAATGCCACCTCGTCGGCGAGCTCACCGGAATGACCGTAGAAATCCTCACGCCGCGATTCCGTCAACGGCCGGCCGATGCGCCAGGCAGTCGCGAGATAATGCCGGCCGTCACGCGCCGGCAACATGGCAAAGGCGGTATCGGCGACACGCGCGACGACAAGACCGTCGCCGCTGCGGCCGAATTCAGTTTTCGGGAACGGGTCAGCCTGCGCGGCCGAGCTTTCAGTGGGGAAGGGGGCGGTCATGCTGCCCTTCCTTCGACGGCATCCGCGCCGACCTCATCCGCCGTAACTTCTTCCAGCACCGCGTGGGGATAACCGTGGCGTGTCAGCCACTCTTTGGCGTCGGATTCGTTTGCGCCGAGATAAACGAGTTCTGCGTCGTCGCCGGCGCGATCGAACACGCGGACCCAACCGATGGCCGGACGTTCGACGATTGTGAACTGAAGCTTCGAGTCCAACGAGAAGGTCCGGTGAACGCGAATGGCGATGACGCCGCCGGCGCCGTAGTCGGCTTCGTGCAGGGTGAAACAGGCCGACAGGGCGACACGCCCGACGCTGCGACCAGCCTGCTTGCGAATGAGGCGGCCTCGGCTGTTGTTGGTCTGCCACGCGGCGAGCTTTTTCCTGAAGCGCGCCGGTGGCTGCGGCGTTCCGTCGGACCAGGCGACGATCGAGCCTACGGGGGCGTTGTCGATGATGGTGTGCGCGGACATGGAGTTCTCCTTTTGTGTGCGTGCATGGAAACGAAACCGCCGCCGGTCATCCCGGCGGCGGCAAACGGTTCGGAAGGTGGCGCGTGTCGTTACTCGGCTGCTTCCCTGAACGCCTCGGCCTCTTCGTCAGAGAGATCATCGCTGTTGGCGGCGATATCCTCTTCAGCCTCGTCGTCCGCCGATGTCGCGCCTGACGACAACCATTCGGAAAGCTTTGAGGCATCAGGCGCGAAGAGCGCGGAAGGATGAACGAAGTGTCCCTCCTTGAAGTGCTCTACGAGCGCGGCACGCGTGTCCTTCACCCGCTGGCGCGGTAGCACCGACGTGTCCTTGCAGGATGTTTCGAGGGCAGGACGTGACAGGCAGGAGAGGAAGTCTTCCGTGCCCATGTTCGGCAGGAAGGTATCCGCGCCGATCGTCTCGCCGGCGACACGCGCGACGATGCCGCTGTTGGTGGCGTTTTCCCGGCACGAGAAGACGTCGACCAGCATGGTGCGCGCCGCGACACGCAGCGTGTCCATGTCGAAGGCCAGCTTACCGTCTGCGTCGAAAAGCGACACCGCGTTCTTCGCCAGTCGGCTATGGCCGTAGTAAACACCCCCGCCGCCCGTCGTCACCGAGACGTTCTGACCTGCGAAGGCCAGGATCAAGAGCGCCATCAGCATGTCGTCCTCGATCGGTGCGCGGCCAAGCGCCTCGCGCAGCGCATCAGTGCGATAATCGCCGATCATCTCGACGCCCTTGCGCGTGACGTTGGGACGCGACTTCGAAACGACACCGATGTCGTCGGCGCCGGTATCCGAAGCCGCCGCGCCTTTTCCCTTCTGCTTCTTTGCCCCCGGCATGCGGTAGTGAACGGTCTGCACGCGGCCGTCACGATCGAGATACATCGCCGTACAGTCGGACTTCGCGGGTTTGCCGTAGACACGCTCTGCCTTCGGCGGCAGCTTCACCTCCCCATAGTTGGTCACCTCGGCGATGACGCCCTTTTTCGGCAGATTTGCCGTCATCCACTCCTGCTGCGCGCCGAGGAATGCCTCGACATCGTTGGTGTAGCGACTGTCCTCGTCGGCAGGAGCGAACAGGTCCTCAACCCACTGGATGCCATAAGCCTGAGCGAGATCGTCGCCGAAACTGGCGTGGCGCGCATACATCCGCGTCTTCTGCAATCCCTGCGCCACGCTCCACCACGAAACCTGCGGATCACCTTTCGACGGCTTGTGCTTCTTCCAGACCTCCTTTTGCTCGTCGTGTGAAGCCGCCGCGATCGTGCGCAGCTGGCGCTCGTCGGGCATGTCGCCCTTCGCCATATGGTCGAGCATCGCCGGCAGGACGTTCGCGAGAAGACGGAGTTTCTTGATCTGGCGCACCGGAAGCGCGAGCGCGACGCCGATCGCTTCTTCGGTCCAGCCGAGCGCGACGAGGCGCTCGATCGCACGCCATTGGTCGACCGGATTCAGCGCCTCGCGTGCGATGTTCTCGATCATGGAGCGCATGGCACCATTATCGTTCGCCGCCTCGTCTACGAGCACGTCGATCTCGTCCAGGCCGGCGGCGATGGCCTGCTTCACCCGGCGATGGCCTGCATTGATGACGTAGCCGTTGCCGCCACCGGATTCCGGCGTAATCACCGGCGGCTGTACGATACCAACGGCCTTGATCGTGGCGAGCAGCAGCGCATCGGCCTGCGGCGTGGATTTCGTCTGGCGAGTGCGGTCGGGATTTTCCTTCAGCGCCCGCGGATCGACCTTGAGAAGTTGCATGGGATTGCTCCTGGTTGGGTTGTGGACCGGCACTGCCGGCCCTTTCTCGTCTTCTTCCCGAAGACATCCCCCAGCCCGCGGAGCGGACGGGCCGGTGCAACTGCGGCCAAGCATCCCTGCCCGGCAGGACCAGCAGGGCCAAGCCCTGCGCAGGACGACGGGCCGGGATCGCGCAGGCGGCGGTTGAGCCCTCGCGTCAGCGGTCCGCCCGCTCTGCGAGCGGACCTTTTCATTTCTCATTCCTCCCTCTTTGGTTCAGGCAGCCACAGCCATCTCGCTTGCGCCTTCGCTCTCCTCCGACAAAGCCTTCTCCACCGCGGCGAGTTGGCGGTGCTTTTCGGCAAGCTCCCCAGCAAAGCCGAAGTCACCGCCGCCGCGCGACTCGTAGGACGCAAGCCGTCGGCGAGCGTCGGCCAGACGCTGGCGGTAGCGTTCGCGCTCGCCCTCGAAATCGTCCACCGCGTGTTCAAGACGGGCAACGGCTCCGAGCGGAGTCACCGTCACGGGCAACTCGATTTCGTATTCGGCGCCGGTTCGCAGCAGCATCGTAGTGTAGCGATAGCCGTCGCGGCCGATCCGCTCGCCGCTGTATTCGACGTCGAAGCCGCCGATCGATGCGATGACAGCCTCACCCTCCTGCTGCAGCTGCACGAGCGTCAGGATCTCCTTCAGCAACGCTCGGCCAGCGAGTTTGCGCTCGGCGAACAATTCGCCAGCGACTGTCATGGAGAAGGCATCGCCCGCCGTCGGTGTGCGCCGCTCGATATCTTGTCCGATCTCACCGATGCGCCGGATTGAGAGCTCAATGTCGCGCTCGGCGTCGCGCATCTGACGTCGCACGGCGTGCTGATCGTCGATATGGGCGGCCCGCAGCCGTTCTAGCCGCGCGATATCGGCCTCGAGTCCGGCCTTCTGCATGAGGCGTGGATCGCCTGACGCTATAGCCTTGGCCATGCCGAACTGATTGGCCTGGGTCTCGCCCATATCCTCGAGCCTTCGGATCGAGGTATCGCCGGAAAGTGCTGCGGCGATGAAGCGTGCCTTGCGCTCGTTGTTCTGCCACATCTGCGCATCGAGACTGCCTTCGGTCGCGTAGGCGAAGATGTCGACCTCGTCATGCTGATTCCCCTGCCGCACGATGCGGCCCTCGCGTTGTTCGATCTGCGAGGGCAGCCACGGAACGTCGAGATGGTGCAGCGCCTTAAGGCGCAACTGCGCGTTCACGCCGGTGCCCATCGTCTCGGACGAGCCGATCAGGAAACGAACCTTGCCGGCACGGACGTCGCCAAACAGGCGCTGCTTGGCCTCGGATTTCTTGAATTCCTGCATAAAGGCGATCTCGGACGCAGGCACGCCCATGCGGATGAGTTCGTCACGAACCCAGCGATAGGCGGAGAAGCCGCGGCTCCTTTCGACGCTAATCGTGCCGAGATCGGAAAAAATCATTTGCGCGGCGCCGGGCAAGTCGAACAGCTTCCCGTCCGCACGCGTGTATCCGTTCTCGGCCGTCTCCTTCCAGATACGGAAAGCGTTGCTGACAAGCATGTTCAGCTTATTGGCGGCTTCGTTGTCGTTATCCGGATCGACCAGACGCAGATCGATCGCGGCGTGCCTGCCATCGGTGATGACGGAGAGCAGGATGTCGTCGCCGGGCTCCGGCGCGCGGTCGCGCTCCTCGATCGCCTTGATGCGCTCGCCAAGCAGGGTCTGATAACGCTTGAAGGCATCCGACGGCTTCGCGGTGAGGATCTGGCGCTTGCCGGTCGAGATCGCGGGCACCTTGACGTATCGGCGCAAATCTTCCGGCATCACCACGTCGGCGAAGGAACGGAACATGGCGATCAGCTCCGGCACGTTGACGAAGGTGGCGAAGCGCGTCACCGGCTTGTATTTGCCGGACGGTTGAAGCTCGAGCTCGGTCGTGACATCGCCGAAGGTCGAAGCCCATGCGTCGAACTCGTGCAGACCACGTTCGAACAACGCAGGGTAACCCAGATAGCGCTGTACCGAGAACATTTCGCCCAGCGTATTGGTGATCGGCGTGCCGGAGGCGAGGACGAGCGCGCGACCGGGGTTCTTCGTCTCGACGAAGCGCGACTTGACGAACAAATCCCAGGCACGCTGCGAACCGTTCGGATCGACGCCCTTCAAGGTCGACATGTTGGTCGCGAAGGAGAGCTTCCGAAATTCCTGTGCCTCATCGACGATGATCTGGTCGATCCCGATCTCCGAGATCGTGAGGAGATCGTCCTTGCGGGTCGCGAGCGATTCCAGCCGCTCCTTCAAACCCTCCTTCAGCCGTTCGAGCCGCTTGCGCGACACGCGATCATCGCTCTCGACCTTGGTCAGCAGCGTCTCATAAAGCTCCAGCTCGTCCTGGATCATCTGCTGCTCGAAGGCCGAGGGCACCGCGATGAAGCGGAAGGCGGAATGCGTGATGATGATCGCGTCCCATGTCGCTGTCGCCGCGCGTGACAAGAAGCGATGCCGCTTGTCCTTCGAAAAGTTGGTCTCGTCGGCGACCAGGATGCGCGCGTTCGGATAGAGAGCGAGGAACTCTCGGGCCGCCTGCGCCAGGCAATGCCCCGGAACGACGAGCATCGCCTTGGTGATCAGGCCAAGCCGTCGCTGCTCCATGACAGCGGCCGCCATCGTCATGGTCTTGCCGGCGCCGACGGCGTGGGCGAGATAGGTCGACCCGGCCGAGACGATGCGCCAGATACCGCGCTTCTGGTGCCCGTAGAGAACAAAGGCGCCAGAGGCGCCGGGAAGCTTCAGATGGGAGCCGTCGAATGCTCGTGGCGCGATGTTGTTGAAGCGGTCATTATAGACACGGGCCAGTCGATCCGTGCGGTCGGGATCGGACCAGATCCAGTGCTGGAAGGCATCCTTGATCTTCTGGAGCTTCGTCTTCGCGGCCTCGGTGTCGACGACGTTGAGCACGCGCCGCTCGCTGTCGCCGTCCTTGACGGTGTCGAAGATCTGCGGCACGCGACTGTTCAGCGCGTCGGCGAGGAGCTCACCCGCATGCCGGCGGTCTGTGCCCCACTCCGACGTGCCTGCTGCGGTCCACCCAAGCTGCCGCGCCTCGACGGTCCACGACGCCAATTCCGGCATGTGGTGGATCCTGATCTCGGCATCCATCGTCTCTTTGACGAAGGCGACAACGTCGAAGGCCGGTATCCATGGCGCACCTAGACGCGCGGTGATATCCGACGGCTTGAGGTCGGCGGGCTGCACGACGACGAGCGCGTTGACATTGCGTTCGTAGTCCGGCTCAAGCGCCGCGGCGGCTTCAGCAGTCTTCAGCTTTTCGCGCACACGGCCGGACAAATAGGAGTCGGCCATCTGCCACGATCCGTCCGCCGGGTCGCGGTAGATAGCGCTGCCAAGTTCGGCGATCACGACATCAGGGTCGCGATGCAAAAGTTCGGCGATGTGATCGATGTCGACGTAACCACGCTCGTTGAGCACGACGGCCAGCGCATCGGCCGCACTGTTGATCACCGGGACCGCCGGCGGCGCGATCACCCGCTCGGTGAAAAGCGGTCCGGGCTTCGCGGTGTTCGTCTCCAGGTCGTAGTCCTCGATCGAGGCGACGAGCCAGCAGTCGGGGTCGTCGAGGAAAGGTTGGATGTTCGGCCGGCGGTGCGTCTCACGCACTTCGCCCGTCTCTTCCTCCTCGGTCATGGAGACGGTCGTGAAGTTGATCGGGCCGAAGTCTCGGACGAAGTTCGACCATGCGATACGCAACCGAACTTGCGCGTCCTTCCACGGCTGGTCGAGCTCCTGGCCTTTGAGCACCTCGCGGACGGCGTCGCGTATCGGGATCAGCTTGCGGATAATCCGCACGTGTTTCTCCGGGATGCCGTCGGCGCTGCGCCCCTTTCGCGCCGTCACCGGAACGGGTTCGCCGTCGAGGACCTGCATCAGGCCGTGCGCCTTGTCGAAGAAGTAGCTGCCCTCGCGCACATGCCGATCCTGAGGCAGGTCGACATCGGCCTCGTTGACGTCATCATCGGGATTGATGTCGATCACCTCGGGCTCGCCGTCGTAGACCGCTTCCGGAAGGAGACCGATCCTGGCGGCGAGCGTCGTTTCGAGTTCCTCGCCGTCACGCGGAGTGCATGTGTAGGTCTCGCCGAACGGTCCCGATGCGAGCGTGTGCGTACCGAGCACGAAGTCAGGGTGGCGCACGAGCCATCGGTTGATGCGGATCGCGCCCTCGTCCTGCGTCGCAGGCCGCACCTCGTCGAGATCGAGCCACGACAGATCGCCTTCCGGATCGCCGATCTTGCGCTTGCGGAAGAACAGGAGGTCGACAACGACATCGGTGCCGGCGACGGCGCGGAAGCTGCCCTCGGGCAGGCGGATCGCGGCGATCAGGTCGGCCGTCTTCGCGATGTGCTCGCGCGCCGCCGCATCCGCCTTGTCCATCGTGCCGTGAGAGGTGACGAAGGTGGCGAGCGCGCCGGGCTTCAAGAGGTCGATCGCCCGCGCGATGAAGTAGTCGTGCAGCCGCAGGCCCATCGACCGATAGGCGCGATCTGACCGCACCGTTCGATCGGAGAAAGGCGGATTGCCGATCGCGAGATCGAAGCTCCTCGGCAACTCCGCGCGCGCAAAATCCCCGGTGATGATCCGCGCACGCGGCTGCAAGAGGCGTGCGATGCGCGCCGTCGCCGGATCGAGCTCGACGCCGGTGACGTAGGAGACCTCGCGAAACTCCTCGGGCATGAGCGCCGGAAACAGCCCGGTGCCGATACCAGGCTCGAGAACGCGGCCACCACGCCAACCGAGGCGCCGAAGCGCCGCCCAGATCGACCGCACGATGAACTCAGGCGTGAAGTGCGCATATTGGGTGCAGCGCACCAGTGAGGCGTGGTCAAGCTCGCCGACCGCATCCTGCAGGTCCTCGCCGATCGCTTCCCAGCCTTGGCGGAATTCTGCCTCGCCGGGGCGGCGGAAGACGAAGTTGGCGAGTTCGGAAGCGCCGAAACCGAGAAATCGGATCAGCCGTTCCTGCTCCTCGATCGTGGCAGGCCGCTCCTCGGCCTGGATAGTTGCCGCAAGGCGGATTGCGGTGATGTTGTCGCGTGCACGCTCCTTCCAGCTCTTCGCCAGCGCACGATCGCCGAAGAGATGGAAGTTCGTTCCTCGCTCTTGGTGAGCAGTTGATCCGGACCGCGCCACCGCCGCGACCGCAGGCGCGAGGGCAGGTGACGACGGATCTGGATTATCGTCATCGTCTTGCTCGGCGTTAATACCGCCGGCAAATGCGGTGACGCCGAATCCGAGGCCGGACGAGAGCGCCGTGTTGCCGAAGAGGTCGAGGGTGAAGGGATCGTCTTGCGCCATGGAAGTTCTCCTTGTGGTGAGGGCGCGCGTCATCCTTCCGCCGATTGGGGCGGCGGCGTTGATGATCACGGTGATGTGGCTTGAAGGGGCGCTTAGCGCGCGATGAGCGAAAGCGAGACTTCGGCTTCGCTCAGCTGCACGCGCAGATGGGTGAACCGGAAGTCACGATTGATGAGAGGAAGAATCTGCTCAGCATCAAGGAACTCGATGCCGTCATCACCGCCGAAATGGCGGCGCTTGTAGTCAAACCAGTCCGGGTTACCGACCGGATGACATTCCTCGGAATAGACGACAAGCGGGCGATCGCCTTGAGCGAGCTTACCGTTCGCCATGATGTAGACACCGCTGTCGCCGACCAGCCAGAGGCCTGGTTTCTCACCTTCGCCGGGCTTGAGGCCGTAATAGGGATTGCGGAAGCCGCCATTGGCGGCGGCATCGGATTGACCGCGCTCGATCACCGTGCGGACGGCCGGGATGGGGAACGTGAACATCGTCACCTCCCTTACGCAGCGATCGCATCGGGCAGATAGCGCAGATGCACGGGCAGCTTCGCCAAGATCTCCGCATCGGTGAGCTGGTCGAGCAGCTTTAGCACGGTTCCCCTTTGGCCGCCGTAGAACAGCACCGTGCGCTTGCCCCACAGATGCTTGGAGCAGCGCTCGCCGGCGTAACCGCGATAGTCGTCGTGCGTGCTCGACCAGATGTGCTCGAGCCGCTCTTCACGCGTCATCGCTTTCACGGGCCGTGATTCCCGCTCGACGATCGCCGTGCGCATGCGCTCTGAAGAGGAGCGATCCGACAGGTCGCAATAGGCGTGGAAGAAACGCAGATTGTTGTCGATCGTCAGCGCGAACAAGACGCTGGTGATGCTGCCGGTGAGGTATTCGCGCATCGCGAATGCATCGCCACGCATCCAGAGCGGCGGCAGGATCTCGAACATGTAGTCGTGCTCGGGCTGACCGACCTCGAACCACTCCCCGCGATAGAGATGTGCGTCGTCTGGTGAAGGCTCCGGGCGCTGTGCGTGCCGATCGAACATCCGAAACATTTGCCGGCGGTCAGCGATACCTTGAAACACCTTGCGGACGGATAAGAGGGTCATGAGCGGGCTCCTTTCAGCCTCGTCGGGCCGGAGCGCGGTTGACCCCTTCGGCTCACCATCCTCTTCAGCCCTTCTGACCCCTCCTTCGCGGCCGCCTCTCCGGCCCGGCGGGTCAAGGGCCGCGCAGCGGGCGAAGCCTCCCTTGACGCGACGGCCGGGCATGCGGCAGCAGGTTCAGCTCCTTTCTTATTTTCCTCCTTCCACATCCGTCCTATCCGCGACGTGTGTGTCCGCCTCACGAGCCACAGGTTGGCGGATCGATGAGCGTGGCGCCGTCGCAACCGAGCAGGATGTCAGCGATTTCCCGTCGGCGCTCCTTGGTCAGACGCGGGCTGCCAGCAACAGAGACGTCCGGCGCCGTCATCCCGCTTTGGCCAACGGCTCGCTTTCGATGCGCGCGAGGAGCGTCTTCAAGTCCTCGTTCCAGTCGCCGGCACGCGGTCGCGAGCGCGCGTACCCGGCACCTGTCTCCTCCGCGATCGCGCGAATGCGGTCAGCGTAGACGTCGCCCTGTCGGTTATTATCGGTCGCGGCGACAAGACGGGTTCCCCGCCGCGCCGCGAGCTGTCGGAGAGCCTTCTCGCTTGCGGGCGACCAGCCACCACCGGTGCTGACGTAGAGCGTGTCCGGGCGCAGCACCTGGATTGCCGCGAGACTCATGGCGTCGATTGCCGCCTCGGTGACGCAGATCCGCGGCGCCGCCGATGGACCAAACTGGAGAAGCTCCTTTGCGCCGCCGGTGGCAAAGCCGCGCCATTGCCGGCCACGCTCCTCCCAACCAAGAAGGGCGCCGTCGCCATTGCGGTGTGCCGCCCACATGCTGCCGTGCGGTCCCTCGCGCAACAGATCCTGCTGGACCGCCGCGGTCAGGATCGGTTCGGGGATTCCGCGCTCCTCCGTCAGGTAACGCCATGTCGCCGAACCGGGTCGAGGCCTGGCGCGACGCCCCCAACGGTCGGCGACGGAATGGACCGGCGCTGGCCGGCTCGGCCGCTCCCACGCGGGCGCTGCGGGAACGAAACCCACGAGCGCGGCAACGCGGGCGGACGCTTCGGGGAAGCCATGAGCACCCAGATGCTCGGCGAGATCGAACACGTCGCCTTTCGCCGTGGACAACGGATCGAACCAGCCGCGACCGTCGTGGATCACGATCACGATCTTCGCATCGCGGCGGTACTTCACCGCGCGTCGGGTGCTCTCCTTCACGTCGACTTTCCAGCCGTCGACTTCCAGCAGGGCGGCGCAGCCGACCCTGTCTCTCAATTCCTCGATTTCACTTTTCTCCATGCTCTTCACCACGCGGGCATCCCGCCCGGTCCTTTCTTCGGTTGGTTCCCATCGCCACACCGCGACGGGACGCCACCCGCCTGCCGCGAAGCGTGCCGGATGCAAGGGCGCGCTGGCAAGTCATTGCGATGATTTCGCTTCGGCCGCGGCGCAGCTTCCCTTGCATCGGGCGCAGCGCCAGCGGCACCGGTCGCCCGGCTCAATGAGCCGGGGACCACGGGTCATACTCGTGCACGATGGTGTCTTCGTCGCCGTCGTATTCGCTGGAGACCATCACGCCGAACGCATCATCGACCTGAAACAGCACCACCGGCACCATCAGCGTGCGAGCGAGATTGAAGGCGTTCTCCTGGGCGAGATTGAGATTCTGCGACATGGTGAGGCTCCCGTCTTTGGGCGGGGACCATCCCCGCTCGACAGGCGCCGACGTGTCCGGGCACGGCCGCGGTCACCTCGCAGGCGAAGCCGGAGAGGTCGCACGCTTGCGTAGCGAACCCCTCGCGGGTTGATCGTGGAAGGCCGTGGCCGGACCAAGGAAAGCCCATTTGAGAGCGGGGTTGGTCCTTTCCCGGAAGCAAGGGCTGCCGAACTGCACATCACTCGTCCGCAGGTCCACGCCCCCCTGATCGGCATGCTTCCGGTCGTCCCGATTGTCGCGAGTCGGCGAAAGCAGCCCGATGATGCGTCCGAGGTCCGGGAGCTCTAAATGAATATTGCAAACCCGCTCTGTGGCAGCACTTTCGCACTTGCGCCGCGCGAGTTTATTCCAGATGCGGTTTTCTGTTTTGCGATTTGTCCGCTTGGTTGGTGGCCGCACCTGTTACCCAGCATTGCCAATCGGATCGCAAACAATTGCATGCCTCTAGCGTCAGGGATGGCAGCCCGCAATGGGAGAAGACCCGCTTGCGGGGCTTCAGCGCAGCCGCCAGCCCGGGCCTCTCATGGGCGACGCCCGTCAAAAGTTCGGTTTAGAGGTGTCCGTCCCGCGCAACACGGAGCAAACGGGCGAACCTGAACGACTGGAACGATTAGGATCGGTGCGCTATGAAGGCTCCGGGGCAGTACGCGCTGCCCTGGGGCGTCGAAACCCCTACGAGCGGTTAGGTGCCGGCCGTTACGGCACCGACTCCTTGACCTTATGGTCGGGGAGCCTGTGGCGTATGCAACAGGTTCTCCGAACTAAAGGCCACAGGGCCGTCTCGTACGGTTTCGAACTCCCCGATCACCAAGAGTCAGAGAGGGATTGTTTGCGGGGGCGTACCGCAGACACAAGCCCCTTCGGGAGAGTTTCGTGCCGAACGTTACAGAGGCACAAGAGGGGTCGCTGGAGGCTCGGACCATCGCCGCGCACCGCGCCTATCTCGACGCTCTCGTTGCATGGGAATTGGCGGTTCACCAAGCCGCGTGTCCGATCTGTCGCCCTGAGCAGATGTCCGAGGATGAGCATAGCCGCTGTTGCGACACGGCCGAGGCAGAGAAGGAACGCTGCCGCATCGCCTTCCGCGACTTGTGCCAGGAGCTTGGCTTTGTACCGACTGGCCATGGCATCAAGCTGCCGCCTGAAAGTCGCTTACGCTGTGCTGGCTGGAGGGCAAATTGACGCCAAAAGCAGCATCTGATCCGACGGGCGGGGCTGGCCACCTCCCTGACGAACTTGACGAACCTGACGACGATGACCATATTGGTGGGCGGAGGTGGTTCATGCCTGTCACCCACAAGAAAAGCCGCAGTCCCCGTAAAGCGTCGGCACGTAGCGGCACATTGACTGTCGGCTTTACGACGTCGCTTGTCTCGAATGTCGGAAAAGCGTTCGTCAGCCGCAAGGCAAAGCACGGGCTGCTGTCTGGTTTTGCCAGCGCTTTGAAACGCGCAGAGCAAACCGGGAAATCCGTGCGGATGACTGTGCTGGTTGACCCCTCGGCCGGTGTCCCGCGAATCGACGTCGAAGAGATTGCGGCTCATAAGGAGGACGCCCTCGACACGGCCTTGGCGGCCGCCCGTCAGCGTGGCTCCGCACGGGTCGCTGAAATCCTGAATGGTACCGACATGCTGTCCGCCGATGCATTTGCCGATGAAATTGGGGCGACCCGCGAAACGGTACACAAAAAGCGGCGGCGCCACGAGGTGCTGGGTCTCGAAGGTCCCAAACGCGGCGTGCGTTTTCCAAAATGGCAAGTCAGCGAATCGGGCGGCCTGATCCCGAGCTTGCCGCAGCTCTTTGAAGCCTTGGGGGATCGCCCTTGGACGATCTACCGTTTTTTGCTCGAAGAGCATGGCGAGCTTGATGGTCGCACCGGCCTCGAGGCGCTCCGGGCCGGCCGCATCGCGGACGTGATGGCGACTGCGGAGACCATCGGCAGCGGCGGCTTCTCCTGACGTCGTCGCCGCCAACACCGTTGCCACCGGCTGGATTTGCATCACGTGCGCTGGCGCTTGTCGACGTCGCACGTGGCGCGACGTGGCGACGGCTTTATCAGAGCCGTTTCCCGAATCCACTTGGCTATGGCCTCAGCGCCAGCCGGTTCAGCGACCCTAAGACGACGTTGGTTCCTCCCGAGCGTTTCGGCGTCATTTACTTCGGCAGCAGCATCAAGGTCTGTTTCGTCGAAGCGATCCTACGTGATCGCGGCGTCGCCCGTACCCACACCTTCCCGGTCGAATGGGCGGAGCTGGAGGCGTGGAGCTGCGCCGAGGTCCGGGTCGAGTCCGGATTACGGGTGGTCGATCTCCGCGGCGATGGTCTCGTTCGGATGGGAATTCCGACCGACGTCGCTCGCGCAAGCGCGCATGATCTTGCCCGCATCTGGTCGCGGGCCCTTTGGGCGCACGACACAAAACCCGATGGGCTCATGTATGATTCACGGCTCAACGGCGAAACGAACGTCGTCGTCTTCGACAGGGCTTTGCCGAAGCTTGTGACGGTCGCGACGCCTCGCCTGGTCGATTGCCGCGGCGACCTTGCAACCATCCTCACCGATTTGGATCTGGCCATCGTGTGAACTGCGATAAGACTCTGTGACTTACCCGACTTGAGACCGCGCAGCGTAATCAGAAGGGTTCTAAGGTTGTGCAACCGGAGGGCGCACCGTCGCGCAATGGTGCTTTGTGACCATACCGCTCCGATTCGGCTCATGACCAACTCGGCTTGTCCCACAAGCCGAGGAGTTTTCAATGCTCATGGTCATTCCTGGCTCGGACATCAGTCGGCATGCCACCCTGATGGATCGAGTCTTCCGCTTCCGTCATTCGGTCTTTGTCGATGAGAAGGGCTGGATGGAACTGCGCCAGCCGGACGGCCTGGAGCGCGACCGCTTCGACGATGTTCATGCGATCCACCAGGTCTGCCTTCGTGGCGACGACATTGTCGGGTATCAGCGTCTTCTGCCGACAACGAGGCCGCATCTTCTCAGCGACGTCCTGACCGATCTGTGTCATCGGCGTCCGCCGCGCGGTCCGCGGGTCTTCGAGTGGACGCGCTTTTGTGTCGCCCCTGGCAGCCGCGAGATGCGGCCGCGTGCGGACGGACCCTTTCTCGAGCTCGCGCAGGGTGTCGTCGAATGGGGGATGGCACACCGGGTCGATACAGTCACGGTCGCGATCGATTGGCGTCTCATGGTGATCGCCATGCAGCTGCGGTTTTTCGTACGACCTCTGGGCTTTCCCAAGCGCATCGGCCGCGATGAGGTGGTCGCGCTACGAATGTCCTTCAATCGCGAAACGCTCGCCACGATCCGCCAGGCGCGTGGGTGCGATGATCCGGTGCTTCCACACCTACCACTGCCGACGGCAGCTTAGCTGCGCGCGCGTGAAGACAGAATAGGAGAACGCCAAGTGATTCGGACCGCCGATACAAAAATCGTCGCTCAAGAACTGCTCACACGATACGACCATGCCCGTGCTGTGACGCTTATCGGACGAACGCTGCAGAAGGCCTTGTTCGCAGGCCGCTCCGATGAGGTCGTGTTCTGGGCGCTTGTCCATGCACATTATCGCGGCGGCGATCTTTGCAATGCGACGGAAGAGCAACTGCGCGATTTCGCGGATTTCATCATCCGCGATTCATCCGAGATGAATTAGCTGGGCACCGAAGCCGGCATCTTTCAACGCTGTGGAATGATGAGACCACGTCCTCCTGATGCACTGTTGCGTCGTAACCCTCCTCCTTGTCTGGTGCGTGGTGCTGAGACATTACAGGTCAGACATCGGTTGGCGATACGATGATCGACGCGCTGCTGGCTGCCGGCGGGTTGGCGGCGATGCTGGTCGAGGTGGGGAAGTCGCCAGGCCCGGAGGGGCCGCAGACGGCTTGGCCGTCTTGGCACTTTGGATCTGCCATCGCGCGCGCGTTGTTTGCCATCTTGCAAATGGTCGTGCCGTTGATGTCGGCGAAGCCGGAGCAACTGCCGGAGTTCAGCATCTTCTGGCAATTGCCGGTGCCGAGCTGAATGCAGGCGGCAATAAAGCTGGCATCGACCTTCTGGCCGTCGAAGGTTGACATTGAGGCCAGTTGTCTCACGGCGGGCGAATTATAGCCGTCATTCGTCAGCTTGGCCCAGGCGTCGACTTGGTTCTGCAGCGACATACAGCCGTAACCCGCCCGATCGGTCCCGGCATATTTTTGAACGTTGGCGTTGTTGAGCTGGAAGATGCCGGTGCAGCAACTGCCATTGTAGTTGCCTTTGTTGCCACCCGACTCGAAGCGTCCCAATCCGCCAAGCGAGCAGGATGTCCCTTTGAGATCATCCCGCAACGGAGAGTTCTTCACGGCATCGGTTATATCCTGAGCAGAGTAATTGGTCCGTTCGCAATACTGTGCCGCGACTGCCTGCCCCTTGCTGAGCCACAAAATGCTCACGCAAAGAACAACGAAGACCAGTAGTCCGCTAAGGCGCGTGCACATGGAGTCCCTCCCCATCCCAAAACGTCATTTGAGCGAATAGACACGTGCGCAGCCCGGCACGTCATGGCCACCGATCGTGCTGCGAAAGCTGATTGTGCCGGCGGCCGGATCGTAGCGCGTGTAGGAGCTATCATTGCGGTTCTTCGCTGGTAGATCTGGATCCACGTGATCCGTGTAGCAGCCGGTATCCGACTTGATAGACATCACCTTGCCGTTCTCGATCGTGACGATGCGCAAAGGGCAGGTCGACGGCTCGATCTCGGCCCCTTTGTCGTTCGCTCCGCTATCGCAAGCACGCGACAGCGCCGTGCTGACGATGATGGTGCGGCTGCCGTCGCGATAGGTTGAGGCGAGTGCGGTCACCAGCGCGTTTTTGCCGCCGAGCGGCCGCTTGAGCTCGGTGGTCACGTAGGCGTTGGCCTCGCGGATGACGTCGGGCCACACCAACGTCTGTAGCGGGTCGGTCGCCGACGGGATCTGGAAATTGTGGTAGCTCATCGCCTGCCAGCCACCGGCTGCTTGATTCTGCGCGGCTGCAACGCCTGGAATGGCGAGCAGCGCGACGATCGGAAGGGTCAACTTGAATCGCATCGAAGCCTCCTGATACCGAAATTGCCGACCAGCATGACACGGCCGCGAGCGCGGTCCAGGCCGCGCGCCAGCGCGCCCCGCAAGGGGTTGCCTTGACGGCGCCGTTGGCGGGCGTGGCACCATGATGGACGGACGGGCAACGTTTCATGGCGGATAAAGCGCGATGTTTTGTGAGCAGCCGTCGACGGCCTGATGATCGATGATGAGACCGGTTTTCACGGTCTTGGTGACGACATCGTAGGACGCGTAGGAAGCAGCCTGCGGGGTGACGCCGGCGCCGGCGACCAGCGGAGCGAGTTCGAGAAAGCACGCGCGACCGCCGTTGAGGACGCGGACTTGAAGTCCTTCGTAGACGGCGATGCGCAGCGGGCAGAGTTTTACGGTCGCGCCGGCGGCCGCGCGCAGTTCCTTGAGCGTGCAGCCGGTGACCGTGTTCAAAATCGAGAGCACGACGGATTTCGTGGCGCTCCAGATCACGAAATGCGCTTCCGTGGCGGGCGCGTTACCATCGGAGAATCTCTGGTCGCCACGCGCCATGTAGGCGCGATTGTTGGCGTCGATGGCGTCTTTCCAGATGTCGCTATAGGTCGCGCTCTGCGGTGACGGTTTCTGGAGGTTCGTATACGACATCGGCCGCCAAGTTCCCGGGTTCGGTGTGAGCGATTGAGCGCGAGCGCCTGTAGAAAGACCGGCCATCATCAGCCCCGCGATCAGGACGCTCGCGCAGCACCATCCAACCTGCCAGCGTCGCGCGTGCGCATTATAACATCTAATATATTGTCTCTGTCCAGTCGACGTCGACTTTCCACGCATCTCCCGCCTCCTACTCATAGCGGGACCGGCCTGGAACCCACCACCAGAAGTCCTTGGGCGACCGTTCGCGATTGCGCCACGGAACGGCGGTGCGAGGCGGGTAAATCGGCTGCATGTTCCACACCGCGCCGTAATAGTAGAAGTTCGCCGTTTCGAGCCGCGATCGCCGTCCCGCGCTATCAAGGAAGTCCGTCGCACAATGGACGACGGGACCGCGGTATCGCGTCACCCGCGCGGTTTGCTCATCGAGCGCGCCCGGTTTGCAGCCGAACAGCCAAATCGAGGCGGGGTAGCTGCCATTCGCCGGCGCTGTTGCGAGCAGGCGGCGATAAGCTGCGTTTGCCTCGGGTTGAGTCGGATAGGGAAATCGCTCGGTCAGAACCGGCGCGAAGGTTGAACGGTCGGGGGCATATTCCAGGCGGCCTGGCTTGACCTGCTCGGGGCTGTAAAGCGGGTCCGGTATCGGCGGACCATCGTCGACGACAGGCGCAGCCGGGGCGGCGCAACCCGCCAACGCGAGGAGCAATGGCAACTGCAGAAATGGATGTCGCCGGATCATGGTGCTGCCTCGCCTCGCGCCACAGGGTGCCGTTTGACGTCACGGCCGGCGCGCCAGTCCCACGGCATCTGGAAGGTGCTCGACCACAAGCCGCGGTACGCTTTGCGGGCGTCCTGCTCGACCAGCGCATAGCTGCGAATCCCAGGGTCCTCCTGCGTAGCCGGGATCGCGACCGCCACTCCCTCACGGACCATATCGGCGGCGATATCGGTATGCCCGGCAGAGGCGCAGCGAACCAGATGTTCGTGGGCCTCATCGCGCAGCGTGGTGCATGCGAGCCACGTGTTGAGTGTCGCGGTCACAAGCCACGCTGTTGCCATCGTGCCGCATGGCCAGGACTGTCGGCCGAGCTGAGCGGACTGATCGGGCGCGCAGGTGTCGATGCCGTAGAGTCGGTAGGCTTCGTGCGTTTCAATATCGCGAAAGCGCGTACCGTCGATCACCTCGACACGCAATGGCGGCGACTGGACCGCGGCCTTGGGAGAATAAACGCCAGGTGCGGCGGCGGGCGTTTGCGCCGTCCCCGGATGGCTGCTAAAGACCGCAACGCCCGAAACCATCGCAAGAACGAGCTTACGCGGCAGCATCGTCGCGCGATCCGAGATCGAGCTTGTGGAAGACGTTGGCGATGATGTCGGTCGTGTAGACGGTTTCGCCATCCTTCTTATAGGAACCGTCCGCAATCCGGCATTCGGCGTAGACGGCGTCGCCCTTGGCGATGTTCGCGATCGCCCATTCGGCCGCCTTTTCATTGAGGATCGTGACCGTCACCCAGTCCGTCTCCTCGCGGCGCTCGCCTTTGCCGTCGGTCCAGGAACGATCGGTCGCGACATTGATCTTGACCGCCTTGTTGAAGGCCTTCGGCGCCTGGCCGACCCGGCCGCGCAAGATGAACAGGTTTGTTGTTCTCAAGGTTTGTCTCCTTCATTGCTGGTTGGATTCTGCGGGAGTTGGCGATTCCGGTGGCGTAGGCGGGCGCGCCTGTGCGTGAAGCGCGCGCAGGATGATCGCGTTCGGCTCGGGCAGGTCAGGAAACGCCCACAAGCCTGCCTTGGCGCGCTGCGCTACAAGCTGCGCGACGAAATACGGGGCGTGGACAGGCTGACCATCCGGCTTCAAGGCGGCGAAGGCGAATCCGGTCGCGATCAACGCCGTGCCGAGATCGATCCGCGACCCCGCGCCCGCGCCGGTCACGCGCGTCGCAACGCAGAAAACGAAAACGGTCCTGCTCTCCTGCCGCTCGGCGGCGTCATAGCATTGCGGCCGCAGATCCCGGGTGAGCGCCACCAGCATTGCAAGCGAGGCCTCGCCACAATCGCGTTCGAGTCCATGGGCGTTGGTGAAGCTCGTGCCGCGAAGGCAGGACTGCACGCCATAAAGGCGATAGATGATGCCGGCATCAGACCAACTGTCGCCGGTGAGATAGAGCGCGCTCGCCGGCACCGGAAACCAGCGGGAGACCGGCGCCTCCGCGAATGCCGCGCTGAGCGTGAACAATGGTGCGACGATTCCGGCAAGGAGGTGGGCGCGCCTCATCTCAATAGCCCTGCAAGGAGAAGTAGAAGCGTTGCGTACCGTTGGCCGTACTGATGTCGACGTAATAGGGATCGCCGCGCGGATCTCGTGCCGTCGTTGGATAGGTGGTGGTACAGCCGCCATCGCCGCCGGAACAAACCTGTTGCGGCTTCGAGAGATCGGCGCAGAGATTGCCATTCGCCGCTGCCGACATGCCGACCCCGCTCTCGGACCCTGATTGCACGGGGGTCAATCCGACTGGACAAGCTTGGTATGGCTCATAGCCCAGACCACTGGCATTGCCTTCGGGACAGGAGGGCCAACCGCCGCCCTTCGCCAATTGGCGGAACAGGGTCTGCATAACGGGCACGCAATAGGGGATCCCGGACCAGCCCGGCGCTGAAGCGGCCGCGCACAGCAATACCTTGCACCCAAACGACGCATCTTGTGCGCGCGCGCGCCCGGCGCCAGCACACACCAGACCGACGGCCACCAACAAGGCTGCACCGCGCTTCATTCCATCCTCCGGGAGTGAGGCCAGGGGACACAAGGCTTATTCTGTTGCCAATGTATCAACATCTAATATATTGTCTATTGGAAAATGGAGGCGGGGGTGGCATGTCGATTCGCATTTCGGCGATCGGGTTCAGCGTCATGGCGGCTCTCGGCGGCGCGTATGCGCAGGATGCCGCCCAGCCAGCCCGCCTCGCCGCCGTCGATGCCTTGGGCAGGGTGCTTCCCGTTGAACAGCCCCCGGCTTCGTTCGAACGCATCGACAGTACCTTTGCCGCCGTCGCTCCCTGCGCGGGCGTCAAGGCGATAGCGGCGGACGAGGCGCGCGCTCTCGTCGTGCGCATCGCCACGGAGGAGAATTTTTATCCCGACTTCGTCCAGGCGGTCGCCAAGAACGAAAGTCGCTTCAATTCGATCGCTCTTTCAGACAAGGGTGCATTCGGACTGATGCAGTTGAAGCCGGAGACGGCGCAACGCTTTAAGGTCGACCTGTGCAACCCAGCCGACAACGTCCGTGGCGGCGTTCGCTTTCTTCGCGCCCTGCACGAAAAATATCGGAATCCGTTCTTCATCCTCGCTGCCTACAACGCCGGCGAGGGCGCGGTGGAAGAGAACCGCGGCGTCCCCCCATTCCCCGAAACGGTGCGCTTTGTGGCGCAGGTCATCAACGACTTCTACGTCTGGCCAGCGCCGGGCAACGCGAGCCGTCCCGGTCGGCGGACTGCTGTCGGGCAGCCGGATCTGATTGAGCCGGACACGCCAAGCGCCGCTGCGGCTTCGCCGACCAAGGCGGCGCCGGAGGCGCACTGGAGCGATGGATTTGTCATGCATGTCGACTGAAACGGAGGATCGGATGAGGAGATCGTTGTCGCGCTGGCGCCTTGCCGGAGCGCTGTTGGTGATGAGCATCACTGAGGCGGCGGCGCAAAGCGGCGGCACGCTGCAGCCGGTGCAGTCGACGTTAACCCAACTCGTGCAGGCACTGACGGGGCCGATCGCCACGGCGCTGGCGACGCTTGCCGTCATCGCCTGCGGCTTCTTCGCCTGGTCCGGCCGGCTGACCTGGGGCATCGCCGGCAGCGTCATTTTCGGGATCGTGCTGGTGTTCGGCTCCGCGCAGATCGTCCAGTTCTTCCAGTCGGCGGTCGGGCAATGACGGAGAACGAGCTCGAGGATCCGCTGATCACACCCCTCGTCAAGGCGCTGACCCGCGCCCCGACGCTGATGGGCGTGCCGTACATGTACTTCATGTTCAATGGCGTGGTTTCGAGCGTGTGCTTTTTGATCTCGCACAATCTCTTCATGCTGTTGGTGGCGATCCCGTTGCACCTGTTCGGCTTCGTCATGACGCTGCGCGACGACCGCATCTTCGAAATCCTGTTCGTCAAATCCACCAAATGTCCGCCCCGCTCGCGCGCCTTCTGGGCCGCGGACAGCTACTCCGCGTGAGGTGACGGCATGGTCGCGCGTGCTCTGCTCGATGAACTGACCTTCGGCGCCGTCTCGCGGCGCGAGCGTCCCGTCGCATCGCACCTGCCCTATACGCGGCATGTCGATGACCACATCATCAAGACCCGCGACGGACTGGTTCTCACGGTGCTCAAGCTCGATGGCTATTCGTTCGAGACCTCCGACATGAGCGAGGTCAATGCGCGCTTGCTGGGCCGCAACGACGTGGTCCGCACGCTCGCCAATTCGCGGTTCGCGCTTGCGGCCCATATCATCCGGCGGGAGGTGCAGCCGCGCATCGAATCGACCTTCGACAATCTGCTGTGCCGTGAACTCGACGAGCGCTACGACGCGGCGCTGTCGCAGCGCCGCATGTTCGTCAACGACATCTATTTGACGCTCATACGGCGCCCGCTACAGGGGCAGGCTGGCACCTTCGACGTCATGCTGACCAAGCTGCTCGGCCGCAAGGACGAGGCCGGGGGATCCGTCGCCGCGCAAACGGCCCTGACCGAGCTTCGCGACGCCGCGACGGCGGTCCGCGAGAACCTTGCCGGATACGGCGCCCGCCAGCTGGGCGTGGTGCGCCGGGAGGGCTTGTGGTTTTCCGAGCCGCTGGAGTTCCTGGTGCAACTCATCAATGGCGGCATCCCTCGCCCTATGCACCTGCCGCGCATGAACGTCGCGGACGCACTGTCGATGAAGCGGATCTTCTTCGGCCGCAACACCATCGAAATCCGCGGCGCGGGACCCGAGGATACGCGCTTCGGCGCCATGGTGTCGATCCGAGAATACCCAGCGCAGACCGGGCCGGGCTCGTTCGACAATCTCTTGCGTGTGCCGCACGAGTTCATCGCGACGCAGACCTTTGCCATCGTTGATCGGCCGGAGGCGGCCAAGCAGATCGACCGGGTGTCGCGCCAGGTCGACATGTCGGACGAGGCCGGCTCCATCGTCGCGGAACATCTCGACGACGCACGTGATGAATTACTCGCCTCCGAGGCGATCTATGGCGAGCACCACATGACCGTGATGTGCCTTGGTCGCGACCTGCCGGAAGTGGGGGCGGCTGTCACAGCGGTCGGCGCGGCGCTGACCGATCGTTCGGTGATCTGGACCCGCGAGGATCTCAATTGCGAGCCGGCGTTTTGGGCGCAGTTTCCGGGCAATTTCCAATATATCGCTCGCAAGGCCGTGATCTCGTCGAAGAATTTCGCGGGCTTCACCTCGCTGCACAACTATCCGAGCGGTCGGCCGGACGGCAACCATTGGGGGCCGGCGATCTCGGTCTTTGAGACGACCTCGCAGACGGCTTACTATTACAACCATCACGTCCGCGATATCGGCAACTTCACCGTCGTCGGACCGACCGGATCGGGAAAAACCGTCTTTCTGTCCTTCATCGCAGCGCAAACGCAGCGTGTTCAGCCTCGACCGAAATTGCTGTTCGTCGACAAGGATCGCGGCGCCGAGATTTTCATCCGGGCGCTTGGCGGCCAGTATGAGACCTTGGTGCCGGGCGAACCGACCGGATTCAACCCGCTGTCCTTGCCGGATAGCGCGCCCAACCGCGAATTCCTCTACCAGCTGTTCGCCTTCATGTTGCGGCCTGTGAACGGCGCGGACCTGACCGCGTCCGAGGAGCAGGTGATCCGGAACGCGATTGCCGCGGCGCTCGCCGGCGGTCCAGCGGGTCGCACGCTGAAAGCCTTCTCGACCCTGTTGCGCGGCCGCATCAGGGCAGGGGAGGGCGACCTGCTGGCGCGCCTCGAGAGCTGGATGCGCCCCGACCAACGCGGCTGGCTGTTCAACAACGAGGAGGATCAGTTCTCGTTGTCGAGTGTGTTCGGATTCGACATGACACGGGTGCTCGACGATCCGGCGATCCGCACCGCGGCGCTAATGTATATTTTCCATAGGACAGAGGAGTTGCTCACCGGCGATCCGGTGATGATCTTCCTCGATGAAGGCTGGCGGCTGCTCGATGACGACGTGTTCGCTTTCTTCATTCGCGACAAGCTTAAGACCATCCGCAAACAAAACGGCATCGTCGGTTTCGGCACGCAGTCTGCCGCTGACATTGTGCGATCGAAGGCGTCGAACACGCTGATCGAACAGACCAGCACCAACATCTTCTTTCCCAATCCAAAAGCCGACGACGAAAGCTACCAGAAGGCTTTTCGCCTCTCCGGACGCGAGGTCGCCTGGATCCGCGGCACGGTCCCGGAAAGTCGTTCGTTTCTGATCAAGCATGGCCGCGACAGCGTCGTGGCCCGGCTCAACCTCGCCAGCATGCCCGACATGATCAAGGTGCTGTCAGGGCGCACCGAGACGGTCGCCGAGCTCGACGCGTTGCGCGCGCGCGTCGGTTATGACCCGGCGGTATGGCTGCCAATCTTCATGGGGAGAAGCCAGGGATGAAGCTCCAGATCGCGATCGCCGCGGCCGCACTGTTGTCCGGCGTTGCGGCCGTGCTCGCGGATATTCCGGTCAACGACGCGGCGCAATTGACGCAGCGCTCGCAGACGGCCAGCACGACGGTGAAGCTCGTGCCGGCGACGACGCAACGGCAGAACGCCAATAGCGGCGTCAAATGCGCGGTCACCACCGGCAAGAAAGCGACCATCACCAACCCCACCGTGCAGCCGCGAAGCGGCGCTGGCAGCCAGACGATCCAATCCTACGGCCCCGATCTGCCAGCGACGCCAGATCCAACCGCCCAGGGCGCGGCACTTAACAGCCAGACCTTGTTCAAGTCGAGTGGGGACGTGGTAGCCGGGTTAGAGGCCAGCGGCTCGACAATGACGGCGGCTCAATCGGCGTTCAAGGCCGCCGGTCAGCAGGTCGGAACCGCGCCGACAGTGATGGCCGCGATCGACATGAACAGCGCGGCGCGGCTGCAAAACAACCTCGCCTGGAACAACGCGACCGGCTCGGCCAATCTCTGGGTGACGGCGCTCAATGCCTTGAATCTGGCGATGACGAGCGACATGAGCCGGTCGGCGCTCGGCATGCGCGCAACGACCAGTGCGGCGCAAGCGACATCAAGCCAGGCGTGTCCCATCGGCATGATTGGATCCGGGACGGCGGCCGATCCCTGTCGAGCGCCATCGGCGTGCTCGACAACGCCCCCCGGCTCGTCGCCCGACCCATCCTGCGTGAGCGCGCGCTACGTCGATACCAACGGCAACGTCATCTTTTACCTCGCCCAAGTACAGAACGCCGCCAACACCGGCAATGCCGGCGCAGACGCGGCGTTAACGGTCGCCGACGTGACCGCGGCGCTTGCCGCGATTTCCGCCAACAGCCGATAGGGAGACCCCCGATGCGTTGGATATTCGTGCTCGCTGTGTTGACGCTGACTTTTACGGACGCGCCGCCGGCGATGGCGCAGGTTCCCGTCCTCGACAGCGCGAACCTCGCCAAAGCGCAGCAGATCGCGACCAGCACCCAGCAGATCCTCACCGCGGATCAACAGATCCTCCAGTTCACGCAAAAGACATTGCAAGCCGTCACCGGCGATCGCTCATCGCAGGCGCAGGGGACGCTGGCCCAGATGGCGCTCGGCGGCGGCTTCTCGATGGCGCAAGCACCGTCCCTCGGGTCGGTGATTTCGGGCGGGGCCTTGTCGTTCGCGGGCATGGGGTCGGCGTCTCAGAACATCGTCTCGACCCTCATTAACGGACTGCAGTTGGTGCAGACCATTACCGGCCTCGTCAGCGGTCAGACCCATCCCGCCGATACGGCCTACAAGAACTCCGTCAATGTTGCGGCAACGCTGTCCGGACTGATCAACTCGACACAGAGCGCCGTACAGCAGCGATCGTCAGCGTTCACGCAAGGCGGGCAACAAATCGGCAAGGCGCAAGACCTCAAAGGCAGCGTCGATCAGAACACCCAGGTGCAAATCCAGACCGGGCAAACCATCAACGAGCTCAACGGCGTCGTCAACAACGCCGCGGCCGCCGCCAATCAAGCAAACCTCGATCGCATTGCCGCGGAATCGTCCGCCGCCCGCGCGATGAAATTCACACAGCAGTAATCAATCTCTGATGGGGGCGGTATGTCCGTGCGTGCTTTGGTCCTTGTTGTCATTGTCGCCCTCATTGTCGGCGTCGCGGTCGGCCACTACGCACTTCCGCGAGGCGACGCACCTGCGATCAGAGGCGAGGCCGGAGCCGGCGTCGGACAAGATGACCCCGCTAAAGCCGCTTCGCGCGCCATGACATTCACGCAACCGAAGGCGCCGGCCCCGTGAAGATCATCGTGACATTCGCCGCACTCGCACTGATCGGCACCGCGCTCGCCGGCTGTGCGTACAAGCCTTTGAAGGCGCCATGCTCCCCCGACGACGGCGGGACCCCGCTCGCCTACTCGAACGTCACGCCGCCGGCCGTCCCGGAGGCTTTCCAGCGCCTCGACCGCTGCGGTCCGATGCGGCCGATCTGAGAGGGGCGATGGGAAACACCTTCAGTATTACGACGTTGCTGCAATCTGTCGACCAACTCGGTCAGAACTATGTCTCCACCGCCTACCAGGCGCTGGCGAGCGCGGCGACCTCGGGTGGCGGAACCGGCGTCGCCGGCTTGCTCCTGACGCTCTACGTGATTTTTTGGGGTGTCGGCATATGGCAGGGCACCGCGACAGGTGGCCCCGCCGACCATGCATTTCGCCTGTTTCGCGCGATGCTGATTTACACCATGGCCACGAAGTGGGGCGACTTCCAGACGCTCGCGTATAATTTCCTCAACGACGGTCCCTCCGCCATCGGCAACGCCCTGCTCAGCGCGGTCACCACTGCCAATAACACCGGAACGTCCGCAAATCTGAACTCCGTCAACGGCGTGCAGTCGGCGCTTCAGAATATGTGGAACACGACCAACAGCGCCACGGAGGCGTTTCTCCAAAACGCCGGCATCACCAATTGGGGGCCCTACATCTTTGCCGCCGTGTTTTACGTCGTGATGGCAGTGCTGATCGGCTTTGCAATCTTCCTCATCGTGCTGTCGAAGATGTTCATGTGGTTGCTGCTGGCATTGGCGCCGCTGTTCATCATTCTGCTGCTGTTCGGCGTGACGACGCGATTTTTCAGCGGCTGGCTCAGCGCACTCGTGCAATATTTTCTCGTCCAGGTGCTGGTCTATGCGTTTCTGGCCTTCTACGTCTCGCTGATCCAGCAGACGATCGATACGCTCAACGGCGTTGCCAATTCGAAGTCCGCGACCTGGGCCACCATCGGACCGGTGGTGCTGCTCGCGATCATCGGCATCCTGCTGCTCAGCCAGATCAACAATATGGCTGCGGCGATTGCCGGCGGCGTCCCGATCTTCGCGCCGCGCATCGGTGCGGTCCTCGCAACTGCAACCGGCTATCGCCTCGGCGCGGCCGCAAACCGAGCCCGCCTTGCCTTCCGCAATCCGCTCAATCCGGCCTCGATGTCGCGCCGCGAGGAGCTGGCGTCGCGCCAACGCGCGCGTGTCGGTCTCCGTGCCGCCTCATGGGCGCAATCGGCGGAATTCCGTCGCCTCGCCGAACAGTTGCGTAACCCGGGCGTGCCGCCGGCGTCGAGTGGCGGAGGGCGGCCATGACGGAAACCGTGACATCAGAGCCCGCGCGCGTCGATCCGCGCTACTATGCCGACGGCGCGACATGGGAGCGCGACATCGCGCGGCGGAATCGCAACTCCCGCGCGCTGGCCTGGATCGTCGCGACCGTGATGAGCGTGGTCGCAGTCGGGGCGCTCGGAACACTCGCCCTGCTCGTCCCGCTCAAGACCTACGAGCCTTATATGGTCGTTGTCGACAAGACGACCGGCTTCGTCGAGGTGAAGCGCCCGATGGCCGAAGGCCCGTTGACCCAGGACGAAGCGGTGACGACGTTCAACGTCGTCCGTTACATCAAGGCGCGGGAAACTTATGACCCCAAGGCGTTGAAGGACAACTTCGACCTCGCCCAGCTGCTGGCGACGGGAGACGCAGCGCGTGAGCTCACGGAAATCTACTCGCCCGCCAATCCGAACAATCCCGTCAAGGTCTACGGCACCAACACTGTTGTCGCGGTCACAATCAAATCCGTGACCTTCCCGAACAATCGAACCGCGCTGGCGCGGTTTTCGACCGAGGAGAAATCATCGACCAACGTCATTACGCGCAACTGGGTCTCGCTCGTGCGGTTCCGCTATACCTCCGCGCCGATGCGCAATGAGTGGCGCTTCGACAATCCGCTCGGCTTCCAGGTGCTGGAATATCGCCGCGATCAGGAAACGGCGCCGTCGCCCGGAACTGTGGGTGCGCAACAATGAAAACGCGTTGTATCGTCCTCGGTTTGAGCTTCTGCATTATGGCGAGCGCCGCGCATGCGGAAGCGCTGCCGCGTCCTGGCCGCACCGATTCCCGAGTCCGGGACGTCGTCTATAACAGGGACAACGTCACCGCGATCGACGCGAGTTACGGCACGTCGACGATGATCGAGCTGCAGCCGGACGAAAAAATCGAAACCTTAGCGCTCGGCGACTCGATTGCCTGGAAGGTCGAGCCGAACCGCAAGGGCGACATCATCTTTGTCAAGCCGGTCGACAAGAACGCGATCTCGAACCTCAACGTCGTCACCGATAAGCGTATCTATTCGTTCTTGCTGCGCTCGAACACGCGGCCGCCGTCCGGTCAGATCTACGCAGTGCGTTTCCGATTCCCCGACGACGAAGCGAGCGCGAAGCTTTTGGCCGAGGCGAAGGAGCGCGCCGCCAACCCCAATCTCAAGGACCTCAACATCGCGAACGCCAACAGCGACTATGGCTACAAGGGCTCCTCGGTGAACAAGCCGGTCGCGGTCTTCGACGACGGGACCAAGACCTGGTTCCGGTTCGAGGGCGAGACGCCGGCGATCTATATCGTCGACGCGGACCGCAACGAGAGCCTGGTCAATTTCCGGACCGAGGGCCCCTACATCATCGTCGACAAGGTCTCGCCGCAGTGGACGCTTCGCAATGGCCAGGAATCGACGTGCATCTTCAACCGCCGCCTCACCAACGTGCATGAACCGAACGGGCTGGAGCCCTATCAGCCGCAACGGGTGGGCGCGACGACGACCGTGGGAGGCTGATCATGCCCACGCCTGACGACTATCGCTCGTTCGAACTGGAAGCTGCGGCGGCAACCTCCGTCGCGCGCGGTCGAACCGCGCTCGGCAGTTTTTTGAAATTCGGGGTGCCGATCGGCGCGCTTCTTGTTGCTGCCTGGATGATCTATGGAACGGTCGCGCGGCGTTCGCCCACCCTAACGACGCCGGACAAAGAGGAGTTCAGGACGACGCAGTTTCCAGCGCCGTCGCTTTCGACCCCTCGCGTGCAAACCAACCAGGGTACCATCGTCATTCCGCAGGCCCCGGCCGAACCCGCCCCACCACCTCCCCCGGTCGCACCACCGCTTGCGTTGCCGGCGCCCCCTCCGCCGGAGCCGCCGCTGGCGGGTGCGCTGCCGAACGACGACGAAGCGCGCCGTCTCGCGGAGCTCGAACGGCAGCGGCAGGAGGAGGAGCGACGAAAATGGGAGCGCCTTCGGGCTCCGCAGGTCATTGCCGACAACGCCGCAGCGGCGGCAAACACTGCAAACCCAGACGATGGCAGCAAGGCCGCCGCAGGTCCGGAGGACGATCCCAATCGTCGCTTCCTGTCGTCGGTTTCCGCGGCCGGCGTCGAGGTTTCCCGAGCGATCAAGAACAACCGCATTGACGCGCTGGTGGCGCAGGGGACGATGATTCGTGGTGTGTTGGAGACGGCCGTCCAGAGCGATCTGCCAGGCATGGTGCGCGCCGTTGTCACCGAGAATGTCTGGTCGTTCGACGGTCGGCGCGTTCTCATTCCTGCTGGAAGCCGCCTTGTCGGCGAGTACAAGTCGGGGATCGCACAAGGTCAGACGCGCGTCTTCGTGGTGTGGACCCGCATGCTGCGCTCCGATGGCGTCTCGGTGCAGCTCGGATCGAACGGCACCGACGATCTGGGCCGCGCCGGCAATGCCGGCTTCGTCGACAATCATTATCTGGAGCGCTTCGGTTCGGCGATCATGCTGTCGGTCGTCGGCGGCGCAGCGCAGTTCTTGAGTGCTTATGGCCAGAACACCAACACGATCGGCAATGGCTCCATCATCATGACGACGGATCCGGTGACAGGAATCGTGACGCAGACGCAAACGGGGGTGAACCAAAATCAGTTGAGCCTGCAGGCTCGGGAGATCGCGGCGCAAAACGTGTCGCAGACGCTGACCAACATCGCGCAGCAGGCGCTCAGAAACTCAATCAATATCCCACCCACGATCTACCTCGACCAAGGAACGCGGATCATCGTCTTCGTTCGGCGCGATCTCGATTTTTCGGCGCTCTATCCGGATCCGGTCAAGGAAGCCTTGAGGGAGCTGAAGCGTGAACGTGCTGGCGCGAAGTCTGACGGTCTTCATTGACCGCGCACTCGATCCGATCCGCACCTGGCTCGATGACGACCATGTCGTCGAGATTTGCGTCAACGGTCCGGCCGAGGTCTGGGTCGAGCGCTTCGGGCAGGCCGCAATGGAGCGGCACGAGGTGCCGAGCCTAACGGAGCACGCCATCCGGCATCTTGCCGAGCGTGTCGCCGGACATTCGGGCCAGAGCGTCAACGAGGAGCATCCGTTGCTCTCCGCGGCGCTGCCGACCGGAGAGCGCTTTCAGGGCGTGATGCCGCCGGCGACGACGGCGGGAGGCGCGTTCGCCATCCGCAAGCAGGTCATCAAGGAAATGCGGCTCGACGATTACCGCAAGCTCGGTTCATTCGAGAAGGTGACGACGGCGGGGGAGGGCGCGTTGTCGGAAACCGACCGACAGCTCTGCGAGCATCTCGACGCCGGCCGCATCGAGGAGTTCATCCGGCTCGCCGTGGTCAGCCGCTACTCGATCTTGCTCTCGGGCGGGACGAGCTCCGGAAAAACAACGTTCCTCAATGCCATCCTCAAGGAGGTGCCGATTGAGGAGCGCATCATCACCATCGAGGATACCCGGGAAGTTAACCCGATCCAGAAAAACTACTTGCCGCTCGTCGCCTCCAAAGGCGATCAAGGGGAGGCCCGCATCACCGTTGAAACGCTGCTGCAGGCTTCGATGCGGTTACGGCCCGACCGCATCTTTCTCGGCGAAATCCGTGGCGCCGAGGCCTACTCATTCTTGCGCGCCATCAATACCGGGCATCCGGGCAGCATCACGACCGTGCACGCCGACAGCCCTGCCGGCGCCTTCGAGCAACTCGCCTTGATGGTGATGCAGGCCGGGCTCGGCCTGCGCCGCGACGAGATTGTCAGCTACATAAGGTCGGTACTGCCGATCGTCATTCAGCAGACAAAGGTCGGTGGATGGCGCGGCACATCGGCGGTGCATTTCTCGCGCATGGCAGAATGGCGGGAACAGCGGACCACTGGGAAAGGCCGTCATGGCGCGCGTCGTCGCCTATAGGATCGGCGTCGCGATCCTGCTGCTGCTCGCCTTCTGGCTGCTGTGGAGCATGGCCTATGAGATTGTCGTTGCCCTGCGCTGGGCGCCGGGCCGCTTCCCGAGTGAGGGCACCACCCGCTGGGCGCTGTTCCGGATGCAGAACGCCGATCGCTCCGCCGACTTCTTTGTGATCGCCTGGCGTCATTTCTACAACCGACTCCTGTTCCCAGGCACCCAACTCGAGGCACTGATCCGCGCCGGCTATGCGGCGGCCACTGTTGGCGCGATCGGACTCGCGGGGGCGCTGTTCGCGGTCATCAATCGCCGCCAGATGCCGTATGGCGCCGCCCGCTTCGGCACGCTGATGGAGGCGGCCAAGCAGGGCCTGACCGCCAAGCGCGGGATCGTGCTGGGAACGCTGAGCGGCGCCACGCTCCGCTCGGACGAGCCCGCACATATCCTGGTCGTCGGACCATCACGCTCCGGCAAGGGCACCGGCTTCGTCCTCCCGAATGGCTATCTTTGGCAGGGTTCGGCCGTGTTCTTCGATCCGAAGCGCGAAAACTTCGAAGCGCTTGCGGAACATCGCGCCGCGATGGGCAACAAGGTTTTTATGTTCTCGCCGGGATCCAACGACACGCATCGATACAATCCGCTCGATTTCGTACGGCGCGACGAGCGCATGGCGACCGACTGCCTGGTCGTCGCCTCCTTTGTGATTCCTGAAAAAGCCGACGACACCTGGGCCGGAGCCGGCCGTCTTCTGCTCTCGGCGTTAATCGGCTACGTGCTGGCTTCACCGTTGATCGCGGGCGCACAGCACATGCGCACGGTGGCCCGGATGACGACGACCGGCAAGGATATCTCCTCGGTGCTGCGTGCGATCGTGAAGACTGAACGACAGCACTTGCCGGCATGGGTGGTCGACAGCTTCAACCAGTACATCGCGTTGGAGCCCGAGACCCGCAACAGCGCCGTGTTCAACGTCAATATGGCGATGTCGCTGTGGAACAACGGCCTCATCTCGGCCGCGACCGAGACATCCGATTTCGACATTCGCGAGCTACGGCGCCGTCCGATGACGATTTTCATCGGCTGTACCATCGCCGAACTGTCGATCTTCCGGCCGCTAATCCGCATCCTGTTTCAGCAGATCCACGATCTGATGATGGTGAAGATTCCGGGTGACGACGAGCCGCATCAGGTGCTGCTCATGCTCGACGAATTCTACCATGTCGGCCGAATGGACTCTTTGATCTCGAAGATCACGATCAGCGCGGGATATGGCTTCCGGATGGCGATCGTGATGCAGGACATTGCGCAGCTCGACGAACTCTACGGCAGGAACACGCGCATCACCACGGTCTCGGGCTCGCAGATCAAGCTGTTCATCCAGATCAACGATCTCGAAACCTCGGACTTTGTGTCCGAGATGCTCGGCGAAACGACACAAGTCTATAAAACGCCGATCCAGCGTCCAGGACAGGGCATTTTCGCGCCGCGCGTCTGGGCACCTCACTATACACCGCGCCCGCTGCGCAGCCCGCTCGAACTCCGCGAGATGTCGGCCCGGCTGTCAATCCTGATGGTCAAGAACTCCCGCTCGTTCGAATTGACCAAAATCCGGCACTACTTAGATAAACCCTATCGCGCGTATTACGAACGGGCAAAGGGCTCTTCGCCGGCGCTGCCCAAACTGCGCACCTGGCAAGATGAGGCGCTGCGCGGGGCAATCAATCCGGCGCCTGACACGCCCCAAGAACCGGCCACGACCGCAAGCCCGTCGACAGCGCCACCGCCACCCACATCGGCGCCGGCTCGCAAGGTGACCACATCCCGTCGAAGCGCGAAAAGCACAACAACCAAAGCGAAGACCTCCGAACCGCTGCGAGAATTTGCCCCTCTCACTCTCTCTTCGCCGCGTCCAACACCGCCAACCCCGCCGCGCAAGGCGCTGTCGCTCGGCGCAACGCCTCCCGTTCCTCCGGGAGAAAGCTGCGACGTGCGGGACATTCTCGCATCTGCCGCTGCAGGACAGGACGAACATTTCACCGCAATGGTGAGTGTGTTGCGTTCAACACCAGACACGAAGGTCCAGCAAAGTATCGAGATGCTTAGGTCTTTACACCAAATCTTTGGCGACGACGAACAGTGACGCCGATAGGCGTACGCCCGTGCAACCCAGCGCGCACCTTTCGCCTTCACTGTTAAAACTGAGATTAGCGCTGGGCCGATAACCGGCCGCGCTATTCCAGCGGCGCTTACGACTAACCGATACGTCCATTGTGGATGCATGGTACAGCGCGAAAAAGTGCGGGTGTGTGTTCACCTTCACGTCAAACATACAAGCTGGCGCAAAACGATCAGTGCGTATGATCATGACGGTGATGCAGATCGGGATAGTGCGGATGCCGATGCACCAGCGGCGCGTGGCGATGCCAGTGGGTGTGCGGCTCGCCCGGCGGTGCATCCGGCCCGTGCTCGTGCTGATGATGTTCATCATGGTTGTGCCGATGCTCATGCTCCAGCACGTCATGGGTATGCTCGTGCTCGTGCCGCTCGGACAGATGCAGCCATAGCCCGAGCCCCATCAGGCATCCGGCGATCAGGAGCTTCACCGACAGCGGCTCGCCCAGCATAAATACGGCCAGGATAGCGCCTACGAAGGGTGCGAGAGAGAAATAGGCTCCCGTTCGCGCCGTCCCGAGGTGGCGCAAAGCGAGAACGAACAGGGCAAGGCTCACGCCATAGCCCAGAAATCCGACCACGCCGGCGGCCAGTAGAACACCAGCGGAAGGAAGAGCGGCGCCGTTGGCGATCGCGATGAAGAGATTGATCGCGCCGGCGGCCAGCCCCTTGAGCATGGCGACCTGCACCGGATCGGCCGACGAAAGCTTGCGCGTCAAGTTGTTATCGATCCCCCAGCACAGGCAGGCACCGGCGATGAGCAGGGTGCCCCATTGAAAGGATGCCTGTCCTTGCCAGGAGAGAAGGACTGCGCCGGCCAAGATCGCGAAGGCGCCGACGAGAAGTCGCCGGTCCACGTTTTCACGAAATACCACCCAGGCGATGCCCATGGTCGCGAGGCCTTCGAGGTTGAGAAGGAGCGACGTTGTCGCGGCGTCGGTGCGGGCCAGGCCAAACATCAGGAACAGGGGGCCGAGGATGCCGCCCGTTAGCACGACCAGGGCAAGCCAAGGAATGTCCGCGCGCCGGAGCGGCGCCTCGATTGTGGGGAGCCGCAACGCAGCCCGTGAGACATGGATCACCGCCAGCCCCAGCCCTGCGCCGAGATAGAGCAACCCCGCCATTGTCCATGGATCGACGGAGCCCAGAAGAAGCTTGGCGAAAGGTGTGCTTGCGCCGAACAGGAGGGCGGACAGGAGAGCGAGCAATATGCCAGTGCGCATCATTAGGTTCTCGGTGACATGGACGCGGCAGCTATCGGGTTGCTCGGATGTTTGCCACGCGCCCTCATCACAATGGCGACCACGGCCCCGGAATCAAATGTCAGCGCGGCGATCGAGATGATCGCCCACGACAATCCGAAACGGTCGGCGATCAGACCAGCGGAAAGCGCCCCGATCGCATAGCCGAGACTCCCGCCAAAACCGATAGACGCTGAGCGCGGGCGCTCATGGTCGTTCAACGATTTCGGTGACGATCAAGATAGCAGCGCGAGCCTACGTACGCATCCGGCAAGTATTTAAACAAGTGTTATGGAGAATTGATATACTATGTAGCAGAAATCTATGATGAAAATGAATTCGCATAATATATCTTATGGAATGTTTTGTTCGAGGGGGCACGGCGAGTCCGGCTCAGCCTTATCTCGAATGTCGCGCTCTTGTCGACGAGGTCGCTGGTGCCAATTTGGCGGACTGTTCGCAGACAAACCAAGAAGAGCCATTCGGCTGGATCAATCGTTGTTGCGATCATAATAGCTTTTCATCAGCCGATAGTGACCTCCGGTAGAAACGTATTCCTGGTGCAGGCAAATGTCTCCTCTGCAAAATATTGCCTGCCCGTCACAGTGCAGATGCTCGAAGTGCAGCTTCATCAAGCGCGAATTGTCGAAATAGGTTGCGAAGTAGTGTCCGGCGCGGAGTGGATCTCGGCACATGCGGACGACAGCATTCCGAACCTCGGGCGGCAGATGTTCGATATGCTCTGGATTCCAGGGATCGTCGTGACCAACCTGACTAGCGCGAGCAACCGCGCGCGGTTGATTGCAAAATAAAAGCAGGACAATCCCAACCGCGGTCGCCGAAAAATGCTTGTCAAAAGACCACATGCCGGCACCCTTCATGAGGAAGATCTGCCCGATGCGAACGCAAAGACTCCCAGAAATACGAACGACCGTCAGTCGCAAAGAAATTGCTCGAACTTGGGTGCGGCGCAGCGGACCTGTGTAAGGCGCTTTATTGCCGAGGCAGCAGCTTGGCTTCCGCAACCGCCGCGCCGTAGACGGGCTCCGCCGGTCCGCAGCCTAACGTCACCTCTCGCAAGGCGTCCCGTGCTTGCTGGGTCTGACCCTTGTGCAGAGCCAACTCGCCCATAAAAAAAATCGCTTCGCATTCGCGTTTGGACTTCTCGCGGTCTGTGCCCCGTTGGGCAGCCGCTTTGACCTCGTCCGCAGCAAGCAGCCCAAGATACATATCGAGCATTGCGCCCGGCCAGGCTTCGCCTTTCGCAGCCTTTACGTTCGCCTCAAATTCCTCGCGATCGGATTCTCCTCGATGGACCCGAGCAATGTGCAACCAAATGACAGGATAGGGATTCGACGGACGCAGCCGCACGGCGGTCTTGAAGTCCTCGATGCCATCGTCGACTGCTCCAGAGAACAGGTGCGCCCGCCCTCTCCCCAAGTATGTGGCCGCATTGCCTGGATCTACCGTCAACGCTCGATCGAAATCGCTCAAAGCTTCAGCATATTTTTCGATCGCCAGATTCACACTCGCGCGATTTGACAAAGCGGCAACGTCCCGCGGATTCAGCCTGATCGCGGTGTCGAGGTCTGCGAGAGCACTCTTGATGTCTCGACGGAAGAAATACAGGACCGCCCTGTTGACGTAGGCGTCTTCGTAGGTCGGCTGCAACGCGATCGCCTTGTCGTAGTCTGCGATGGCGCGCTCTTCATCCTGCTTCAGAACGTAGGTGCGAGCACGATTGTAATAGGCAGGAGCGTAGTCGGAACGCAAGCGGATCGCTAGACCATAGTTTTCGATGGCACGATCCAAATCTCCCAGTTTTTCGTAAACATTCCCAAGGTTGTTGAAAACGAGAGGATCGCCGGGATTTAATTTACTGGCCGTCAGAAAGTCCTGCAGGGCGCGCTGGTATTCGCGCTCATCGCCCCAGATGATCCCTCGATAGAGGTAGGCGCTGGGAAATTCCGGAAGCAGCGCGATGGCCGCATCGAAGTCTGACAGGGCGCGGTCGCGACGACCGAGTGCTTCGTTAGAAACGCCTCGACTGTAAAGGAGAAGGCCGCGTTGTTTGTCCGAGAACAAGCCGCGCTGAAGCGCTTCGTCAAACAAGCGTATCGCCAGCGTGAAATCGCCGCGATCTTTCGCAACGAAGCCGGCCTGTGCGAGATCGAGAGGGTCACGTTGAGCGAAGCTCGGGGAGATGAGGCACATCGCCAAGGCCGTCGCCGTGGTCAGGCCAAAAGCGACCGTTCTGACGAATTTCCTCGAAAAGCCAACCATCGACCCTACCTCAGTGAGGGGGCACCACCGTCGCAACCGCTTTTCGTGGTGGCCGGCGCGAACATTCGTAACCGCCGTAGACGCGTGCAACAGTTTCAGCCAGCGAGGAAGCCCTCTCATTGTCAAATCTCAGAATGCAACAGTATTACAACCCGGCTCGACGACAACCGGATTCGACAGAATTGTTGGTACTGGCCGAGCCCTTACCTGATATCGGCCGGGCCACGGCAACCATGTGTTTGATGATCGCGGAAGCGACCCCTACCGCAGCCACCAACGAGATCGCGTGCGGACGCATCGGGCAATCTGACGGTTGGGTGTGGAGGTGCAGCACCAGCCATCATGACCTTCGGAAACGCCGGTTTGGTCTGAAAGGACCCGATGGCCTGGCAAGTTGACCAAGTTGCGGCCGTGAACGCCATTACCAACATTGCGAAGCGGATGCGACACATTGGAGCCTCCGCAAGCAAACCAACGAATGGATTCATACTCCAAAGCAGACCGCTACGAAATTCAAATTAGCGCACAGGGGCTAAAACAGGCGAGCGAATGCGATCGGTTGATCGCAAGTTAAAGGCAGGATAATCCCAGCCGTGATCGCTGGAAAGCACTAGTGAGAAGCCACAAGCCTGTTCCCCCTGTGTGGGAAGTACCTGTCTGCCCAACCAATAGACCCACCAGAAATACCGACGATTTCGGTGAGGGAGCTGTCCGCCCCCGTGTGTGGCGCAACAATTTCACCGACTTCTTGAGCAGTTGGCGCTTGATCTACAAGGCCTATTGCGAACAACTCGCAGGAATGTCTAGGAATGAATGTCACATTTCTTTGGTCTAAGTTTCGTTCGGGTTGCAGGGCGCGGCATGAAGAGGATTTGCAAGATAGGGGGTGGGATCGGTGTAGCGCTTGCAACATACTCCTGCGCGATAGCGGCTGATCTGCCAGCGAACCCTCCGGTTAAGGCGCCCGTGCCGTACCTTGCGCTCTACGACTGGAATGGCTGGTACGCCGGCGTCCACGTAGGTGCGATCAGAGGCCTTTCAAACTGGTCCGCGATTCCACCAGGCGCTGGCGCTCCGGGTCTGAGCGGATCGTTCGACCTTCCCTTCAACTTCGACTTCATCGGCGGGACCGGCAACTACGTGGCCGGGCTTCAGGGCGGTTACAACCATGTCTTTCCGTCTCGCGCGATGCTGGGATTCGAATCCGATATCTCCTTTCCGAACTCGGACGTGCAGGTACCCTTTTCCGTGCGCGGCAGTCAGACGGTCTCCTCGCCCTTGACCGGCCAGGTGACCTACGGCGAGGCGGTCATTCACTACGGAAGCGCGCGTGCCCGCGCCGGCTATGCGTTCGATCATTTCCTTCTCTATGGAACGGGCGGGTTGGCCTGGAGCTACGATCAGGTGACGCGAACCCAGGTCGACGGCGTTTCCGTTGGCGGCGCTGCGACGCCGGGAACGGTGGACACCAGGCTGTTGTGGCGGTTGGGATGGGCGGCGGGAGCCGGTATCGAAATTCCACTCGCGGCAAACTGGACGGCAAAAGCCGAGTATTTGGCAACCGGATTTGGCCACAAGGGCATGAGGTTCACGGGTGCGTCGGAAGCGTTCAATTCCGACCTCACCATGCAAAGTATCCGGCTCGGCCTCAACTACAGGATCGGCGACGCGAGCCACATCCCGGATTTCCTCACCAAGGGGCCATCCGCGCTGGAGACGGACCGCTTCGCGCTCCACGCCCAAGCTACCTACGTCAGTCAATACGCTCCGCCGTTTCGGGCTCCCTATAGCGGTCGCAACAGTCTCGACCCCAACACCGGACGCGAGACCTTCGACACGACCTTGTATGCGGGCGTCCGGCTCTGGGACGGCGCCGAGGCGTGGGTCAATCCGGAGGTCGATCAGGGTTTTGGATTGAGCGCGTCGGTCGGCGCCGCGGGATTTCCAAGCGGGGAGGCCTACAAGGTCGGCGCGAGCTATCCGTATACACGCCTGCACCGGGCGTTCCTGCGCCAGACCATCGACCTCGGTGGAGAGATTCAGAAAGTCGACGCCGGGCTGAACCAGTTTTCGGGATCGCAAACCTCGGATCGACTAGTGCTCACGGTGGGAAAATTCAGTGTCGGCGATATTTTCGACACCAACAAATACGCTCATGATCCCCGGTCCGATTTCATGAACTGGGCCATCATCGACACCGGAACCTTTGACTACGCGGCCGACGCCTGGGCTTACACCGTCGGCGCGGCTGCGGAATGGTACCAAGGTCCCTGGACCTTCCGCGGCGGCCTGTTCGATCTGTCCATCGCGCCGAATGCCACCCACCTCGATCCACAGTTCGGACAGTTCCAATGGGTCGGCGAGATCGAGCGGCGATATGCCATTTGGGATCAACCCGGGAAAATCGCGATCAGCGGATTTCTGACGCGCGGCCGGATGGGAGGTTTCCAGGACGCCATCCAACTCGCCGCGCTAAACGGAGGCCCTGCCGACATCACCGCTGTGCGCCGCTACCAAAGCCGCGGCGGCATCAGCATGAATCTGGAGCAGCAACTCATCCCTAATGTTGGCTTCTTCGCCCGTGCTGGCATCGCAGATGGCAATAAAGAACCCTATGAATTCACAGACGTCGACCGGACCGTTGCAGCCGGCCTCTCGATTTCTGGAAAACAATGGGGGCGCGATAACGACACCGTCGGTATTGCTGGCGCCGTCAACGGCATCACCAATGTGCACCAGGCGTTTCTCAATGCCGGCGGGTTGGGAATTCTGGTCGGCGACGGGATGCTGTCTCGTCCCGGTAATGAGAAGATCGTCGAGACCTACTATAGCTTTCCGGTGTTAGCTGCGAAGGTCACGCTGGACTATCAGCTCATCGTGAACCCGGCCTACAACCGCGACCGTGGACCCGTCTCGGTGCTCGGTTTCCGCGTGCATTCGCAATACTAAGGCGTTGCTCACATCACGCTATCTGGCGCCAGCGCATGAAGATGAATTTCGCGCCAAGCTACCGCGGCTTGGACAAGCTCGAAGCCTCCGCCATCTCAACGTGATAATTCCCCGCGGCGCAGCTTCGTCAGGGCCTCTTTACAACCCGCTGCGTCGCCTTGCTCATCCAAGGTGCGGGCACGATTCAATAACGCGCGGTCGTACCGCTCGTCGGCAGCGGCCTGCTCTTTCCCTCGGACGACCGAGCCCGACGTCGGCTGGCGATGCAACGTGGCGTCGCGCGACTGATGTGCGGTACCGCCCTCCTGGTTCGCGGCTAACGCGTTCATTGCAGCTTCCAGCTGTGCAATCTCCTTGGCGCAGGGTCCAGCGAGGGCCGCATGGCATGAGAAGATTGATGCGCCGATCGCAACAAGAATTGGGGCGCTGAGGTGAGGCCGAATGAGGAATATTCCCGACAATCGTCTTGCTCCGGCAGAAGAAACCCAAGGATACCATGATCATAGCTTATGATCACCAATTTTCGAAAGCGCAATCGCCACGCCGCAACCTTCCGGGAAATCGGGGACGCGCACCAGGAAAGCACATCGCCGCTATTCTAAGCGCCGTCACGTTTACGACGCTGCGATACGCGCCGTTGAAGGAGACTGTCCGGGAAAATAGGACTTAAGGTCCTGGATTGTGCGCACCAATATTGCCGAATATGGAATTCAAGCCCGAGCAACCCAGGGTCGTATATGGAACAAGTGGAGAGGCTTACGTTGAGGGCTTAGCTGCGCGTCCGTGTATGTAGTTTTGCTCTTTCCGAGAGGTTTGATCATGTCAAAATCCGGCCTATGGCAGCGAGCGTACCGAACCGAACGACCGGATTGCTTGGCGCGGGTTGGGTTTTCGCCGTCGCGTTAGCGGGGTCGGCATCGCCGCTCCCTTTTTTGTGACATCACCTGCAGCTTTGCCCGACCAAAATGTCAAAGCCATTTCATCTGGTGTGCGACTATCGTGGCCGCTGCTATCGATCTGGCGATATGTTCGCCGCTACTACAGCTATGGTTACAATCCCTACTACGCGTACGGCTATGGTCCCGGCTACTACGGATATGGGCCCGGCATAGCGTTCGGTTTCGGCGGCGGCCATCATTTCAACCACGGCTTTGGCGGTCATGGCTTTGGCGGTCATCACTGATGGACTGGTAGGACCGTCGGGACCTATAGGCATGGCCCTCGAAATCATGCGGTAAGCTAGGGTCAGGACTCATTGATCAGAGCCAGAAGATAACAGTGGCTGCGATGCAGATGGCGGACATGAAGGTGTGTGCGCATCGGTCGTAACGGGTGTGGATGCGCCGCCAGTCCTTGAGCCTGCCGAACATGTTCTCGATCTTGTGCCGCTGACGATAGAGTTTGCGGTCATGTTCGATCGGGTTTTTGCGGTTCGACTTCGATGGGATGCAGGCCATGATCCCTCGTTCGGCGAGAGCTCGGCGAAACCAGTCGGCATCGTAGCCCTTGTCGGCAAGCAACTGGCTAGCGGGCGGCAACGCATCGAGCATCAACGCCGCCCCCTTGTAGTCGCTCATCTGGCCTTCGCTGAGCAGCATGACGACGGGGCGCCCCTGACCGTCGCAGACGGCATGCAGCTTTGAGTTCAGGCCGCCTTTCGTGCGCCCGATACGTCGGGGAACAGGCCCTTTTTTAAAAGGCTGGCAGCCGTGCGATGCGCCTTCAGATGCGTCGCATCGATCATCAGGCGAGATGGCTTACCAGCCTTGCGCGCCAGTTCGGCAAAGATCTTGTTGAACACGCCGAGACGGCTCCAGCGCACGAACCGGTTATAGATCGTCTTGTGCGGACCATAGCCGGGTGGCGCATCGCGCCAGCGCAAACCATTTCGGATGACGAAGACGATGCCGCTGATCACCCGCCGGTCATCAACCCGCGCAATCCCGTGCGACAATGGAAAATACGGTTCGATCCGGCGCATCTGCGCCTCCGATAGCAGCAAAAGATCAGTCATGGCGATGCCTCCCAGCATCACCATTGAATCAATCCGCCAACCATCGCGCAACAAATTTAATGGGTCCTGAGCCTAGTCGTCCGTGACGAATCTCCCAAGCTATTAAGCGGGAGTCTTTTTTGGAGGGGCGTAAGGTTTGAGATTGCAAGCCTATTGGGTTTGAAGGCCAGAAAGCTTGCAGTTTCATTTCGCGATTCCGTCGAATCGCGGATCGTGATTCCATGATCGCATCGGAGGGCACGATGCGAACGGCGGGACAGCGGACAGGCCGATCTTCTGCGCTCGCGGCTGGACGCGATCATCGACACGGTCATCCGCCGAAAAGGTGAGGCATCGGTGGCGACAGCAAAACTTCTCGGACTGTCGACCAATCATACAAAGAGCTTGCAACACGGTGACACTAGTGGTGTCCGTGATGTCCCCCATGACCTCCAAAGTGATGACCACCGAAATGATGCCCTCCGAAGTGATGGCCGAAATAGAACGGCGTATAAACAGGGTAGGAGTACAGGGCATAGGGATAAGGGCGGCTCGGGTAGCCCCGATAGCGGCGATGGGCATGGTGTCGGTGGCGGTATCGGCGCGAATGAACCTGCTGGACTAAGTCTTCTCCGATGAACACGCTTCCGACCTTGGATTGAGGAGCGATAGGCAGCGCATTTGCCGAATTGGCGTAGAAAAGCCACGCTGAGACCACGCTCGCACCGATGATGAGAAGTTTCCGCATTTGCACCTCCTGGCAGGTAATTCAATAGGCACCCTCGGGACGATGTCTCCGTGCCCGCTATGTCCCGCGAACACTGGCTACCAAACTGAGCTGTCTCTAATAAGAGAACGGCGTTCTCTCCGCCCGGTTCCCCTCCGTTCTCGGTTCATTGGAAACACTCAGTCGCCTAGACGGGACAGGTTAAAAGACAACTCGCAACTGAAATCATCTCAGCTATACAATCGGCGCTCAATGGCGGCCTCTTCTGTATGGTCCGCTTAGCATCGAGAGCAACTTTGGCAGCAAAACGATAGCGAGCGCACCAAGCATCCAAAACACAACAGCAGCAGGTTTTAGAATGATCCGCAGCAGAGAGACCCCCTGATCGACGATGCCGGTGGACTTCAAGGTGCCGATCGCCGGGCCAGCCTCCTTACCCATCCCCAATGTGCTCCCGGCATTTTTGCCGGCGTCCAGCACAGCGCCGCCGCTGGTGGCGAGCCACGACAAGGTCATGTCGACTACGACATATCCAACGTAAACAACGCCCCCAGATAAGAACGCCGGCGAGGATCAGGCCCCAGGGATCGCCACGCGCCCGCCGCGCGAGGGACCTTCCATAGTGCGAAATCGAGAATCCGGGCATCTGTCGGCTGGTCCTCGCCGCTGATGTCTGCTCACACCTACCCTCTCTCAAATGCGCCCAAGCGCGCATCCGGAATCAAAACCGCTGCTCACCTTCGGCCTTGCGCAGATCTTCGTTTTCGATCTGGATCGTCGCATGCGCAAGGCCAAAGCCGCTCTTCAGCGCCTCCTGAGCCGCCGCCAGCGTTACTGGCGCGGAAGCCATGTCGGTCACGACAAGATGGCCGCTCATCGCATCAACGCCGGAGGTGATCGTCCAGACGTGGAGATCGCGCACAGCGGCCACGCCGGGAATGTCGAGCAGCCGCTTCTCAAGCAGGGCCATGTCGATTTCCGGCGGCGTACCCTCCATCAGAATATGGATAGCCTGCTTGAGCAGAATCCAGGTGCGCGGGACTATGAACAGTCCAATGCCGGCGCCGATGATCGGATCGACCAGTTGCCAGCCGGTCAGAACGACGACGGCCGCAGCCACAATGACGCCGAGCGAACCGAGCATGTCCGCCAGCACCTCGAAATAGGCTCCCTTGACATTGAGGCTTTCCGACGAGCCGGCAGAGAGCAGCTTCATGCTAATCAGGTTGACGATGAGACCGACGACAGCGACGGCCAGCATCGGACCGCCGATGATCTCAGGAGGGTTCAAGAACCGCTGATAGGCCTCGTAGAGGATGTAAACCGTCAGAAGGAGGAGGACCACCGCATTGGTGAGCGCCGAGAGTACTTCCATCCGAACATAGCCGAAGGTGTTCTGGGGAGTCCGCGGCCGCTCCGCGAATCGGATGGCGATCAAAGCCAGCGCCAGACCGCCGGCATCGGTGAGCATATGCGCGGCGTCCGCAAGCAGTGCGAGGCTGCCGGTCCATAAGCCGCCTACGACCTCGACTGCCATGAATGTGGTCGTGAGAGTCAGCGCAATATAGAGTCTCTTCTTGTGTCGGCCGGCCGCGGTCGTCGTAGACATCAAATCGCTCGCCGAGATCCCTGCGGTCATATTGTCCTCCTGCGGCTGGAATTCAGTCGCGTCACATCATAGCACCACACACGACGCTCGCCGGTACAGGCCCCGCGAGCGTCTCATGATACGATCGGTCTTGGGCGCCCGCCAGCTTCGGTAACGCTGTCCACCCGCCTCACGTATCCAAATGTAGTGTTCTCGCGGCCACCGAAAGTGTTCAACGCAACCCAACTATCGATCGGAGTCGGCGGGAAGATAGAAATCACTTTTCCGCAGGATTTGTTGCAGCGACCGCCGTACTGCACGACGGACAAAACCTGGAGTTCGACGCGACCTGCGCGTTGCACTTAGCGCACGCCGCCTCGGCCGATCCGAAACGCTGGCCGCAATTGGCACAAAAGCGGCTGTCCGGCCAATCGCTGGCAGGGACCAGCGTAAATAGACCCCTGCGTCGGCACCACCATTCCGACGGTCCTTGGGGAATAGAGGAGACGACAATGAGATTTGCGGCGCTGAACTGGATAGAAATGGGCTCCCACTTGGTCGACTTAACAATTGCTTACCTTTTAGCGCTCCCAATCTGAACCTCCTCCGAATTGATGGACACCTGTAGTAGGCTCGGAGAGCCAAGAGGTGTCAGATGGAAACACGTCAACGTCGATCATTTACGGACGACTATAAGCGGCAAGCGGTCGATCTGGTGGCTTCGAGCGTCCGCTCGGTCGGGTCGGTGGCCAAGGAGCTTGGGCTGCGCGATTCTGTATTGCGCCGGTGGGTGGAACAACGTGGGGCCGGGCGGGAGCCGACGGCGGCGTCGCGGCGCCCGACAACGCAGGCGGCGCTGCCGTCGGCGGATCAAGCTGCGGAGATTTCGCGTTTGCAGCGGGAGAACGAGCGATTGCGCATGGAGCGCGACATTTTAAAAAAGTCGATCGCGATCTTTGCTGGAGTTCGGACATGAGATTTCGCTTCATCGAAGATCGCCGCGCCGACTACCCGGTGACGATCATGTGCAGCGTACTCGGTGTCTCGCCGGCCGGCTATTATGCCTGGCGCTCGCGCCCGGAGAGCCGGCGATCCGCCGCCAATCGTGACCTCCTGGACGACATCGAGCGGGTCCATCGCGACAACCACGGACGCTATGGCAGCCCGCGTATCCATGTCGAGCTGAAGGCTCAGGGCCGCGGGCAAGCCGCGGTCGGATCGAGCGCTTGATGCGCCGTCATGGCATTCGCGCCATCATGGCGCGGCCACGGCGGGTGCGTACCACCGACAGCCGGCACGACCTCCCGATCGCCCCGAACCTGCTTGGTCGGAACTTCATCGCCGCCGCGCCGAACCGGATCTGGCTCGCCGATATCACCTACATCGAGACCGATCAGGGATGGCTCTATTTGGCCACCGTCATGGACCTGTACAGCCGCAGGATCGTCGGCTGGGCGATGCGCGATCATCTGCGCGCCGAACTGCCGTTGGCGGCATTGACGATGGCAATCTCGGCGCAGCGGCCTGGCGCCAGTCTGATCCATCATTCCGATCGAGGCGTCCAATATGCCTCTGCGGACTACCGCAAGGTTGTGCAGTCCGCCGGCTTCCAGGCCTCGATGAGCCGCAAGGCCGATTGCTACGACAATGCTCCGATGGAGAGCTTCTTCCACACGCTCAAAACCGAACTCGTCCATCACCGTCAATATGCGACAAGAAAACAAGCCAAACGCGATATTTTTGCCTACATCGAAGGATACTACAACCGAACCCGTCGCCACTCCGCCATCGGCTATATCAGCCCGATCGAGATGGAGCTAAAAGCAGCTTAACCCTGTCCATTTTCTTGGGGGAAGATCAATCGGGTGGGACCGCGAAGGCCAGGAGCGCAGTGCTGGCCTGCGGACGTTTCCGCTTGTTGCGATTGCCGCCTGCGGATTCGTGTTGGTCGCCATCCGGGTTCTGGGAGAGACCTCAATCGGGCAAGCCCGCATTATCGAAGGACTGCTCACCGGCGTCGGATTCATCGGCGGAGGGGCCATTCTCAAGCGTGGGGACTATGCTTCCGGCACAGCGACTGCAGCAAGCTTGTGGGCAACAGGAGCGCTTGGGGGAGCGGTTGGCTATGGCCTTTATGATATTGCCGTGATCCTGAGCGTTGTGACCTTCGCGACCCTCCGCTCTCTGGCACCTCTAAAAAGCATGATCCAATCCTCCACGCCGAACAAAGGCAGCCGCTAAATTCAGACGTTCGCGTCGAGATCAAAAAACGTCGCTGGGATTAAGATATTCAGGACCCTGCGTGTTTGGAGCTGTCCTGCTTGTGATACAGGTCTGTCCGATCGGCAAGGAAGTACAACAGAATTGTCGCGAACTTGCATACGGCATCGAGAAAGAGCGCTCCCGCAGAAGAGAGAGCCCCGCCGAAGCGGGGTTCTGCGCTACTTAACGCTGATGGTCGCGGCGCGGCGCGTGCCTGCGGGGCGCACTATATCGAGGTGCATAATGGCGGCCGCGCGGAACGTAGGATCTGGGCGGAGTGTAGAACCTTGGGCGGTAATGGCGAGATCGGTACCGGTGATACTGAGCCTGCTCGACGAATGGAGCGGCATCTGCGGGCACTACAGCTGTACCGGTCATCAGCGGTGCGGCGGATGCCTTGCCACCAAGATAAACCGCCGCTCCGACCGTCAAAACAGCCACGGTAAGAATCCTCAGTCTCCAAACCTTCATCAACACCCTCTCCTTTCAATGTAAAATGCCAAGTTTTCCTCGGCATAAGGCGTATATAAGGGACAAAAAGTTCTTATTTGTGTCCTGGAGTGATTCGGCCCGATTTGCGAAATTGTCCCACCTCATGCGTCAGTCTTCGCCGGCAAGTTTGCGAAGTTCGTCCGGCGATTCAGACTTGAACACGACCTTCGTCAAGGTTTCATAGGCATTTGACGCTGCAATCAGCCGGCTCATCTCGTCCGCCTCTCTCACGTTCGACGTTTCGAGAACACCGATCGCCAGACGGCCCGCTCCGGATGGAACCTCAAGTGGAGAATGTGCTGCCGAGAACAGACCACCGCCTTCCGGCTTCACCTCTCTGCGATCCGCGAACCGAACCAGTCGCAGGCCAGCGATTCGGCCCTGCCGCGTCGAGATTGAGCCATCGCCAGCAATTGTAACGGGTCCGTCGCGCGGTTGAACCACCAGATGTCCAATTGACGTCAAGACGGGCTTGCCGTCTATCGTCGCAAGCTTTCCGTCCGCGTTGAGCGTGAAGGCTCCGGAGCGAGTATAGCGCGGGCCGCCCGGCGTATCGACGACGAAGAATGCATCATCATCAGTCAAAGCAACGTCGAGTGGATTCCCAGTGGTCCGCATGCCGCCCACACTGAAATCCGTGAAGTGGCTGGTCGATACCAAAGATCTCTTTGCCATTGCAGGGCTATCAGCTTCTTCTGCCTCAGTCAGATATTCCTTGAATTGAACGCGACCCGCCTTGAATGCCGGCGTCGTCAGGTTAGCAACGTTATTCGCGACTGAGTCGACGTGGCGGCGCAGCGCTATCAGCGCGGCTAATCCGATGATCTCCTTGTCGCTCATCGCAACCTTCGATCCAAGACTGAATCAATCTCAATTGTAATGGCTTCACTCCTGAAACAGGACCGGGGGTTTTCAGCCATTGAAAGCACGGATTTGCGCGCATCTGCCAAAGCTCGCCAAGGTAGAGCGATGCAGTCCCGATGAGACAGCAACGACGATGGCTCGCCAAAGCCAATGGGACAAAATGGCGCACCTTATCTCCGGGCTTTCGAGACGAGCATCCCATCGGCGCCGACTGCGCATCAGCACGAACGAGATTGAGCCAGGCGAGGAAGGTTGCACCGCCGACGATTCACCGGCTGTTTGCACCGGTAACAATTCAGCGCGCGACCAGGGCCGGCTTAATACGCGGCAATGTCCCGAGCGCTTGATTTCCGTCCATCCATCGCTCAATAGTTCAAATGTAGTAAAGCATAAGCCGTCACTGCGGAGCGGCGCAAACGAGGGCTCGGATGCATCGTGACCGGATCGCCACGCGCGGGCCAAGGAATGGCACCGCATCGTGGCTCACTGTATCGCTGCCAATTCTCGCCATGTTCATATGCCGCATTTCCGACCCCCGGCGGGTGTTCTTCGCGTTCGCGCGTGCAAGCCTCATTGTCCTTTGTATGGCGACGGTCGCGTCGGCGCAGACCGCGCCGGCGCAAACGATCTGGCGGTTACTCGACTATATCGCCGTCGATTATCCAGAGGCGGTCGAAAACGGCGAGATCGTCAACCAGAGCGAATACGACGAGATGAAGGAATTCTCGGGCACGGCGAGCAAGTTGATCGGAGAGCTTCCGACCTCCTCTGCGAAGACGGGGCTGCTGCGACAGGCGGAAGCGCTTGAGGGAGCCATCGCAACCAAGGCCTCGCCACAAGCCATTGCGGCCGCTGCGCGCGAGCTCGCCACGGATCTCATCAAGGCCTATCCTGTTCCACTGTCCCCAAGCATCGCGCCGGATAGCGGCCGGGGCAAAGCGCTCTACGCCCAGCACTGCGCGAGCTGTCATGGCGCAACCGGTCGCGGCGACGGACTGCAAGCCGTCGGGCTTGATCCACCCCCGATTGCCTTCACCGATGAAAAGCGCGCGCGCAATCGCAGTGTGTTTGCGCTCTATCAGGTGATCGAACAGGGACTTGAAGGTACCAGCATGGCGAGCTTTGCCGACCTCCCTTCGCAGGATCGCTGGGCACTCGCTTTCTATGCCGGCTCGCTCGCCTATCCCGACACCGAAGTCTCGAACGGGAAGACGCTGTGGGACAGCGACGCATATCTGCGCAAGCGCTTCGATCTCGAAAAACTCGTGGCTACCATGCCCGCAACCCTCGCCGCCGAGTTGGGTGAGGACAAGGCGCGGCAGGTCATGGCCTATCTACGACGGCATCCGGACGCAGCCGCTACACAGCCGGCCCCTGGAACTCTTACGCTGGCACGCAGCCGACTGAAAGAAGTCATCACAGTCTATGAGCGCGGTGAACGCAAGACAGCAACCGATCTCGCCCTCTCGGCTTACCTCGATGGATTCGAGCCGGCTGAACCAATACTGGCGGCACGCGACAACGCACTGATGGTCCGTATTGAACGCGCCATGTCTGATCTGCGCGCCGCCATCGCCAAAGGTGATCCGGTGGAAGCCGTCCAAAGTCGCGTAGCTACGCTCGACAGGTTGTTCGCGGAGGCGGAGACGATACTGGCACCGAATGAAGCCTCTGGAACGTCCGGCTTCATTGCGGCCTTCACGATTCTCGCACGCGAGGGACTCGAGGCGATTCTGATCGTCACTGCCATCATGTCCTTCCTCGTCAAGGCCGGTCGTCGTGACGTGCTGCCATATCTCCACGGCGGGTGGATTGCTGCGCTCATCGTCGGAGCAGGCACGTGGGCGGCGTCGACGTGGCTCATTACGATCAGCGGCGCCGGTCGCGAATTGACCGAAGGGGTCGGTGGGGTGTTCGCGGCTGCGGTGTTGCTTTGGGTCGGAATCTGGATGCACGGCAAGAGTCATGCCGATGCCTGGCAACGCTACATCCGCGATCGGTTGGGGCGCGCCCTCAGCCGGCGCTCGGCGTGGTTACTGTTCGCCCTGGCTTTCATTGTCGTCTATCGCGAGGTGTTCGAGACAATCCTCTTCTACGCAGCGATCTGGAGCCAGGGAAACAGCGGCGCGATCGTCTCGGGTGCATTTGCGGCATGCGTGGTGCTCGCGCTCATCGCCTTCGCCATGTTGCGCTACAGCCGTACGTTGCCGATCGGCAAGTTCTTCGCATACAGCTCGGCGCTGCTCGCGGTGCTTGCGATCGTGTTGATGGGCAAGGGAAGCGCGGCACTTCAGGAAGCGGGCTATCTGCCGGCCACACCTTCGCCTGGCCTGCCGCGGAGCGAATTGCTTGGAATCTATCCGACTTATGAAACCATCGGCGCTCAGCTCGTCATGGTTGCCTTGCTGGTGTTGGGCTTCCTGTGGAATCGCCGCGCCGCCGCATGACGGCGAGGGCTCTGCGCGATTGGCTCGAGAGCGGCCAGATCGCAATCTATTTCGGGGCAGGATTGATCGCGCTTATGCTGTTTGTCACCTTCCTCCAAGTATCGCTGGCCGAGCTCGGGCAGGCCTTTGCACGGCTGCGCTTTCTCGCGGCGCTGCTGGCGGTTAATTTCATCGCGGTGCCCCTGCTCGTCGCGGTCCTGATCCCGTTCGCGCCGGACGATGCATTGATCCGACTCGGCGTGTTGCTCGTCCTGTTATGCCCGTGCATCGATTATGTGGTCACGTTCGCTCATCTCGGACGCGCCGACGCCAGGTTGCTCCTCGCATCCACTCCGGCGCTGCTGATCGTCCAAATGCTACTTTTGCCGCTCTATCTGCATGTCTTTCTCGGCGCGGACGCATTGCGACTTGTTCAAGCAGGACCGTTCCTTCATGCCTTCCTGTGGCTTATCATCATCCTGCTCGCGTTTGCCATCATGGTCCAGTTTCGGACAAAGCGCTCAGTCATCGGACAGCGTGTTTCCGCCATGCTCGGCCTGCTGCCAATTCCAACGACAGCACTGGTCCTGTTCATTGTCATCGCTGCGGTGTTTCGCAGCTCGGTCCCGCGGCCAACGATGCGCTGCGTGTGACACCGGTTTACGTGGCGTTTGCCGTGGTCGCTCCGCTGCTCGGGTGGGCTGTATCGAGAGCCACTCGCTTGAACGCGGAAGAGGGCCGCACGCTGGCGTTCAGCGCCGCGACCCGCAATTCCCTTGTCGTTCTGCCACTCGCACTTGCGGTCCCAGGCGCGGCCCCGATCCTGCCCGCGATCATCGTCGCCCAAACACTGATCGAACTGATCGCGGAATTGATCTTCATTCGTATCATCCCGGGGCTGGGAGCAAAACTACCCGATCGACGCAATCGGTAGCCGATCTTTGCTCAAATATAACGGCTCGAAGACCGATCGTGACGGAGGTCTTCTGGTTGTTTAAGGACGCTCTGTAGCAACCTCCTCACGGCAGATAAAGTAAGACCGGCAAAATCTGCATTTGCTGCAACGTGTCTATTAAATCCCACGCCGGAAGGGCTAATAACATTAAAGCTGCGTCACAGAAGGTTCTTAGGACCCGCTTGGGAATAACGTCCACCGTTACAGCATCCCGCCACAATGAGAAACGGGGCCGAAGACGGGGCACTCGGGCAGCATATTCCGTAAAGGCAGGGCCGAACTGATCTAGAAGCGCCCTCTCCTCAAGACAAATCAAATGCCGGAATATCAACGCGGAAACTAATGCTATGATGCTCGTCAGGATAAAACTTCCTGTACCGAGACAAATCCCAACCACTCCAAAGAGAGAAAATACATAGAGCGGATTCCGAACGATCGAGTAAGGTCCGCATTGCACCAACTCTTTCAGCTTCCTACCACCTATGTAGAGCGCACACCATGTGCGGCCCACAATCGCCACCACGATAAGAAAAGCGCCGACCCCCTCGATAAATTCATGATAACTGGATGCAGGACTTATCTTGGCCTGAACGAAAGGTACAGAGACGAGAAGCACTATGCTGACCCCCCCACAGCATCTGCATGCGCTGGTGCTGATTTCGCCCAAGGCTAGAATTTTCAGCAGATACTCTGGTGAAGCATAGCTTCATTACCGTCTCCGAACTTCCCTTGTTAGCAATTGATGGTTCCGCTTCATGCCTTCGCGGAAGAGTCGTCAAGGTTCATCATTCACCTTATATAACCAGCGTTTATCTGCGCGCTTATACGTGCAGAATTCTCTATCAGCTCGTGAGGATCAAAGCGTTTGAGCTATAGACGACCAAGACAGAAGATTTCATTCAGCGCCACGGCTAAGATGTACATCAATAACATAAATGCACGAAGAACCATTGAGATAATCGTCCAGTGCCGGCGTGCTCTATCCTCTGCTGTCGCGATAGGCGAGCAGGCGCAGCGCGTTGAAAACGACCACGAGCGTCGAGCCTTCATGCATCGCGACCGCCGGGCCGATGCCAAGGCCGAAGACCGTCGCCGGCACCAGGAGCGCGACCACGCCGAGGCTGATGAACACATTTTGCAGGATGACGCCGCGCGTGTGACGGCTGAGGCCCACCGCGAATGGCAGATGGCTCAAATCGTCGGCCATCAGCGCAACGTCCGCCGTCTCCAGGGCGACATCGGAGCCGGCAGCGCCCATCGCGATGCCGACCGTCGCACTCGCCATCGCCGGCGCATCATTGACGCCATCGCCGACCATCGCGACCTTCTGTTCTGCGCGCAGCTTCTTGATCGCCTCGACCTTGTCTTCGGGCATCAGGTCACCCCACGCCTCGTCGAGGCCAACATCCTTGGCGATGGCCTCGGCGACTTTCTGATGATCCCCCGAGATCATGATCATCCGCTTGATGCCGAGCGCATGCAATTTGGCAAGCGCATCGCGCGCGGCGGCACGGGGCGTATCCATCAGCCCGATCGCGCCGAGTTCCTTGTCGCCCTGTCGAACGACCATCGTAGTCCGGCCGCCGTCGCGCAATTTCGCGATTGCTGCAGTAGACTCCTCGCCCAGCGGAGCGATGCCGTCGACACCGAACATCTCAGCCTTGCCGATCCAGACCGGCCTGCCGTCAAGCGTGGCGGTGACGCCGCGCCCAATAAGATTCTTGAGATTCTGTGCCTCTGCGACCGCCGTGCCGCCGAGACGCTCGCGGCCGTCACGCGCAATCGCCGCTGCGAGCGGATGGTCGCTAAGCTGCTCGACCGCAACCGCGACCCTGAGTAACTCCTCCTCCGAAACGCCCTCGGCCGGAACGACATCGGTGATGCGTGGGCGCCCCTCGGTCAGCGTGCCTGTCTTGTCGAAGGCGATGGCGCTCAGTGAACCAAGATTCTCAAGCGGTGCCCCACCCTTTACCAAGACCCCGCCGCGCGCCGCGCGCGCCACGCCCGAGAGCACCGCGCTCGGCGTGGCGATCGCCAGCGCGCAGGGGCTGGCCGCAACTAGCACCGCCATGGCGCGATAGAAGCTGGCTCTGAACGGCTCGTCGATCACCGCCCAAGCGAACAGCAGGACGAATGCAAGCGTCAGCACCGCAGGCACAAAATAGCGTTCGAATTTATCCGTGAATCGCTGGGTCGGCGATTTCTGTGTCTCGGCCTCGCTGACCATCTGCACGACCTTGGCCAGCGCGGTCTCAGTGGAAAGACGCGTCACTTCTACTTCGATCGCGCCGGCACCATTGATGGTTCCGGCGAAAACGCGCGAGGACGCGTCCACAGAATTGGGCTTGGCGCGCGCCATGGCGATGTCCTCGACCGGGTGCTTGTCGACCGGGATGCTCTCGCCGGTGACAGGCGCCTGGTTGACGCTCGTCTCGCCCTTGATCAGAAACCCGTCCGCCGGAAGCCGCTCGTTGGGACGCACAATGACCACATCGGCCACCACAAGTTCCTCAACCGGCACCTCGCGGGACTGCTCGTTGCGGCGCACGGTGGCCGTCCGCGGGGCGAGCTCGGCAAGCGCCTCAATGGCCTGCTTGGCTCGTCCCATCGCGTAATGCTCCAGCGCATGACCGAGGCTGAACAGGAAAAGCAGCAACGCCCCTTCCGCAAAGGCGCCCAGCGCCGCTGCGCCCGCCGCCGCGACCAGCATCAGCGTATCAATCTCGAATTTCCCAAGGCGCAGATTATCGATCGCCTCGCGCAACGTGTAGAAGCCGCCAAAGAAATAGGCGGCGATGTAGCAAGAGAGCGGCAACCAGCCGGGAGCCGTCGGCGCGAGCTTTTCGACTCCGAACCCGACCGCAAGGAGGGCGCCACATGCCAAAGCGAAGATCAACTCGGTGTTCGGCCCGAACAGGCCGCCATGGGTGTGAGCGTGGCCCCCGTCCTTCCGCACGTGAGCGTGGCCGTGTTCGTCGTGGTCATGACCGGCATGAGCATCGGCGACTTGATGTTTGTGAACGTGATCGGACTTGGCAGCTGGCCGGCCGACAGGCTCCGTTACTGTGAGGCCCATCCCGGCGAGCGTGTCACGGATAGCCTCTTCCGAGCCGCGCTCGACCCGATCAAACTCGACACGCAACAGTCCTGTTGCGCTGGCTTGTGCCTCCCGCACGCCCGGCAGCGCACGCACGCGATCCGCCACGGTGCGCGCCCGTCGTTGGTGAGAGATTCCCTCCACCTGCCAGAGGACGTGACCAAAACGTTCCGTGATCCTGGCTCCGGCGCTCGTTACGAACTGGCGGATTCGAGAAAGCGACATGATGTCTGGATCATAATGGACGCACAACTGCGCGGATTCAGCGGACACCGCGGCGACGTGGACGTCCTCGATGCCTTCGCGGTTGCGAACCTCTGATATTAATCTCGCCACGCAAGCATCATCGGCGTCAGGAACGCCCTGCAGCAGGAGTGGAATATCCAAGCGAAGCTTTTCGGTCATCGGTTCGGCCCTTCCATCTTAAAGCGCTCCGCAATAGAGGCCATCGTGCGCACGCACTTCGTTTCATCCGTCATAAGCATCCTTTCCACTCGCAGTACTTGCCGAACTGGCTTTCGGGGAGAAAGGCGGAAAGGTGGTAACGTCCATGCTAAGAGGGTTTCGCGGCTCCTTCTTTCGACCACCGCCGAAAATAGGCCACCATCACCATCAGAGCAATTCCAAGGATGCTGATCAGGAACTGAAAGGCGAAGGTATCCGATATCAGATGAACAAGAAAATAGGCAACGAAAGCGAGAAAAACACCCGTGCAAAATACTTCCAGCGACTGCTGCCCACAAACCATCACCGGTCGCAGGATCGGCCATTTCAAGGCCTTCGCGTCCTTCGATATGAGGCGCGCAACGATGACCGCCAGCGCAAGGAAATGCGCGATCCGATAAGGAGCCAAATTTGTCTTGTCATTCGGGGAAAATATCAACACCACCGCTTCCGGCAACGCCTCAGCATAGCCTTTTTGCAGAATGACAGTCACAATCGCCGAAAATACAAGAAACGCAACAGCAAGAGAGGTAATGACGCCCGAGCGGAGATTTCGCTCCAGGACGTCCCGATCAGTGATGGATGCCCATGCTCCGATCACGAAGAGAAGCTGCCATGCGAATGGATTGAAATACCATCCTCCTGATGGATAGGCTGGTAGGTTCCAGCCCAACTGCCTTGCAATAACGTACAACATCACAGAAGCCGCTAAGGTGCAGTTTGGTGATTTCACGAGCAACCACAGAACGGGCGGAAGCGGAGCCATCAAGGCGATATAAAGCGGCAGCACATCGAGGTTTAAGGGGCTGTACTGGAGAAGCAGGCCATGCTTCAGAAATTCGACGGGATCCGCAATAAGTCGCCGGATGTTGAACTCATCGAGAAGATGAGCATGGCCATAGCGCTGAACCACATATCCGATCGTCACTACGTAGAACACCAATAGAAGAATGTATGCGACATAGATCTTCCACACACTTCCGTAGATGCCGACGGTTGCAGCGAGGAAGTTCTTCTTTTGCATAACCTTCGTGTAGACAAACGCAACGGTGAATCCTGAAACGAACACAAAAAGCTCAGCTGCGTCGCTGAATCCATAGTTACGAACGGTAATCCAAGCGACGACGTTGTTCGGAACGTGATCCAAAAAGATCGCCCAATTGGCGAGCCCGCGGAACAAATCAAGCCGGAGATCGCGTCGAGGATTTTTGGGATCTGTTTCGTAGCTCATAATGTCTGGCAGGAGCATCACCGTTATGATGCCCCTGCCTCCAATTCAATCAATGCTTGAACTTGGCCTGTCCGGATTTGCCATCGGCCGCCTTTAGCGTAACACTGACCGTCGCACCCTTGGCGATCTCGTTTTTCGCTTCGGCCTTCAATGCATTATCGGTCGCGACGAGCGAGACGGCCTCCCGCGCACCTCCTGTCGTCAAAAGGACAGAACCCGAAAAGCCCTTTGTGGGGATCGGTTTGTTGGTTTCGTCAAAGACATTGAAGGTCAAGGTTCGACCGGACGTCACCATCTCGACATGCACACCCGCAACATCCTCCATCGGCCCGCCGTTAGGTCCTTTCTGATGCACGTGCTGGCCCATGGCAGGGCTGGCCAGAAGCAGCATCGAAGTAATAAGCAGCGTCGTCCTTGTCTTCATCGGTGAACTCCGTTGGTGTTGTGAACAGGTATAGCCCCGTCGGCAATCGGAGACGATTCCCGACGGAACAGGATGTAGAGTGCTGGCAAAACAAGGAGCGTCAGAATGGTCGACGACACAATGCCTCCAATGACCACCGTGGCCAGCGGTCGTTGAACCTCGGCGCCCGCTCCAGTGGCAAGGGCCATGGGAACGAAGCCGAGCGATGCGACAAGCGCGGTCATCAGTACCGGCCTTAGTCGGGTCAGCGCTCCCTGCCGGACGGCTTCAGCGATCGGCTTGCCTTCCTGGCGCAGACGTTCGATGAAGGTGATAATTACCAGACCGTTTAGAACCGCTACGCCCGAAAGTGCGATGAAGCCGATACCGGCACTGATCGACAATGGAATGCCGCGCAGAAGGAGTGCGAAGATGCCTCCCGTCAGCGCCAACGGAACGCCGCTGAAAACCAGCATCGCGTCCGCTGCCGATCCAAGACTGATAAACAGTAGCAGGAATATCAACAGCAGGGCAATTGGAACGACTATCATCAGACGCTGGGTCGCCGACACCAGTTGTTCGAACTGGCCACCCCAGCCGATCCAATAGCCGGCCGGAACCTTTACCTTCTGTCCGATCTGTTCCTGTGCGTCCGCGACGAAGGAGCCGAGATCCCTGCCGCGTACGTTGGCGGACACGACAATCCGCCGCTTCCCATCCTCACGGCTGATCTGGTTGGGTCCGGGGGCCACTGAAATCTCCGCGAGCTCCGACAATGGCGCATAGCGAATCTGGGCCAGCGGAGAATTTCCCAGCACCGCTGGTGTGACCTTCACTTGAGTTTCGACAGGCGGCAAAGGAATGGGAAGCGCACGGATGGCGTCAATATCGGATCTAACGTTATCAGGAAGCCTTACGACCAGGTCGAAGCGCCTATCTCCTTCGAAGACGAGACCGGCGCTCTTGCCACCAACAGCAATTTCGACCAGGCTCTGTACATCCGCGACACTGATGCCAAATCGGGATAATGCCTGACGAGCTAGCTTGACGGTTAAAACCGGCAGGCCTGCAACTTGCTCCGTTTTCACGTCAGCCGCGCCTTGCACATTCTGAAGAACCGCCTGCACCTGACTTGCAACCTGGGCCAGAATGTCCAGATCGTCGCCGAAGATCTTGACGCCGACATCGCTACGAACGCCGGAAATCAACTCGTTGAAGCGAAGCTGAATGGGTTGCGAGATTTCGTAGCTGCTTCCGGCGATCTCCTCGGCGGCAACTTCAATCTCCTTGACGACCTCTGACTTCGGCTTCTTCGGATTCGGCCACTCACTGCGCGGCTTCAGCATCACGTAGCCATCCGAAATCGATGGCGGCATGGGATCTGTCGCGACTTCGGCGGTCCCTGTCCGTGCGAATACCTCCTTCACCTCCGGAAGCTTCAGGAGCCGCCTCTCCAACGCCTGTTGCATTTCCAGCGACTGAGTGAGGCTGGTGCCTGGAATTCGCAAGGCCTGGATCGCAACGTCGCCCTCATCCAGGCTCGGAATGAATTCTCCGCCCATCCGCGATCCGACAACGCCGCTGCCGATGACAAGAACGGCAGCGGCGATCGCCAGGATGGCGCGGAAGCGGATCGCTAGATTTAGCATCGGTTCGTAGGCGCGGCGCGCCGCGCGCATAAACCAGTTTTCTTTCTCGGAGACCTTGCCGGTGACCAATAGCGCCACTGCGGCGGGAACGAAGGTCACCGACAACAGGCTGGCGCCCAGCAGCGCAAACAATACCGTCAACGCCATCGGCGTGAACATCTTGCCTTCGACACCGGTCAGTGTGAGAACCGGCAGATAGACGACGGCGATGATGAGCGTTCCGAACAGGCTCGGCTTGATGACTTCGCGCGCACCCTTGATGATGGTGTCGAACCGCTCGTCGCGGGTCAGCAATCGGCCCCGCCGCTGCTGTTCATGCGCCAGCAGACGCAGACAGTTCTCGACGATGATGACAGCGCCATCGATGATGATGCCGAAGTCGATGGCCCCAAGGCTCATCAGATTGGCGCTGACCTTGTTCTCGAACATGCCGGTGATGGTGAAGAGCATGGACAGCGGAATGACCAGTGCTGTCGCAAATGCCGCTTTCAGATTTCCGAGAATTAGAAAGAGCACCACGATCACCAGCAGAGCGCCTTCCACCAAATTCTTTTCAACGGTGGCAATAGTGGCATCGATCAGATGCGTGCGATCGTAGATCGCGCGAATCGACACCCCCTCCGGCAGCGAACGCTCGATCTGCTTCAGTTTTTCCGCGACGCGTTGCGCGACGGTACGGCCGTTCTCATCAATCAGCAGCATTGTCGTCCCGAGAACGACCTCCCTGCCATCGTGAGTGGCAGCACCTGTCCGCAAGTCCGTGCCCTCGCGAACGTCGGCAACGTCCGCTATCCTCACTGGAACACCATTCCGGGACCCGATGACGATCTGGCCGATCTCCTCGAGATTCACGACCTGACCTGGCGTGCGAACCAGGTATTGTTCGCCATTCTTCTCTATATAGCCTGCGCCGACATTCGCATTGTTCGCAGCCAGCGACGTCATTACGTCCCGGAAGCTGAGGCGGTATGCCATCAACTTGCCCGGGTCTGGCATGACATGAAACTGTTTCTCAAATCCGCCGATGGTGTTGACTTCATTCACACCGGGGACGTTGCGGAGTTGAGGCTTGATGATCCAGTCCTGAATGGTTCGCAGATCGCTCGGGGTGTAGGGCTTACCGCTTGCACCTTCGGCGTTGCCCTTCGCTTCAACGGTGTACATGTAGATCTCGCCAAGGCCAGTCGAAACCGGCCCCATGACCGTTTCGATTCCGGCGGGTAGCGCATCCTTGACCTGCTGCACTCGTTCGTTAACGAGCTGGCGTGCAAAGTAGATATCTGTGCCATCCTTGAACACCACCGTCACCTGACTGAGGCCATAGCGGGAGAGCGAGCGTGTATTCAGAAGATTGGGAAGGCCTCCCATCGCCGTCTCGATCGGAAACGTGATCCTCTGTTCTACCTCGAGCGGCGAGTAGCCCGGCGCGTTGGTATTGATCTGCACCTGAACATTTGTGATATCGGGCACCGCATCGATCGGAAGACGCGTGAAATTCCAAGCGCCGAGAGCAGCCATCAACAACGCGCCGACCATCACCAGCCAGCGCTGCCGGACCGAGAAGGAAAGAATCGCATCAATCATTGTTCAAACCCGACATTGTGCTCGATTGAGAACATTGCTGTGGCGCACCTGAGATCATGCGGGAGCGCATATTCGACAATTCAGTTCCAGACTTAGTGCTCATGGGTTGCCGAGCCCTTCGCAAGTTCGGCCTTCACCACAAAGCTGTTGCGTGCTGCATACTTGTCGCCGCCGAGAATACCGAAGACGATCTCGACGTTATCCGGGTCACGACCTCCCACTTCGACATCGCGAATTTCAAACTTGTCTCCGGTTCGGACAAAGACGACATTCCGATTCTCTATAGTCTGGACTGCCGCGGCCCTGACGGCGACCGGAACCTGCCTTGCCGTCAGGATCAGACGAGCGGAAACGAACAGCCCGGTGCGCAAACGTAACCCCTCGTTCTGAACCACCGCGCGCGCCAGTGCGGTCTGCGTATCGCTGGTGCCGACAGGCGAGATATAGGAGATGCTACTCTCGATCGGCTTTCCGCCATCGCCGACATCGATCAGAAGACGGTCGCCGACCCGAACACGCGGCAGGTCGCGGCGATAGACCGATAGATCGACCCAGACCGTGGATATGTCTGCAACGATGAAAGCCGGCTTCTGCTCCGTCGCATACTCGCCGAGTGAAATCTGACGATTGATCACGGTTCCCGAGATGGGGGCCCGCAGTTCGTACACCGTCAGGCTCTGATTGCTTTCGATCTTCGCGAGCAAATCGCCTTTCTCGACAGTATCGCCGATACGCTTCTTGATTTCGCGCACCACTCCGGGAAACCGCGGTGTGACCTGAACCAGTGTTTCCTGGTTCGGCTGAAAAATGCCATTGAGCGTTATCGCATCATGCAAGGTTTCTTGTTGAGCTGATAGGATTTCGATACCCGACGCCGCCACTTTGGCATCGCTCATCTCAACGGCGCCTTCGTCCTCATGTCCGGCTTCGCCATGACCTTTATCACTCGGCGACGTTCCCAGCGCAGCCTTGTCGCTGGAGGTAGCAGTTCTGCTTGGTACATTGGCGTACACACCAATTCCCATGGCAACGACAATTGCGGCGATAATTAACATCAAGCGGCTTTTCATCGTGTCCTTCCTCGCGCCAGTGCGAATGGATTGCCGACGAGTCCCTCAATGGTGGCGACGGCGACATGGAAATTCTGTTGCGCTTCCTGTTCACGCAATCGCGCCTGGGCGAGACTGTTCTGTGCATTCAGCACTTCAAGAAGGCTATAGCGCCCCTGTCCGTAGCCTTCGGAAATCGCGGCCGCGGCAGCGCTCGACTTCGGTATGCCGATCGAACGAAGAATCGAAAGCTCTCGTAGCGAGCCTTGCAGAGAGTCGTAGGCGCGCCCCGCGACAACAATCAGCGTGTTGCGATTGGCTTTCCGTTGTGCCTGGGTTTTGGCGAGACTCTCCTGCGCCGACAGGATATTGCCTTGGTTCTGATCGAACACCGGAATGGGAACGGACAGCGAGAAGCGCACCGCGCTATCGCCAGTTTCGTTATAGCGACGCCAGCCCACCGATGCCGTCACGTCGGGGTAAGGCTTGAGACGCGCCAGCAACAGTTCCGCATGTCGCTGCGCGTAGATCGCCTTCCAACGAACCAGCTGCGGGTTCGCATCGATGGCGGCAACTACGGACTGAAATCCCGGCGGCTTTCCAACGGCCTCGAGGCTACCAGCTACGGCCCTGAACTTTGGTGAGGGATCCCCTATCAAGACCGCCAGCTCACGACGCGCGCTGGCCAGGGCGGACTTGACGCGTTCCCGATCCGCCTTGACCAAAGCCGATGCCGCTTCCGCGCGCCCGGTCTCCGCCACCGACGACGCACCCGCCTCGACACGGCGCTGGAGCAACGGAGTAATCTTGTTGATCGCGTCGACCTGCTGATCAAGAATTTGGATTCGCCGCTGCAGCCCGAGCACATTCACGAAGGCGATAGCGGTTTCCGATAAGACCTCAAGCCGCACTGACCGGCGCTCGATTGTGGCGGCATCCAGCCCCGCCTGACCGGCCGCGATGCGCGCATCGCGCTTGCCCCAGAGTTCGAACATCTGGCTGATCTGAAGAGTCGATTCGGCAGACCGCGTACCGCGATAGGCGCCCGACCCAAACGAATTGTCTTGCTCATAGGAAATCTGAGGGTTGAGCAGCGCGCCCGACTGGACGCGCTGCCCCCGCGCGATGCCAATGTCGCGCTCCGCTGCTGTTAACCGCGGGCTTGCAGCGAGCGCGCGCTGCAACGCCGCTCCCATTGTGAGGGTTTGCGAATAAGCTGCGCTTGCCAGCGGACCACCCACGAGCAGCACAATCGCGCACGCGAACCGCGTGGCGCACTTGAATGACATGACAAAGACCTGACAAACGACGGATTCTGGGCGCAGCACGCCCGGTGGCTACGTTCAGGCCTGGAACTTCGGTGGAGGGAGATTGATGACGCTCAGCTGTCCGAGGCGATCCGCGTCGTGATGGAACGCGATCTGGACCGAGGTATCGACGGTCGAAGCCGCGGTCACCAGCGCGGGCATTGAAACCGAGAAACAACCATGGCAAGGGTGATCAGCCACAACGCCCTTATCGGAATGGCTGACATCGGATCGACCGGCATCAGTATCGGAATTACTGACTGCCTTCTCGTCCAGCGCCACCGCTACCGCTGACGATGGTTGCACAATGTTGAAATGGCCATGCAGCGCGCCAACGAAAAGATGCGTCATTACCACCAGCATAGCCACGGCCCTGCGCGAAACGCGCAAAAAGCTCCGATGGAATAAGCGGTGTACCAATGTCACTTCTCATCTCGATCAATTGATTAGATTAGTCAACCATATGTAGATAGCTCATGTCGATGCGACATAGTAGTACGCTCTTTATTGGGGGTAGTGACGTGATGCGTCAGATTTGCTTACCCGCTCTTCGTTGTTTGGAGCCAGCAAACGCTCTCGAGGATCGGTCGTGATCACGACCAGTGCGAATTTTCACGCATTCTGTCTCCTTAGAGCCCAACGTTATTGCACCCTCCCCACTTCGTTGCGGAAGCCGCATGGGAAGGTGGCGACAAGCCAGATATTTCTTTCGTCTTCCATGACCGCCGGGCGGTGGTCAGGGCATTCCCGAATGAAGACTCGTCAAAGCAGCATATTGAACGAAATCAGAGACATTGGCATTGTCAGTACTGACCTGTCCTCTCCTGTTTGCCCTCGTTTATAAGTAGAGACTGCGCTAACATTTCGAGGATTATGACGAACACTAAGGACGACGAGCCCGAACTATGGCAATGCGGCCGCCTATCACGGAAGCGGTGGTCATCCGACGTACACCGGTAAATCCTGCCTGTCTGATCAACTCTAACCAAGTGCCATCGAGGTGGCGCCTCGCCGTTTCAGGGCCTAACATGTGAGCCGTGCCCCGAAGCACGTGCATTTCCTGTGGCCGCAAAGGTTGATCGAAATCAGCGAGATACAACATACCGCCATGCCGCAATACTCGCCTCACCTCTCTGAGGAAAGCTAGTTTTTCGTTCTGAGACAAAGGATGCAACGCGAGTGAGCAGATCGCTTTGTCGAACGATGAAGCACGGCAGTCGATACAGTACTGATCCCCCTGCAAGAATTCTAGATTGCTCGGGCTTTTGAGTTTGGTCTCCTTTGATCCTACCCGCAGCAGGGAGAAAAAGCTTACTGTGGGATATGCACGTGCAAGTTTTGCATACGCTCTGCACCCTTGGACACTTACCTCCAGGATGCGTTCACCCGAGGCTGGCGAGGCCTCTTGAAGGAGCGGCTCCCACCAATCGCCCATACGAATCATCAGTCGGTATGCGCTTTGGAATACGAGCCTATACAAATGCCCAAACATGGAGCGGGCGAAAGATGAGCGGCTATTTGTAGGCATGTCAAACCGCTCTCATATGCGGGTCGTTTCCGCTGATTGTGCACCCTGGGGAGAGTTTCTTGGAATAAGGTAGTTCCATCTCTGTAGCCGTACGATCATTATACAGTGGGTCTGGGTCGCAGTCGCGCGTACAGAACATCGAGACGCACCGGCGACTTCCAGCCTTTTTCTTCCTCAGGCGAGTTTAACGTCCATAGTCCGTTTTACCCAGAGCTGCGTGGACCGACGGCGTCCTGTCACGCACAGCCGGAGATCGTCAAGTGTCCCATAGACAATCCTACTTGCCTCGCTGCTTTGCTTTGAAAACCTAGGAAGACAAAGCGTCCGTCGGCATCATCTCAAACCTCCAAGCTTGGATCAGGGTGAGCACTGTGTCCAATAGCTTCACGCAGCTTCGCCTCAAGTTCATCCAGCAGAAAGAAGCTCACGTCATCGACGGAGCCGTGCCCCTTCGCGAAGGGCTGTTCGAGCAAGCGAACCAGGTACAGCGCATAGACGAACATATAGGTGATGAAGCCGAACATGATCGCTGACGCTGGATCGCCCTCGGTTTTGAGGAACAGCAGCATTGCTACGATCGACAGCACCAGGGTCTGGACGAGTACGTGCACGGACGGAACGAATTCGACGCGCTGAATGTGGTAGATGCGCAACATAGCGCGCCGAACGACATCCTGCGTGGTGCGCAGCCGTACCACGAAATTAGCAGCCATCCCCATTCCTTCGAGGCGACCGAAGATCGGTGTCAATTTTGCGATCTCGTCCAACACCGGCGGGATATCCTTGTGATCTTTGGCATGATCCAGACCGCGACGCAGTCGGTCGATGATCCCGATGAGAATTCCGCGGCATTCGATGAGATTGAAATTCGGGTTTTGAGCGGCGAACGACTCGAGGTCGCCATCGATGGCCTCAATTGCGGTGCGGATATCGGCCGGAATCCGCTCGGCTTCCTTGTAGTCGGCGAGGATGCTCGAAAGCAGAAAACCGATGATGAAGATGGCGCCGCCGATGCCGCTGGTCAGCAATCGGTTCAGCTCGAGAATTTCAAAACCGTAGTAGTGGATCGCCGTCTTAATGCATCCAAGCAGTAGCACCACAACGCCGACGGTAAAGAACAGTCGGAACTTCTTCCGGAAGCTGATATCCGCCCGGTCGAAGTGAAGATGATTTATGATCGATACTGCCATCTGTTCGTCATTCTTTCCCTGTTATCAGAGCGAAACGCCCGCCGCTCCATCGGTATCGGCCCCGAAGGGTGCCCCCCGTCACTTCCAAGCCGATGGTGTCGTCATCGTCGACCATTTTCAAATCGCGCGCATGGGTACTGAAGACGAGCCGATGACCTGCCCGTGATTGAAGGTATACCTCGTGCAGACACAGATCCCCCTGGCAGATCGTGGTCCTGTTTTGGCAGGCGAAATCCTCGAAATGAAGCGAGATGAAATGCTGGCCTTTCGTTCCGATGGTGACCGAGAAGTAGTGGGCCGCGGCCGCCTTGTTCCCGCAGGCCCTGGCGCGTACCGACAGCTTTCGTCGAATCTCCGGCGGAAGCGCTTCGATGTGCTCGGCCGCCAGCGGATTCTCCGAAGCAAATCCGCCTCGCGCATAAGCCGCCGAGGTCGCGGACAGCGACCCAGCCAGCAACAGCGCGCTCATCGTCGGCATCAATCCGGGCATCACCGTGCCTTTCCCCCAAATGCCTCGCTCACGCGCGGACGCTCGAACCGGACTCCGAGGCGGCGCTCGGACTTCCAGATAACGCGGCATGGCCAGGATAATTGGTCCGTTGGCACCACCAGGAGAAACCGCTCCGGAATGCCGAGCGGACTTTCAACTTCCAAAAGGGCCCCGGTCGCGCTGATGTTGCGGACCATGCAGGAGATCGCGGCGCCTCCGAAGGAAATGCTGCCCGCCTTCAGAACCCGCGTGCGGCGCGCTTCCCTTTTTTCCTCCACGGCGTGCCTCCGTCAGTCGGCTTTTTTCTCGACCTGCTCGCCATGCGCGACGATGTCGCCGTCCCTAGAGAGGATGCCTTGAAGGGCAACCCGCCAGTCGGTCTTTCGCGGATACTGATCGACACCCATAATGATCTCCTTCATTGTCCCGTTCTTCCGTCAGGCCTTCGCCTGCGTGAGCAGGCGAAGCGCGTTTATGGTGACGAGGACGGTCGCACCGGTGTCGGCGAGAATCGCCGGCCACAATCCGGTCAGCCCGACGATCGTGGTGACCAGAAAGACGGCCTTGAGTCCCAGCGCGATCGCGATATTCTGCCGGATGTTGGCCATGGTCCGCTTCGACAGGTCGACCATCGCGGCGACGTCCGCGACGCGGCCGTGCAACACAGCGGCGTCTGCGGTTTCCAGCGCCACGTCGGTACCTCCTCCCATCGCGATGCCGATGTCGGCCGCCGCCAACGCCGGCGCATCGTTGATGCCGTCGCCGATCTTGGCGACCGAGCCACCGCCTTTCCGCAACTCACCGACGATCCGCTGCTTATCCTGCGGCAGCAATTCCGCTCTGACCTCGATTCCCAAGTCTTGACCGATCGCGTGCGCGGTGCGGCGGTTGTCACCGGTCAGCATCAGCGTCCGGATTCCCGTGTCCGTCAGACGCTTAAGCCCTGCCTTTGCGTCGGGACGGGGCTCGTCGCGCATCGCGATTGCGCCCGCGAGTTCATTTCCGATCGAGAGCAGCGAGACGGTCTTGCCTTCGTCATTGAGCGCCGCGATCCGCGCGGTCTGCTCGGAGGTCGGAGGCGACAATTCCGCGACGGCCGCAGGCGACCCAAGAAAGACGCTTTGCCCGTCGACCGTCGCCTGGACGCCCTTGCCTCCGATCGCCTTCGAATCTGTGACTGGCGGCAGCGAGATCTCCTGATCGGAAGCTTTGGCCAGAATCGCGGTCGCAAGCGGGTGGCTTGAGCCGGATTCTAACGCGGCGGCGAGGCGCAGGACATCCGCCTCGCTGCGCGCGAAGCCGATAACGTTCGTGACCTGAGGTTTCCCCGCCGTCAACGTTCCGGTCTTGTCGAAGCACGCCACCGTGATCTTGCCGACCTGTTCCAGGACGGCGCCGCCCTTCATGAGAAGACCCCGGCGCGCCCCGGCGGCCAGGCTGGCGGCGATCGCAGCGGGCGTCGAGATGACCAGCGCGCAAGGACAACCAATCAACAGGATGGCCAGACCCTTGTAGATCCAACCGCTCCAATCCCCGTCGAACGACAGAGGAGGAACGATGGCAACCAAGGCGGCAACCGCCACCACGCCCGGCGTGTAGAAGCGTGAGAAGCGGTCGATGAAGCGTTCCGTCGGCGCTTTCGACTCCTGCGCCTCCTCGACCAGGCGAATGACCCGCGCAATGGTGTTGTCAGCCGCGGCGGCGGTCACTCGCACCCGCAACAGGCTATCGCCATTTACGGTGCCGGCGAACACGAGTGCGTCCGGCCCTTTTCGGAGCGGCGTACTTTCCCCCGTCACCGGGGCCTCATCGATCGCGCTTTCGCCGGACAGAATGACGCCATCCGCCGGAATGCGGTCGCCCGGCCTGACCTGGATCGTCGTTCCCACCTCAAGACTGTCAGCCTGCACCTCCCGGACCTGCCCGCCGTCTTCGAGGCGCGCGGTCGTCGGAACGAGCTTGGTGAGGTCCCGGATGCTGGCGCGGGCGCGGCTGGCTGCGACGCCTTCCAAGAGTTCGCCGATCAGGAACAGGAATACGACGGTCGCCGCCTCTTCCGTCGCCCCGATGATAACCGCCCCCACGGCGGCGATCGACATCAACATTTCGATCGAGAACGGCGTTCCGGAGCGTGCGGCAGAGAGTGCGCGTCGCGCAATCGGAACGAGACCCACCAGCATCGCCAGCAGAAACGCCCAACGCTCGGTGACGGGGACAACTTTGCCGATCGCAAACGCGACGACTAATGCAATGCCGGACGCCAAGGTGAGCAAGCCCTTTTGGGTCCGCCACCAAGATCCGTCGACCGAGGCGTGACTGTGAGCGTGCGGATCGTCTTGCCGCGGCGAGACACCCTGATCGTCGTCATGGAGACCGTTGCGGGCCGTCTCCACGCGATAGCCGAGATCTGAAATGCTATTGCGGAGCTTGTCGTCATCGACGCGGTCATTGTCGCGACTGACGGTCACCGTGCCTCCGGTGACGGAGACGGCGACCTCGGTAACACCCGGTACCCGTCGCAGAGCAGTTTCGATCTTGGTGGCGCACGACGCGCAATCCATTCCCTCCACGCGGAAGCGGACTTTCGCAGCCCGTGCGGTGACGTTCATGTCAAATCCCTCCGGGATTGAATCCAACGTCGGATTCACGTCTTGCCCTCCAACCGAAGCCGTTTGTAAAGCGCTTCGACGGCGTCGGAGAAATCCGGCGCCGTATTGCGTGCACAATGATCTTCCAGAAAATGCAATTGGCTGATGAGGTCGAACGTTTTCGGAGCAAGGTCCAGGCCTTGATCGACCCCGGGTGGCCTGCTCAGGATGATGCCGCTCATGAACCCTTGCGCCCACGCCAGATAGTCTCGACGGAGCGCAGGATTGGACTTGATGTCGTCGTTGAATTGCTGGCACGAGGTCGCACCGAGACCGACGATTCTCGCCTTCGGGGCTTCCGCACCCGATGCCTTGATCGCGAGAAGGACGATCGAGGACAGCGTCATGGCGAAGAGCATGATACCAACGCCTGCTCCGGGGACGACGCGTGCATAGGTCTGGCTTGCAGGTGCGCGGTCGCTTTGCATTGCTTGCCGTTCTCTCGACATCCCTCACTCCCGCAACAAATCCGCATCTCACTTTTTGAACGTCGCCTGCCCGGATTTGCCTGCGTCCAGCATGAGACCGCCGTTGGGACCTTTTTCGTACTCTTCGGCCCAAGCAGGGACGGCGGACAACAAGGCGGCGATCATCAACAATGCGCATTTCATAGCGCTTCTCCGTTCGCGGCGTTCGCCGCGTGCGATTGCGCAGCAGCTCCGTTCTCCATGTCCTCGCGCCGGAACAGGACATAGAGGGCCGGCAGCACAAGCAGCGTCAAGATCGTTGACGAAATGATGCCGCCGATGACCACCGTCGCCAGCGGCCGCTGGACTTCCGCTCCGGCTCCGGTCGCGATCGCCATCGGGACGAAGCCAAGCGACGCGACAAGCGCAGTCATCAGCACTGGACGCAACCGGGTGAGCGCACCCTCGCGCACGGCATCGATCAATCGTTGACCTTCCTGGCGCAGCCGCTCGATGAAGGTGATGATCACCAACCCGTTGAGCACCGCAACGCCGGACAGTGCGATGAAACCGATCCCGGCGCTGATCGATAGCGGAATGCCGCGCAACAATAACGCAATAATGCCGCCGGTGAGGGCCAGCGGCACCCCGCTGAAGACTAGCAATGCATCCGCCATCGAGCCCAGGCTCATGAACAGCAGCAGGAAGATCAGCAAGAGGGCGATCGGCACCACGATGGTCAGCCGCTGCGTCGCCGAGACCAGCTGTTCGAACTGGCCGCCCCATCCAATCCAGTAGCCGGCCGGCAGCTTGACCTTGGCCTCGATCTGCTGCTCCGCGTCGGCCACGAACGAGCCGAGATCACGCCCGCGAACGTTGGCGGTGACCACGATGCGGCGTTTCCCTTGTTCGCGGCTGATCTGGTTCGGTCCGGGCGCCGCATCGATTTGCGCGAGTTCGGAGAGCGGCACGTAGCGGATCTGGGCGAGCGCAGAGTTGTTCCATACCGCGGGCGTCGCCTTGGTTTGATTGTCGAGCGGTGGCAACGGCACCGGGAGCGCCTTGATCGCCTCGATATCTAAGCGCAGATGTTCCGGGAGCCGGACCACGATGTCGAACCGGCGGTCGCCCTCGAAGACCTGGCCTGACTTCTTGCCGCCGACCGCAATCTCGACGAGGTTCTGGACGTCGCCGACGCTGATGCCGTAGCGCGACAACGCCTGGCGGTTGAGCTTGACCGTCAGCACCGGCAACCCGGACGCCTGCTCGGTCTTGACGTCAGCGGCGCCCTGAACGTTTTGCAACACGGCCTGCACCTTGGCGGCGGATTGGACGAGCAGATCGAGATCGTCTCCGAAAATCTTGACGCCGACATCGCTGCGGACGCCGGAAATCAGCTCATTGAACCGCATCTCGATCGGTTGCGAAATCTCGTAGACGTTCCCGGGGATCTCCTCGGCGGCTTCCTGGATCTCGGCGACAACCGCCGCCTTCGTTTTTTCCGGGTCGGGCCATTCCTTCCGCGGCTTTAGCATGACGTAGCCGTCCGAGGTGGAAGGCGGCATCAGATCGGTCGCGACTTCTGCAGTTCCGGTTCGCGCAAAGGCTTCTTTGACCTCCGGAATCTTGAGCAGCCGCTTCTCAAGCATCGCCTGCATTTCGAGCGATTGGGTCAGGCTCGTTCCCGGAATCCGGATGGCCTGCAGCGCGACATCGCCCTCGTCGAGGCTCGGGATGAACTCAAAGCCCATGCGCGTGGTCGCGAGGCCGCAGACCACGACGAACAACGCGGCAATCGCCGCCACGCCGACGCGATTGCGGATCGACGCGCTCAGGAGCGGCGTATAGATATGGCGCGCGCCTCGCATGAACCAGTTCTCGTGTTCCGATACCTTGCCCGTCACCAACAGCGCCACGGCGGCGGGCACGAACGTCATCGACAGGATGGCAGCGCCGGTCAGCGCCATCAGTACGGTCAGCGCCATCGGCGTGAACATCTTCCCTTCCACACCAGTCAGCGTCAGGATCGGCAGATAGACCACAGCGATGATCAGCGTTCCAAACAGGCTGGGCCCGATGACTTCGCGCGAGCCCGCAAGAATGGTCTCGAAGCGCTCCTGGCGGCTGAGCAGGCGGCCCAGACGATGCTGTTCGGCTGCCAGCAATCTCAGGCAGTTCTCGACGATGATGACGGCGCCGTCGATGATAATGCCGAAGTCGATCGCGCCAAGGCTCATCAGGTTGGCACTGACTTTGTTCTCCACCATGCCTGTGATTGTGAAGAGCATGGCGAGCGGTATGACGCAGGCCGTGGCGATCGCCGCTTTGAAATTGCCTAGGATCAGGAACAGGATCACGATCACCAGCAAAGCGCCTTCGACGAGGTTCTTTTCGACGGTCGCAACCGTCGCCTCGACGAGGTGCGTACGGTCGTAGACAGTATGCGCGATCACGCCGTCCGGCAGTGACTTGCCGATCTCCTTGAGCTTGGCAGCCACGCTTTGCGCCACGGTGCGGCTGTTTTCGCCGATCAACAGCATGGCGGTACCGAGCACCGTTTCCTTGCCGTTGATTGTCGCCGCGCCCGTGCGCAGGTCCTTGCCTTCGGTGACGTCGGCCACGTCGGAGATCCGGATGGGCACGCCATTGTGCGACCCAATGACGATTTCCTTGATTTCCTCGACGTTGGCCACCTGACCTGGCGTGCGGACCAAATACTGTTCGCCATTGCGCTCGATGTAGCCGGCGCCGACGTTGGCGTTGTTTGCGGCCAGCGCCGTCATCACGTCCCGAAAGTTGAGCTTGTAGGCCATCAACTGCGCTGGATCCGGCAGCACCTGGAACTGCCGCTCGAAACCGCCGATAGTGTTGACTTCGATGACGCCCGGCACGTTGCGTAATTGCGGTTTGATGATCCAGTCCTGGATGGTGCGCAGGTCGCTTGGGGTATATTCCCCTCCCCCGGCCTTGCGCGCGCCGGGCTTGGCCTCCACCGTGAACAGATAGATCTCGCCAAGACCGGTCGAGATCGGTCCCATCGCCGTCTCAACACCCGCGGGAAGCTGGTCCTTAGCCTGCTGAATCCGCTCGTTGACTAGCTGGCGAGCGAAATAGATATCGGTGCCGTCCTTGAAGATGATGGTTACCTGGCTCAGGCCGTAGCGGGATTGCGAACGCGTACTCTCGAGGTGCGGCAGACCGCCCATGGCGACCTCGATCGGAAACGTGATCCGCTGTTCGACTTCGAGCGGCGAATAGCCGGGGGCGCTGCTGTTGATCTGGACCTGAACATTGGTGATGTCCGGAACAGCATCGATTGGCAACCGGGTGAAATTCCACGCGCCGAAGGCGGCCATCAGCAGAACACCGATCATCACCAGCCACCGTTGCCGGATGGAGAACGAAAGAATTGCGTCAATCATGGCGGCGCTCCTTTGCTCCGGCTTCCCTGATCCGGGCGAAGCTGTTGACCGGCATCGTGTAGACCACGCCGTCGCCCTTTCGCCCGGTCCACGCCGCTGCTTCGATCCGGCGGCAAATCTCGTCGGCCTGATCCATCGGGCACACCAGTCTCAACTCGAGATATTGGTGATAGGTGATGTCCTCGTCGCTCACGACGTAAGCGCCGCCCTGCCCTCGCCCGCGGCCCTGGCCGCGAACCTCATCGAAGGTGAAGCCGGGGAAATCCGCTAGATCGTGAAGCGCGCGGACGACGTGGCCCTCCATATGCGGCCTGATCAATGCGGTGATCAAAATCATGCCGTTGTCAGTGCTCATCGCCACCCGCTCCCTTGGTCATTTCCGCCTTCACGATGAAGCTGTTCTGCGCCGCGTAAACGTCGCCCTCGAGGACGCCGGATGTGATCTCGACGAGATGTGGATCGCGTTGGCCTACTTCGACGTTCCGCGCCTCGAACTTGTCGCCGTTACGGACGAACACCACTGTCCTGTTTTCGACCGTCTGAAGGGCCGACGATTTCACCGCGACGCCGACCTTCTTCGCCGACAGCGCTAATCGTCCGGTGATGAAGAGGCCCGGACGCAGTCGCTGTTCGGTGTTCGGGACCACGGCCCTGGCGATGGCGCTCTGGGTGTCGCTGCTGCCGACCGGCGACAAATACGAGATCTTGGCGTCGATCTGCGATCCGCCGTCGGCCGGGTCGATCAACACCTGGTCGCCGACGCTGACCCGGTTCAGGTCGCGCCGATAAACCGAAAAGTCGACCCACACCGTCGACAGGTCCGCGACGACGAACGCAGGCTTCTGTTCCGAGGCGTACTCACCCAACGTGATCTGGCGGTGGATCACGGTCCCCGCCAGCGATGCCTTCAATTCATAGGGCGTCAGGCTTTGGTTGCTCTCGATCACCGCGAGCACATCGCCCTTCTGGACCCTATCGCCGATGCGCTTGCGCACATCGCGGACGATTCCGGGAAATCGCGGCGTCACCTGCACCAGCAATTCCTGGTTCGGTTGCACGATGCCGTTCAACAACATGCTGTCGCGCAGCACGCCGGAGGACGCCTTTGCAAGCTCGATTCCGGATGCATCGACCTTGGCGTCGCTGAGGACCACGCTGTCGGAGTGCGCGCTTTCCGACGCTTCGGTCGGCGTCGGCTTCGATGTGGCGGGATTCAACATCCGGTAGCCGCCGTAGACGAGCCCGGCGGCGACCAGGAGAAATATAAAGTAACGGGCGAATGCCTTGATCATCTTGAACTCTGATGGGTAAGCGAGAACGGGTTGCCGACGAGACCTTCGATGGTCGCGACGGCGATATGGAAGTTTTGCAGCGCTTCCTGCTCGCGCAGCAGCGCCTGGAGGACCGAGCCCTTCACGTCGAGCAACTCAAGCAGGGTGAAGCGGCCTTGCGCATAGCCGCTCTGGATGGTGGCGGCGGCGCTGCGGGCTTTCGGAATGACCGAGGAGCGCAACAGCTTGATTTCCGCCAGCGCCCCGTTGATCGAGTCGTAGGCGCGCCCAGCGATGCTGATGAGAACCAGCTTGTTGATGGAACGCTCGGCTGTGGTCTTGGCGAGGCTTTCCTGGGCCGCGATGATGTTGCCTCGGTTTTGGTCGAAAATTGGCAAGGGGATTGACACACCAAGCCGGACACCATTGTCGTTGGTATCTTGAAAATGTCGCCATCCGACAGAGAACCGAACGTCAGGCACAGCTTTCAGGCGCGCGATCAGCAGTTCGGCGTTGCGCTGCGCGGTCACCGCGGTCCAGCGCATCAACTGCGGGTTGGCTTCGATGGCCTGGACGACCGATCGGAACGAGGGCGGCTGCCCAATGAGGGCCAGTCGACCGATCGCTTTGCCAAAATGGGGGGTACTTTCACCCATCAGGATGGCAAGATCGCGCCGCGCTGTCGCCAATTGGGTCTTGGCGCGCTCCCGCTCGACCCGGAACAGATCGGCCGCGACTTGGGCACGTTCGGTTTCCGCAGGCGATGACGCGCCTTCCTCGACGCGTTTCTGCAGTTGGGGAATTAGCTGGTCGAAGCTCTTAATCTGTTCGTCGAAAATCTCGATCCGGCGTTGCGCGCTGATGACGGTGATGAAGGCGATCGCGGTCTCGGACAATACCTCCAGCCGTGTCGCCCGCCGCTGCCATACCGCGGAACCGACGCCAGCCTGGCCTGCGGCAATTCGTGCCTCGCGCTTGCCGCCGAGTTCGACCAACTGACTGAGTTGCAGATTGGTTTCGGCCGAACGTGTTCCCTTGTAAGGCCCTGACCCGAGTGCGTTGTCCAGTTCAAACGAGGCTTCCGGATTCGGCAGCGCCCCGGACTGAGTCCGCAACCCGCCGGCGATGCCGACGTCCCGCTCGGCAGCGGTGAGGCGCGGATTGGCCGTCAACGCCCCTTGCAGGGCTTGCGGCAATGAAATCGTACGCGACCGCTCCGCAGCCACAGCTGGAATTGTGAGAACAAGCCATGCGCATGCAATGCGCACTGCCCCATTGAATCGATGCATAAGCTCAACCTGAAACGCGTAAAGACAACGCGCGGCAAGCCGCGCGTGATGACGGTCTTCAGGTCAGGTGCTTGGGGGGCGGCGTATCGAGCTTGGGATGCTCCTCAAGCAAGCGTCGAGGCGCAACGAAAACGACCTTGACCGGATGCTCCAATTGCGACGCCACGGGCACGGGCGTCGGCATCACCGCTGGGGTACAAACAGGGCAATGCTCGGCAAGGACGGGGGCCTTCGTCGCACCGCCATTATCCGAGCCGTCGCTCGGGGCGGCGCCCAGTTCCGAAGCTAAACTTACGGAGATAGCTCCCTCTGTGCAAAAAGGAACATGGCCCAGACCGACGAACAGATACGTCAGGGCAAGCAAAACCAGCGTCGTCCTACGAAGGTAGGGCGCTTTCAGCCTCGACAAACCCTGGACCGTTCGGCGTTCCATGATTCCGAAATAGCAGATCGAATTTCCGAATACTATCACAAATACTATCACATCAGATCAATCCGTTGGGGAACCTGACGCGGACCTTAGTCTCCAGACGGTCATTTTGCCGGAGCATCGTCCATGACCAATTTGGCCGTAGGCATCGGCATGAACAGCAACGCGCCGAAAGCAACCAGGCTCAACATTGACGACGCCACCACGACGCCACCGCCAAACGAATCGATCAGAAGGCTAAATCCCAGTGGCGCTACGGCCTGACAGACACGGGATGGCGCGCCAAGCAACCCGAGACGATAGCCAAAGTTTTCGGGACCGAAGATCGCCAACGGCAACGTTCCTCGAGAGATCGTGAGCAGGCCGTTACCCGCCCCGTGAAGCAAGGCGAATGCCACAGCGGCAGGCCCTCCGAAGATCCCGATCACGCAGGCACCGATCGGATGCGTGATGCAGGCAAGCCGCGTCGAAAACAACGGATGAAACCTGCCGAGCGTGCTTGCTTCCAGGACGCGCGCCGCAACCTGGGCCGGACCGATCATCATCCCTGCGAACACGGCCTGTGCGGGGGTTGCCCCGAATGCCTCGACGATGCGCGGCAGATGCGCTGCCATCGCCGACGTGACGGTCCAAGCCGCCGCGAATGCCAGGGAAAGCAGGATCATGGGACGGTCAATCTGAATATGCGGTTTGACGGCCGATCCTTCGGCACGCTTTGCCACTGCCACCTTCGGCAGGAAAAGCAGGTTGAGAGGAAGCCCAATCAGAAGGTGCGCGGCGGCCCAAGCATAACATGTGTTTCGCCAGCCGATCGTTTCCAAACCCCAAGAACTGAGCGGCCAGCCGACCGTGCTGGCGAATCCGGCGATCAACGTAATTCCCGTGATCGCACGCCGAGCGTTATCACCGTAGATGCGCCCCAGTGCGCTGAACGCTGCATCATAAAGCCCCGTGGCCATCCCAATCCCAAGCAGGAACCAGGCAACACCAAGCATCCAGCCCGAAGTCGATGCGCCGAGCAACGCCAGCCCCGCCGCAAAGATCACGTTCGATCCGGACAGGACCGGCCGCCCTCCGAACAGATCGATTTGACGTCCGACACGCGGCCCGAGCAAACCGGAGATGACCATCGCGGCCGAGAACGCCGCGAAGAACCAGTTGCTTGAGATACCGAGATCGTACGCGATCGGATCGGCAAGGATCGCCGGAAGATAGTAACTCGACGCCCACGCGAGCGTCTGCGTGGTCCCGAGGGCGACAATGACCGGAAGCTGACGTTGACTCACGCGTGTACCCTCACGAGCAACCGCGTCCTGATTTCCCGGTGGACTTTGCGTTGGCATCCTCCGCACAACAAGCGTTCACGTCGGCGGGCACCGGGCCGCCGCAGCATCCGGACGACGCGATGCCGGACTCGACGCCACCCCGAGTACACACGCCCGTTTCCGGAAGCTCCAGTTCGACCCGAGCGGCCGCTTCGTGATCTCCGGCAATCTCGGCCGCGATGGAGCGGACCTGTTCGTATCCCGTGATCATCAGGAACGTGGGGGCCCGTCCATAGGACTTCATGCCAGCGAGATACAGACCCGGCTCATCCTGCCGAAGCTCGCGGGCGCCATGGGGGCGCACCGTCCCGCAACTGTGTTCGTTCGGATCGATCAAGGGCGCCAGATCGACGGGAGCCTCGATCGAGGAATCCAGACGCAATCGCATTTCGTTCAGGAACGAGAGATCGGGCCGAAATCCCGTCGCCACGATCAACTCATCGACGATGACATGGCGGCCGCAGCAGGCCGACCCGGCCCCGATGCGCAGCCGTTCCCCCGAAGCGGAAACGTGCGTGGCGCCGAAACCAGATTCCACCTTGATCTTGCCGTTGACAACGAGGCCAGCAAACGCCGTTCCCAATTCGCCGCGGGCGACCAGCTTGTCGTTGGCGCCTCCGCCGAATGCCTTCGATGGATCGGTACCGCGGAGGAGCCAGATGACCTCGGTGGACGGATCCGCGTCACGAAGACGCGCCAGATCGGCCAACGTACCGATCGCGGAATGGCCCGCGCCAAGGACGGCCACGGTCTTGCCCTTATACCGCTCCCGATCGTTTCCGGAGATGTCAGGCATTCCATAGGCGATCCGGCTTGCACAGTCCCGCTCCCCGATTGCAGAAAGCCCGTTCGCGCCCGCGGGATTGGGGGAGGACCACGTTCCGGACACGTCGATCACGGCGTCGGCCCGCACGACCTCCGGCCCTTTGCCATTTTGAAAACGGATTTCGAATGGCGCGCTCTCGCGTCCCTTCGTCTTTGCCTTGTCGAATCCGACACGGCTAATCGCGGTGACGCGGCTGGACGTCCTGATGACGTCCTTCAGCGGCGTCTTGGTCGCAAGGGGATCAAGATAATAGTCAAGCAACTCGCCGCCCGTTGCATACACCTCCGGATCGGGCGAATTCCATCCCGTTGAAGCCAGCAAGCGAGCCGCCGCGCCGTCGATGTTGTACTTCCATGGCGAGAACAGTTGCACGTGCCGCCACTGTCTGACCGCGTGTCCGGCACGCTCGCCTGCCTCCAGCACGATCGGCGTCATGCCTCGCTCCATCAGGTGAGCGGCGGCGGCAAGACCGACGGGACCTCCACCGATGACGGCTACGGTTTTCGACGTCATTTCTGCTCTCCGTATTTCTGGAATGATCGAACTATGAGACCCGAAAAACCTACGCAGCCGTCTTTCTCCCGTTGCATCCGGTAGTCGCCTCGTCGGCACAGCATTCAGCCACGAGGAAATCCACCAGGCCCCGCATGGTGTCGTACTCTGCATGACACACGAGCGTCGTCCCTTCCCGGACCTGACGGATCAGGCCCACACTGACCAGCGACTTGACGTGGTGGGACAAGGTGGACGGAGCGACCTTCAGTTTTTCCTGCAGGCGACCGACAGGCATGCCGGACTGCCCCGCCCGAACGAGCGTCCGATAAATCCGGAGCCTCGTCGGATTGCCGAGGGCTTCCAGGCGCGATGCGGCGTCGATGAGTTTCATACCGAAATACTGCGCCGGAATCTTTTTCGAAGTCAAACCATATTTCTAGAATATTCGAAATATCATGTCCTCCATTTCTCCGGCGCGGGTTGACAAATCTCGATATTTCCATAAGTCTGGATATATGGAAATCGAACAAGCCATTCTGGCGTTGGGCGCTCTCGCCCAGCAGACCCGCCTCCAGGCCTTCCAGGTCCTGGTACAACACGAGCCCGATGGATTGGCCGCCGGCGATCTCGCGCGATTGCTTGAGGTGCCGCAGAATACGCTCTCGGCTCACCTTTCCGTGCTGACCCGGTCCGATCTCGTGACGTCCGAGCGGCACAGCCGTTCGATCGTGTACCGGGTGAACCTCACAACCTTTCAGGCGATCACCGTCTTCCTGTTGCAGGACTGCTGCGGCGGCCGCCAGGAAATTTGTGCGCCCATTTTCGAAAGCCTCGTCCCTTGCTGTCCACCTCCGACGAAGAAGGAGAAGTCTCGTGCCTGACCGCGTCTACAACGTCCTGTTTCTCTGCACGGGCAATTCCGCCCGCTCAATTCTGGCCGAAGCCATTCTGCGCAAGGACGGAAGCGGCCGTTTCCGCGCATTCTCCGCAGGTAGCCAACCGAAGGGAGCCGTCAACCCGGTTGCATTGCGCGTGCTGGCCAGCCTCGACTATCCAACGGATTCTTTGCGTTCGAAGAGCTGGCAAGAATTCGCCGCTCCGGATGCACCGGTCATGGATTTCGTCTTTACGGTTTGCGACAGCGCCGCCGGGGAAAGTTGCCCTGTTTGGCCGGGACAGCCAATGACCGCGCATTGGGGGATCGAAGATCCCGCAGCCGTAGAAGGCACCGACATCCAGAAGGAAGCCGCCTTCGTTGCCGCCTTTCGCTACATGAAGAACCGGATTGCGCTGTTCACCGCCCTGCCCCTCGGCTCGATCGATGCGATGGCGCTCGGCACCAAACTTCGCGACATCGGAAACTCTGAGGGCTCGACGTCGGGCCGCCCGCGCGTGGCATGATCATGAGCACGTTCGAACGATATCTCTCTTTGTGGGTCGCACTCTGCATCGTGGTCGGTGTCGCCTTGGGCCATTTGATGCCGGGTTTCTTTGCGGCGGTTTCAGGTGCCGAAATCGCGAAAGTGAACCTGCCGATCGCCGTGTTGATCTGGCTCATGATCATCCCCATGCTGCTAAAGATCGACTTTGCCGCCATGGGAAAGGTCACGGCGCACGCGCGCGGCGTCGGCGTCACGCTTTTCATCAACTGGGCGGTCAAACCGTTCTCGATGGCGTTGCTGGGGACGCTGTTGATTGGCCATGTGTTCGCGCCGATGCTCCCGGCCGACCAGATCCAGTCTTACATCGCCGGATTGATCTTGCTGGCGGCGGCGCCCTGCACGGCGATGGTTTTCGTTTGGTCCAATCTCGTGGGCGGCGAACCCCATTATACCCTTGGCCAGGTCGCCTTGAATGACCTCCTGATGGTGTTCCTGTTCGCGCCGCTGGTCGGCCTGCTCCTCGGCGTGGCTTCCATCACCGTGCCATGGGAAACGTTGTTGCTGTCGGTAGTTCTCTATATCGTGGTTCCGGTCATCATCGCACAGGCTTGGCGACGCGCACTCCTCAACGTCGGCTCGGCCGCATTCACTCGGACCCTGAGCCGACTCCAGCCGCTGTCCCTGATCGCCCTCCTCGCCACCCTGATCCTGCTGTTTGCCTTCCAGGGCGAGCAGATCGTTGCACAACCGACCATCATCGCGATTCTCGCAATCCCGATCCTGATTCAGGTCTATTTCAACGCAGGTCTCGCCTATTTGCTCAGTCGGCACTTCGGCGTGGCGTGGTGCGTGGCCGCACCCGCGGCGCTCATCGGCGCCAGCAACTTCTTCGAACTCGCCGTGGCGGCGGCCATCAGCCTGTTCGGAGTCAATTCCGGAGCGGCCCTCGCCACGGTCGTCGGTGTCCTCGTGGAGGTGCCTGCCATGCTCTCCGTCGTGAAGATCGTACAGATGTCTCGCGGTTGGTACGAATCGCGCCTACCCGAAAAAGCCAAAAGCGCTGAGGTTCGCTCATGAGCGTCACCATCTACCACAATCCAGATTGCGGAACGTCCCGCAACACCTTGGCGATGATTCGCCAAAGCGGCGCCGAACCGGAAGTGATCGAATATCTGAAACAACCGCCATCGCGCGAGAAGCTGGTTGAACTGATCGCCCGCATGGGCATATGCCCTCGCGACCTGCTTCGGCAGAAAGGAACGCCTTACGACGCCCTCGGTCTGGCGGATTCCAAGTGGAGCGACGACGATTTGATCGACTTCATGATTGCTCATCCGATCCTGATCAACCGCCCCATCGTGGTGACATCCAAGGGCGTCAAGCTGTGCCGTCCTTCCGAAGAAGTGCTGTCCATTCTTCCGAACCCGCATATCGGACGGTTCGTGAAGGAAGACGGTGAAATCATCAATGCGGACTGAAATGCAAGATTTGCCAAACATCCACGACAACGCTTTCGCCATTCTCGATCCGGAATTGCTACATCGTCCGATGCCAACCCATCGGCCGAGAATTCTTCTGCTATACGGGTCGTTGCGCGAACGTTCGTTCAGTCGTTTCGCCACAGTGGAAGCCGCCCGTCTCCTGCAAACCTTCGGCGCGGAAACCAGGATATTCGATCCCTCCGGCCTTCCCCTCCCAGACGACGCCACGGCGACTCATGAGAAGGTCGAGGAGCTTCGCGAACTGTCGGCCTGGTCGGAAGGTCAGGTCTGGTGCAGTCCGGAGCGCCACGGTGCGATGACCGGCATCATGAAGGCCCAGATAGACTGGATTCCGTTATCGATCGGCGCAGTACGGCCAACGCAGGGCAAGACGCTGGCCGTCATGCAGGTCTGCGGCGGTTCTCAATCGTTCAACGCCGTCAACCAACTTCGCATTCTCGGCCGATGGATGCGCATGATCACGATCCCCAACCAGTCGTCGGTCGCCAAGGCCTATGAACAATTCGACGAGGCCGGTCGGATGAAGCCATCATCCTATTACGACCGGATCGTCGATGTCATGGAAGAGCTTGTAAAATTCACGCTATTGACGCGCGGCGTCTCCGGATATCTCACGGACCGCTACAGCGAGCGCAAAGAAGCGGTCGAAAAACTCGCGAAGCGATTGAACCTCGACCGGGCAGTGTAAGGACTGCGAACCGATGTGAAGACGGCATATCCCCGTCGCTACCCGGCGCAGCAGGAGAGTTTCTTCACGTCCCGGTCAAACGTCTGCGCCGCAAGCTTCAAACCCTCGACGGTGGTCAGGTAGGGGAAGATCATTTCCGACAGATCGTCGATCGAAAGCCCACAGCGGATGGCGAGCGCCGCCGTCTGGATGCTGTCGGCGCCTTCCGGCGCGAGAATATGCGCTCCCAGCAGCTTGCGGGTTGCCCCATCCGCGACAAGCTTGATCAGGCCCCGCGTATCGCGGGCCGCGAGCGCACGCGGCACGTTATCGAGCGAGAGCACTGAAGTTCGCACGGGGTGCCCGGCAGCACGCGCTTGCGCTTCGGTCAAACCGACGCTCGCCACCTGAGGGTCCGTGAAGACAACGGCGGGCATGGCGGTGTTGTCGTAACGCAAGCTGTTGCTGTTCAGCGCATTCTTGGCCGCGAGCTTTGCACCATAGGCCGCCATGTAGACGAACTGGTCCTTGCCCGTCACGTCGCCAACCGCATAGACGCCTGCCTTCGAGGTACGCATACGGTCGTCGACGACGATCGCGCCGGACGACGTCTGCACGACTCCCGCTTCAGAAAGCCCGAGGCCTTCGGTGTTCGGGGTGCGCCCCGTAGCGACAAGAATCCGCTCGGCGGTCAATATCTCAGGACTACCATTCCGGGTGATCGCGAGCGCGACGCCGTCGTCATCGGTCTTGCGGACAACATCGTAGGTCACGCCCCTCACGATCGTGATGCCCTCATCGGCCAGATAGCCCGCGAGCGCTTGCCCGATCTCCGGCTCGGCCTCGGGCAAAAGGCGGCTGCGGAAGACCAGCGTCACCGCGACACCGACGCGAGCAAAGGTCTGTGCAAGTTCGACCCCGACGTAGCCACCGCCCAGCACAATCATGGAGCGCGGTAGTTCCGTCAGCGACAACGCGGTCGTACTGTCGAGAGGCACAACCTCCGCGAGGCCTGGAATGGCGGGCAGTGCGGGCCGGGCGCCGGTCGCGATAATGATGCGATCCGATACGAGGCGCTGACCACCCACATCGATTCCTCCCGCGACCAGCCGCGCCTGGCCTTCACGATAGGCGACGTTGTTGTATTCTGGAAGAAGGTCGGCGTACTTCGTCTGACGGAGACTCGCGACCAGCGCATCCTTCTGGGCGATCTGTGCGGCCCAATCGACCATGCGCGCCCTGCTTTCAATGCCGTCAAACCGGGTTGATGCAATATTGGCGTGGTGCACGGTCTCAGCAGCGCGGATCAGCGTTTTCGAGGGCACACAGCCGATGTTGACGCAGGTGCCGCCGATCGTGCCGTTCCCGACGAGCGCGACCTGCGCACCCTGCCCCGCCGCGGTGATTGCGGCCGAGAAGCCCGCCGATCCGGCGCCGACGACGACAAGATCGTATTGGTCATTGCCGTTGCCCGCAGGCGAAGCGCAGCAGTCATTCATGGCTTCAACTTTCATGTGTTCGCGTCCATCCTGCAGCAGTCAGCCGCAGAAGGCCCGCGGGAAGCACACTCCCCGCGCCGATGACGAAGAGTTTCGCGACGGTCATACTGACGCGGCCCTATTGCACGATGCGCGAGGGATAGCCGGCATTGGTGGTCGCCGTGATGAGTGCGGGGACATTCGTGCGGCTGTCCTCGAAACGTACCTTTGCGATCGCGGCGCCATCCGCCTCCGATATCTGAACATCGAGCACGCCGGACACCTTGCTGAGCGAGCCTTTTACGATCGGGCCGCAGAGTTCACAGGTGGCGTTGGCGACATTCAGCGTCACGGTTTGCTCAGTAGCGAAAGCAGCGCCGGACGAGAACAGGGTTGCGGTCAGCGCAACGAAGGGCAAAATCTTCATGGATCATCTCCTTGTGGTCAGGCATCGAGGAAGAGGCGCGCGGCGTACGGGAACCCCACGGCGATCACGATCAGAACGGTCGCAACCCACAGCCCGATCTTGGCGTTCCGGTTCGACGATGGGCGAGCGCAGTAGGAGCCTTCGACGCAATCGGCCGCCTTCGGCTTGCGGTAGACGGCATAGTAGCCGCCGCCGAGGCAGACGACGGCAAGTCCGACGAACAAGGGTTGATACGGCTTGAGCGCAGTCAGGTTGCCGATCCAGGCGCCGCTGACGCCGGCGACGAACAGTGCAAACGGCACCACGCAACAGGTCGCCGCGCCAAGTGCCGCGAGGATGCCGCCAACCGACAGCACCGCCGCGCCGTCAAAGCCCTTTCGCGGCGGCGTCATGGCCGTGCTTGGCAGCACCGTTGTCTCGCGTCGCACTGTCATTGAGCACGCTCCCGGAATTGGTCTATGGTGAACCTAGGGTCTGTAGTGGCTACAGGGTCAAGCGCGAATTTCTCACGGGTGTGTGAGGGCAAGAATGAAGCAGACCGAAGCGTTTTCGATCGGGGCTCTGTCCAAGCACAGTGGCGTCCATATCGAGACGATCCGCTACTACGAGAAGATCGGTATCATGCCCGCACCAGCCCGAAGCCCAGGCGGCTACCGCATCTATGGGCTAGATCATGTCAGACGGTTGCACTTCATTCGTCGAGGTCGGGAGCTTGGCTTCAGCCTTGATGAGCTGCGCGGCTTGCTTCATCTGGTCGACGGACAAACCTACACCTGTCGGGAGGTGCATGCGCTCACCGTCGAGCATCTCGCTGCAATTCGCCAGAAGATTGCAGACCTGCGACGTCTGGAACAAGTGATGTCGGACATGGCGAAACAGTGCAAGGGCAATCAGGTGCCGGACTGCCCGATCATTGATGCACTGTTCGAAATGCGGCCGTCATCCACTTGATGCGCGGCCGCGACTCTCGCAGCGCGATGAAGCAAAGCGGCTTCAGAACTGATGTCGTCAACTCTCGCTCTTCCGGATGGGAAGCTCCGTTAGGCGGGAGCGGCTCGGTGAAGGCTGCATCGCAATCTTCGGGCGGGACACAACGCGTTGGCCCGCAATCCGCAACGCCGCGTCGTTCTGTCAATGGCGTGGAATGGAGTATGCATAAGATCTCTGCGGCAATCACCACACGCAAGAAGAATTGTTTGCGTTGTTTATGACGCGGACCCGAAGATCTCGGGCAATAGTTGTCGGATCGTTCGAACGATCGTAGCCGTCCGTACTAACACGGTCATTTGATGAAACCCCGTGATGTTGCGCGCGGACGCCAATCGATGTTCATTGATGGTTTATCTGCCCCGTGAAAGATTTTATGTGGGGGCGATATCTCTCATGATGGGAGAAACGTCATGACCTCCACACCTACAATTAGAAAGACAATTGCCGCGCTTGCTGCTGCGTTTGTCACTGCGGGCGTGATGACTTGGTCCGGCCCGGCCGAGGCGCGTTTCGGCGGCGGTGGCATGGGAGGCTTCTACGGCAGCATGAGTGGTGGCTTCCACGGTGGTGGCTTCCACGGTGGTGGCTTCCACGGTGGTGGCTTCCATGGTGGTGGCTTGCGGATGGGCGGATTCGCGGGACGTCCGTTCGTTCACTTTGGGTTCGCCACAAACCGGGCTTTCTTCGCGGACCACCGCTTCCACCATCGCCGCTTCTTCTTCGGCCCCACGTTCGCGCTGGCAGCCTTTGGCGCGCCCTATTACTACAACAACTACTATGACAATGATGGCTGCTATGTCGTGCGAAGGCGCCACATAAATCAATGGGGCCACGTCGTCGGCCGCCGCGAGCTCGTGTGCTATTGAGAAGCTGTTGCCGGAGAAGGGCGAGAGTCGCCTATGCCCCGACGTTCTCGCTGGGCTGGGGCATCTTCTGAATTGCTTCATGGCTGCTTTCGCAACGAATGCAGCGCGGAATCCCTTGATCGCCGACCGCAACCGACACCTGTGCCCTTCCAGCAGTCAAGCGGTCGGCGGCCTGCCGAGAACCGGCTTCGGCACGGCTCAGTCATCGCGATGTGTTAACGCAACGTTAGCGAACGAGCTGTCACAAAACCACGATGCCGGAGTGCTTGGCCTTGTTGTCTGGCTCCACGTGAATCGTGATCAGCGCATCGCCAATCTCCTGCTTGATCGCCCTTTCAAGCCGATCGCAAATATCGTGGGCTATGGAAACGGTGGTGCTGCCGTCAACCACCAGATGGAAATCAATGAATGTCATGCGTCCGGCATGACGGCTACGCAAATCATGCGCCTCGATCGCGCCTTCAGCCTTGGTTGAAATGATCTCCCGAATCCGCGCCAACGTCTTCGGAGCGATGGCTTCGTCCATCAACCCGCTGACCGATTCTCTCATGAGACCCCAGCCCGACCACAAAATGTTCAAAGCAACAGCGGCCGCCAGCGCGGGATCAAGAATGGCCCAACCTGAAATAGCCGCTACGCCAACGCCACCCACCACTCCGACCGAAGAGATCACGTCGGTGAAAAGATGACGTCCATCGGCGACTAGTGCCGGTGATTTCAGATGTCGGCCCCGACTGATCAAAAGCCACGCCCACCCCGCATTGATGAAGCCCGCCAACGCGTTTACGGCGAGCCCCTGCCATGGCGTCTCCAGTAGTTTTGGCGCAAGAAAACCAAAATATGCCTCTCGAAGAATCGAGAGTGCCGCGACGATGATCAGCACGCCTTCCACGACGGCGGAAAAATACTCGGCTTTGTGATGTCCATAGGGATGCTCGTCGTCTGCCGGCTTGGCACTCCAGCGGATAGCAAGCAGCGCCACCACGGCCGTCACCACGTTGACGATGCTCTCGATGGCATCGGAGAGAAGCGCTACGCTGCCCGTCAGATGATAGGCGAGATACTTCAGGCCGAGGACCACGAAACCGACGACGATGCTGCCGATGGCAAGCGTATGAATGTGGTTCATGGGTATCTTTCAACGATTCCGGCATCTCGTGCTGGTCCAGTGGCGCGTCGTTTATTACACCCCTTACAGGGACACAACCCGTCGGCATCACTTGCAATTGCGTCGCATTTGATGCGACGGCCAGTATCAAATTGCATGCCGTGCGACCTACTGTTTCTCCAAGCTGAGACGAGACTTTTCAGAGCCTGCCGTTTCCGTCATCGGATAAACGGTACGTTGATCGATGCAGCCAGCAAAACGCGACCAATCCACAAGGGACGCCGGGGCGAATGAAGTACACCATTCGATAGTTGCAAAAGCGTCCTGTCCGATGATGCTCATCGGTGTCTTTTCCTAGAAACAAGCACCAATCGCGATCGCGAAGAGCCATTGTGCCTCATCAGGTCACTCAGAGTCTGTCGGAACTCCACGCCGCGGTGATCAGGTAGTCCGCGCAATTTTTGCGCCTATGGCGGCGGCTCCGGCGAGCGTAAGCGTTGTGAAGCCGCGGTCCGCAAGGAACGTCACCTTCGGCCCGGCGATGTCCCAAAGTGCACTGACAATAACACCGGCCGCGGGCATCGCCATGCCGGTCAATGGATTGAAGAAGCCGTACGCAGTCCCCCACAACTCGAGGTGGCTACGCATCGGCCACCAGCGTGACAAACGAACGTCGCTCAAAGCCCATGTGCAGCCCCTAGGCTCAGGACCCATTAAATTTGTTGCGCGATGGTTGGCGGATTGATTCAATGGTGATGCTGGGAGGCATCGCCATGACTGATCTTTTGCTGCTATCGGAGGCGCAGATGCGCCGGATCGAACCGTATTTTCCATTGTCGCACGGGATTGCGCGGGTTGATGACCGGCGGGTGATCAGCGGCATCGTCTTCGTCATCCGAAATGGTTTGCGCTGGCGCGATGCGCCACCCGGCTATGGTCCGCACAAGACGATCTATAACCGGTTCGTGCGCTGGAGCCGTCTCGGCGTGTTCAACAAGATCTTTGCCGAACTGGCGCGCAAGGCTGGTAAGCCATCTCGCCTGATGATCGATGCGACGCATCTGAAGGCGCATCGCACGGCTGCCAGCCTTTTAAAAAAGGGCCTGTTCCCCGACGTATCGGGCGCACGAAAGGCGGCCTGAACTCAAAGCTGCATGCCGTCTGCGACGGTCAGGGGCGCCCCGTCGTCATGCTGCTCAGCGAAGGCCAGATGAGCGACTACAAGGGGGCGGCGTTGATGCTCGATGCGTTGCCGCCCGCTAGCCAGTTGCTTGCCGACAAGGGCTACGATGCCGACTGGTTTCGCCGAGCTCTCGCCGAACGAGGGATCATGGCCTGCATCCCATCGAAGTCGAACCGCAAAAACCCGATCGAACATGACCGCAAACTCTATCGTCAGCGGCACAAGATCGAGAACATGTTCGGCAGGCTCAAGGACTGGCGGCGCATCCACACCCGTTACGACCGATGCGCACACACCTTCATGTCCGCCATCTGCATCGCAGCCACTGTTATCTTCTGGCTCTGATCAATGAGTCCTGACCCTAGAAAACGACGCCTTTAGCCGATTGACCTAGGAGGTACCTCCAAGGGTTAGCATCGCTCCAATACCGCAATATCTCAAATTGGAGCATCGGATGAAAACGACGACATTCAAAATCGAAGGCATGAACTGCGACGCCTGCGCCAACACGATCAAAAAACTCGTGGAAAAGGAACCCGGGGTGCGAGTGGCCGAGGTGTCGTTCGACGAGGGGTCGGCACGCGTGCTCTACGATCCCCAATCCATCGAGGAGGAACGGCTCGTGGATACGATTCAAAAACCCGGCTTTCGGGTCGTGGCACGCGATTAATTTTCGTTACGGACCCATCTCGTTTTCCCGTTTCAACGCGTGCCCACGGAGACTCCGATGGCTCTTTCAACCGCAACCGCCTCCCAATCCGGGCTTTGGACAGAGGAGCCGTCGACGCGGCCAAATCGCAGAAAGATTCGCGCCCGGATCGGCGGCCTGCATTGCTCGCTTTGCACCGGCACCATCGAGAAAGCGCTCGCTCGCATGCCCGGCGTCGACAAGGTAGCCGTGAGCCTGACGCATGAACAGGCATTGGTTGAGTACGATCCAACAATTGCGCGTCCCGAACATCTGCTCCAAACGTTGCGCGACATCGGCTACACGATTTCCGATCCCCGCAAGCTCAGGGCCTTCGAAGACGAAGAGCGCGATCTGGTGCGCGAGGCCCGGCGTTTCGTTCTCGCGGTTGTTCTCAGTGTCGCGGCAATTCCCATCATTGCCGATCCGGCCGTGGGCTGGATCGGCTTTCTTCCGGCCATGGTGTGCCTCAGTCTTGGAGGGTTTGTCTTCCTGGTGTTGCGATCAAGCGGATTGTGGACCGCCATCGGTGCCGCGTTGGGCCTAACGGTCATGGCGCTGAGCCTGCTTTACCTCAATCTGCAGGGATATCTGACGGACGCGGCACCTTGGCTTGCGGGTGCCTTGGCTCTGATGCTGGTCTTCGGAGTGGGGCGGCACATTCTCTACATGGCGGTTCAGGCGCTGCGCCGTGGCATCCTCAATCAGCACGTGCTGCTGGAGATCGGCGCGTTCGCCGGGATAGCCGGCGGTGTCATCGGGCTGATCCTCGATCGGCCCGGCTATCCCACCGCGGCCTTCTTCGCCGTTTCGGTGATGGTCGGCACCTATCATATTTTCTCGGAGTGGCTTTCGCTCATCGTGAAGACGCGAAGTTCGCAGGCGGTGAAGCGCCTGCTGGACCTGCAACCGGAGACCGCCCGCGTCGTGCGCGGCACCGAGGAACTGGAACTGCCGATTGATGAGGTGAGGATCGGCGATCTTGCGCGGATTCGCCCCGGCGAGCGCATCCCCGCAGATGGTACGGTGGTCGACGGTCATTCCGGCGTTGACCAATCATTGGTGACCGGCGAGGCCGTCCCGATCGAGAAGACCGCGGGAGACTCCGTCATCGGCGGCTCGGTCAACAGCACGGGCACCCTCCTGCTGAGGATCACGGCGGTCGGAGAAGGCAGCTTCCTGCATCAAGTGATCCGTCATGTCGAGGACGCGCGGGCGCTGAAGCCCGGTCTTCTTCATCTGGTTGATCGCGTGCTACGGGTCTACACGCCGACCGTTCTGTTGATCGCCGCCCTTGCCTTCATTGGCTGGCTCATCGGCTCCTGGCTCGGCACGGGTTCTGTGGACGTCGAACGTGCGGTGTTCGCTGGTCTGAGCGTCCTGGTGATGGGTTACCCATGTGCCATTGGCATCTCAGCGCCGCTCTCCATCGTACGCGGTGCCGGTCAGGCCGCCGAACACGGCATCCTGATGCGGACTGGCGAAGCCTTCCAGGGCTTCCGGACGGTGACGCAAATCATCCTCGACAAGACAGGCACGCTCACCGAGGGTCGTCCAACGGTGCGGGAGATCAGAGCCGTGGATGTAGGTGAACAAGAACTGCTCGCTATTGCCGCCGCCGCCGAGGCATCGTCGGAGCACCCGCTGGCACGGGCGGTGATCAAGGCGGCTTTCGATCACGGCGCAACGCCTCGCGACGTTGAATCATTCGAGGCGTTCCCCGGAAAGGGCATCGTCGCACGCATCGACGCCCGCGAGGTCCACGTCGGCAGTCCGCGTTTCCTCGCCGACCGGGATATCGACCTCACGCCTCTTCAAGACGACATCGAGAGCCTGGAGACCTCAGGACGCACCGTGATCGCCGTCGCTCGCGATGGGCGCACGTTGGGTATTGTTGCCTTGGGCGATGCACTCCGACCGGACGCCGTCTCGGCCGTCGCTGCATTGCGTAAGGCAGGTCTCGGGACGATCCTCGTCACCGGTGACAACGAGCGCGCGGCACAGCGGGTCGGTCGGGACGTTGGCATCGACGAGATCCACGCCGGAGTCTTGCCCCAGGACAAGGCCAGAATGGTCCGGGAGCTTCAGATCAACAGTCGGGTCGCGATGGTCGGCGATGGCATCAACGACGCCCCCGCCCTCATGCAGGCCAATATCGGCATCGCCATGGGCAGCGGCACCGATATCGCGATCGAATCGGCGGACATCATCATCCTGTCCAATCGTCTCGATGCGCTTCCGGTCGCCCGCGATATCAGCCGCCGGAGCTACAGCAAGATGGTTCAGAACTTCGCCCTCGCCTTTCTCTTCAACGGCCTCGGTATTCCACTGGCCGCCACCGGCCTGATCCATCCAGTGTGGGCGATGGTGGCGATGGCCGTCAGCGTCACTGCGATTTTCATCAACTCGCTATGGGGAACGCCGCGGCTCTTTTTTGATGCGATCCGGAGTGTCGGGCGTCCGATTGCTGGCGCAACATCGCCGGCGGCGTAACATGGCACAGGATGATCCCGTGAAAGTGCAGCGAGTGGCGGCGGACGCGATCGACGCTCGGCGGCGCGAGCGTCTCCTCCGGACGCTTGCCGCGGCGACCTTCGTCATCTTCTTTCAGGCCTACATGGTGGCGCCGATCATACCGGCCCTGTCGAACGCCTTCGGAACCTCGGTCCAAACCGTCGGTTTCATCGTGCCGGCATACCTGATCCCCTATGGGATCGCGACCCTCGCATACGGCATTCTGGCGGATCGGCTCGGAATCCACCGCGTGATGTTCGTGTCCTTGGCGGCTTTCTCGGCGCTCACCATGCTGACGGCAACCGCGCAGTCCATCGAACAGCTCGCACTGTGGCGGATCGTGACGGGAATCGGCGCAAGCGGCGTCGTTCCGCTCGCGTTGGCGCTGGTTGGACGACTGTATCCCTACGAACAGCGGGGCCGACCGCTCGGTTGGCTGTTCGGCGCGATGGCAGGCGGCATGGCCTTCGGTTCGCCGCTGGGCGCGATGATTGTGCCGTTCGTCGGCTGGCAAGGTTTGTTCGTCGTGGTCGGGGCTGTCGGCGCGGCGCTCCTGCTTGTCCTTCTGCCCTATCGATCCGTCATTGCCGCCACGGCTCAATCGGTGACCGCCACGCTCCGGGATCTGGTCCGCGGCTACAAGGATCTGCTCGGGACGCCGCGTGGGCGGCGCACCTATGGTTATGTCCTCGTCAACTCGATGTTCCATTCCGGCGTCTTCACCTGGCTTGGCGTGTACTTCGAACAGCGATACGGCGTCGGGCCCATCGGAATTGGCCTCGCGCTCCTCGGTTATGGCGTGCCCGGCCTCCTCATGGGGCCGCTGATCGGTCGGGCGGCGGATCGCTTCGGCCGTGCCAGATTGATACCCGTTGGCCTTTTGTTGAGTGCTGTTGCCGCGGCGGCACTGATGCTCGGCTTCCCGATGGTCCTCGCCCCCGTCGTCGCGATGGTGCTGTCCCTGGGCTACGACATGACCCAACCGCTTTTCGCAGGGATAGTTACCTCGCTCGGCGGCAAACGTGCCGGACAGGCGATGGGGTTGAACGTCTTCATGCTCTTCGTCGGGTTCGGTCTCGGTAGCCTCATCTTCGGCGAACTGCTCCGTTATAGCTTCGCGGCCGCGTTGGGCGTGTTCGCAGTCGTCGAGATGACCCTCGCCTTGTTGTCCTTGGTGTTGTTCCGTTCCGAGGTCCCGTCCGCGCGCCCAACGAAGTCCACCCAAGGGTGATGCAGGCTGGCCAGGATACCATATCCAGACCTTCGTGCGGCAGGGTCGATACCCCGACGATGCGCTTGACCCTGGAGTATACTCCGCAGTCTACAATACATGCTGGAGAAACTGCATGTTCACAATCGGCAAATTGGCTTCCCTCACAAGCGTCAGCAACGACACCTTGCGCTATTACGAACAGGAAGGCCTGGTCGAGCCTGCAGGGAAGAGTCCTGCAGGCTATCGGCTGTACGACAAGGACTCGGCACGGCGCATCCGCTTCATCAAGCATGCCCAGAACTGCGGCTTCACGCTCGCCGAGATACGCGACCTCCTTGTCTTGCGGGGACGCGACAAGGCTTGTTGCGGCGACGTCCGCACCCGGGCCGTCGAGAAGAAATTGCAGATCGAAAGCAAGATTCGCGCGATGAAGGCGATGTCCAAGGCGCTCGATCAACTGATTGCCGACTGTGCGAACGAAACCCAGCCAGTGAACGAGTGCACGATTATCGCCGCTTTGGAACGAGCCAAGGTCAAGACACCGGTGCATTGATCCATGAAAGTCGAGATGTTCTATACCCCCGGCTGCCCCGAATGCATCGCCGCGCACGCCAGGCTCCGCACGACCGCCCAGAAAACGGTGAAAAATCTGGAGTGGCGAGAACTGAATGTTCTCGATGAACTCGATTATGCGGTCGAACTCGGCGTGCTGACGCTCCCGTCCATCGCGGTCGACGGAAAACTCGTTTTCACGTCAATGCCGACTGTAGCGCAACTGCGCACGGCGCTGATCGAGCGAAGTAAAGGGCGCGAATGATGAATGCGGAATCGCTACGGCTGGCAGTGGAGCATGTGGGCGTCGCCGCCGCGGGCGTCGCGTTTCTGACCGGGCTTGTGTTCAGCTTCAATCCGGTTGCTTTGGCTTCGATCCCGGTTTCGCTGGCCTACGTCACCAAGGGACGGGACAAGGGCCAGGCATTCCTATTCGGCGCCATGTTCATCCTGGCCATGGTTCTCACCCATGTGGTTCTTGGCCTGATCGCTGGATTGGGCGGGAAATGGGCCGCGGATATCGCTGGACGAGGCTGGGGGCTTTTTCTCGGGCCGTTGTTGATCATCCTGGGCCTGATGTGGGTCGGCTGGCTTCGAATACCGCTGCCGTCGTTCGGTTTTCGAGCAAGCCGCCCAGCCGCCGCGTGGGGAGCATTCCTTCTCGGGATTCCGTTCGCCATCGCGGTGTGCCCTATCTGCACGCCGACCTTGGTGGTGTTGCTCGGTGTCACGGCGGGAATCGGGTCGGTCTGGCTTGGCGTGGTGTTGCTTCTTGCGTTCGCTCTCGGCCGCGCCGTGCCGATCGCCATCGGTGCATTCGCCGTCAGTTGGCTTGAAAACCTCAGCCGCCTTGCCCGATACCGGCGAGGTTTCGAGATTGCTGGTGGCGTGCTGCTGATCGCGATGGGCTTCTACATGTTGAACGCGGTGTACATCTGGATCCCCGAACTGGCGGTTTGACAGGCTGGCATCATGACGAGCAGAGAAGCCGATGGTCCTCGCGACGTGACGCGCCTGCAAAATGCCGCGGCGGCGGGTGGTCTACTGGGCACTGCTGCGGTGTCGTCGTGCTGCATGCTGCCGCTGCCTCTTTTTACCTTAGGAGCCAGCGCTTCATGGATAGGCACGCTGGTTCGGCTCGCCCCTTATCAGCCTTACTTCATTGCCGTAGCTGTTGCCTGTCTTGGGTGTGGATATTGGCTGTGGTATCGCTCATCGAACCAAAAAAGAGATGCAGCATGCTCAATTCGATCGGCGAGTAAATTCGTAAATCCCGCGCTCGTCGTCGCGACGATATTGGTTGTCGCTGCGATCGCGTTCAACGTCCTTTGGCCCTTGCTGACATCATGATGGAGAGATCAATGACAAAGTTCCCCACCTCGCTGGCGCTCGGGTTGCTTATCGTTTCCTCCGGCGGGGCAATGGCGGAGCAACGAACCGTCACCCTGGTGGTGGACAACATGTACTGCGAAGCCTGTCCTTACATGGTCAAAAAGACCATCGAGAAGGTTTCCGGCGTCTCAAAAGTCACCGTTTCGTTCAAGGAAAAAACGGCAGTCGTTGTGTTCGATGATGCGCGGGTAGAGGTCAAGGATCTGACGAATGCGACGACTGGCGCTGGCTTTCCTTCGGTGCCGAAACGCTGAACGTCATATGGGTGGCATAATCCAGCTTTGGCCCCTTTGTGCCTCTTGAGGCGCTCACGATCGTCTCGCAACGAAATCGCTGCCTCTTTACTGATGTCGGCAATCGGTCTTGTGACGCGTCGTGCGCGACGTCTCTATTAATTCGCAGGACAATCCGGCTCGATTGCAAACGGCGATGCCTTGCGGACAAAAATCTGGGCATCGACGGGGGCCCGACCGACCTCACCCTCTCGCAATGCTGCTCGATAAGCTTGTCCGTCCCGGCTCGGCGAAGATCGCCGCGACACAATCACCCATCATTCCCGCAGGCATGATCGCGGGCGCATCCTCCTCCGGTCCGTCCTTGCTTGTGCCCGTCATGAAGCGGAGGTTGCGTGCCCAAAACGCACGCGTCCTGCCGTCGGCAGTGGCGGGATAGGTATCGCGACAGTGATTTGACCTGTCCGGCAGGCTCCAGACTTTCAGATTCGGACCGCGACCGCTCCCACCCATCATAGCCTTCATCTGGGTCTGAGCGGTCCGTTCGGATGTAGCTCCGGGCTTAGTAGTCAGTCTGAAGAACGCCAGCAGGTCTGCGTGAGTACCGGCATCCTTGATGCTGTCGAACGGCATTTCATTACCTGGTACGCGATGCCGCGGATCGGTTACCCGCTGATCGAGTGTCCCGTCATTCGTGACAATTCCGGACGACATCAAACTATCACCATCATTTATCGCTGCGAGGTCGCCCGGCCGCTCACATCAGCGTGAACTTGTAACCAACAAAGCGGTCTCTTCGAACTCCCTTGTGACGATTACCAAGCAGACTGCGTCGCGTGACAATCGTGAAGGCAATCTTCATAGCGGGTGAGTGCGTCCGAGTCCCACGTCGCGTGCTCCAAGCGCGCTCCGCCTCTTCGAATAATCCTTCGAGCGCGAACAGGGCTACCGCACGCAAGCGGTCGGAAAAGGAAAAACGATACCCATGCCTGCCAATGCCACTCTTCCAATCAGCGGCCGCGATCATCGTCTTGATCTTTTTCGTGGCATCGCCAACTGGGCAATCTTTCTTGACCATATTCCAAACAACGTTGTCGCGTGGATCACGATCAGAAACTATGGCTTCAGTGATGCGGCCGAGCTTTTCATTTTTATATCAGGATACATGACATCGCTGGTTTGCGCGAATATTATGCTTCGCCGCGGCTTTGTTGCGGGAACGTCCTGGTTGATGAAGCGCGTCTGGCAGCTTTACGTCGCGCATATTTTCTTGTTTGTGTTGTATGTGGCCGTGATCGGCCATATCGCACAGAGTTACGATAATCCTGATCTGATAAATGAATTCAATATTGCCGGTTTGCTGGCCAACCCCTTCGACCTCCTTACCCAGGGCTTGCTCCTCCGTTTCAAGCCCCTCAACATGGACGTGCTCCCCCTCTACATTGTCCTTTTGACAATTATGCCGTCAATTATGTGGCTCATGCTGCGGTTGCCTGATGCTACGATGTTGGGATCATTGTGCATCTACCTCGCTGCGCGACATTTCGGCTGGAATTTGTCCGCCTACCCCAGAGGAGCATGGTATTTTAATCCCTTTACGTGGCAGTTGCTATTCATCCTTGGCGCATGGTTTGCTGTGAGCGGCGCAAAGCGGTTTCGCCATCTCATTAGCTCACCAAGTCTTCTGTATATTGGAGTCGTCTATCTGCTGTTTTCATTCGCGATGACGATGGCTGGTCATATCCCGAATCTGGCGAATGAATTCCCAAAATGGCTCTTTGACGCATTCAATCCAAATGACAAAACCGATCTAGCCCCTTACCGCGTGATCCATTTTGCGTTCATTGCACTGTTCGCGACACGGCTTCTGCGCGTGAACTGGAGCGGCTTGCAATGCCGTATTCTTCAACCTCTGATCAAATGCGGAGAACAGTCTCTCCACGTCTTCTGTTCAGGAATTATCCTGTCATTCTTGGCCCATTTCGTATTGGAGTCAGGCTCGCGGACCGTGTGGGCACAAATCCTCGTTAGCGTAGCTGGACTTTCGCTGATGACGGCAATTGCATACTTCGCTTCTTGGTCTAAGACGTTCGATAAGCCACGATCACTTGTCTTCTCGCGGCACGCTCGGAGCGATGTGATCAACACCACTAACAGCGATGATGCTGAAATGCCGTTCAAAAATCAGGCTTGGACGGAGCGACCCGGCTTCTCTTACGAAAGATAAGAACGGTGGTACGTGACACGCCGCCTTCTCTCCGGACCGACAGCCACAATCTACTACCCGGCAAATTTCTTTCCTGAGCCTCAGGGTCAACGTCCGTCGTCAGAACCGGTTTTGTGAATACTAGTTTTGATATTCGAACTGCCCGCGTCATTCTGATTGCCATCCATATTTTTCATGCACATGAACATCATGATTGCACACGGCAGCAAGAATAGCAGAGGCAGTAACTTTCCAAAGCTCTGCGTACCACCGAGCATAAGGATGGCACCGCCGAAGGCGACTACGCAGGCCGCAAGGCCGCCCCATCCACTGAGCCAGCCGCGCTCACTGCCAACCACCGGAGAGTCCGAGGTCGCGTTCGTCAGATTCTTATTCGATTCCATTGCTTCAACTCCTTCTATAAACAGATAGTCCTTCCAGCGATCGACGGGTCAAGGGAGCTAATCTGGCTTCAACCGCTATTGGATTGTAGAATTCTGGCGATCGATTGCCGACAATATTCTCGCTCGCGGCTTTTCCTATCATCGCCATCGCGTATTCGCTCCTGGCTCGAAATGAGGAAGTGCGGATGATCAAACTCTTCGCCAGTCAGATTATGTTTGCATGCATCGGCCGGCCTCCATGGTCGATACTCAGGTGCCCGCAACAGACGGATGGCGGAATAGAGGCACTCGCCGCCTCTGGCGGCAGCCTCTAACAGCGCGAGCCGCAGCTGGCCTTTGAGGGGCCGTTTTGGCCGTTTTATCGCGCGTCGATATCCTGCGCGATACATTTGCTGTTCTTCTATGCAATTCGGAAGAAACACCCGCCCGGTTACACAAAATATAATTCCCCGCGGGATTTCTGCTGACCCACCGCCATCTCGCTGGCATGAGGCAAGCCCTCTGAGGCCGCGGCGGCGTCCGGACCTCGTGAGGATCACACAGCCAACGCCCCGCAACCCCCGAAGTCACAAGTCGGAAATCGCTGGAACATTCCAAGCGAACGGGACTATACTATTATTGTAAGTTGCGTTGTGTGGCCTTCATGAAGTGAGGTCGCCATGTTCAAGCGAAACTGGAAAACGGAAGCTTTCGTCGACGCTATCAACCTCGCATTGGGCGGGTTCCTGTTTCTGTCACCTTGGTTACTTGGATTCAGATCGCCCCTCGGATGGCATACATCCTGGATGGCAGGGGCCACTATCATCACAGTCGCGATCTTTTCGCTTGCCGACCTTCTCGACTCGGTTTCAATTCCTGCGTTTTTCGAGTCGGAAGAATGGATCAATCTGACGATCGGCTCATGGTTGGCAGTGTGCCCCTGGGTCCTCAGCTTCAACGACGATACCATGGCGATGCAGGTGCATCTCGTGGTGGGGATCGTCATCGCAACCATTGCTGCGGTCGAACTCTGGGTGCTGCGTCACAGCCCCGCGTGAAAGGGCGTGATACGATTTTGACGAATTCGAATGTGAGACGGAAATTATAGGTTGACGTCGCGCTGGGGGGCTACAATGCGGAAGGGTGTGCTGCTCGGACTGGTCGTTTTGATTTTATCAGTCGGCGGCGCGACGGCTGCAGATTTGACGATTAAAGCGCGCAATCCCGCGCCTGCGTTGCCGTCCTGGTGGGATACCGTCACGATAACCGGCCATGTGCAAGCGGGGACCACCTTCAACGAGGGGCCTTCCGGCGGCATCAATTTTGGCCACCTCTTCACCGATAAAGCCAATTCCCTGTTGATGAACCAGGCGTTGCTAACGGTTCAGCGCCCGCTTGATCCCAAAGCAACCGGATATGATTTCGGCTTCAAGTTCCAGGCGATGTACGGCTCGGATGCGCGGTACACGCATTTTCTGGGAGAATTGGATCAGTCAATCAGCGGCCGCAATCAGTTTGACATCGTCGAAGCGCACGCTCTGTTTCATTTGCCGTGGCTCACGTCGGGCGGCGTGGATGTCAAGGTCGGACAATACGTCACCCTGGAAGGCGCCGAAGTTATTTACGCGCCGGATAATGCACTCTACTCGCATTCCTACATCTTTAATTTCGGCATTCCTTTCAAGCACACCGGAGTGATGACGACCACACATGTGAGCCCAATCCTTGACGTTTATGCTGGCATCGACACCGGCGTGAATACGACCTTCGGCAATAGGTTCGATAACTTCAATAGTGGCGACAACAACGCGGCCGCGGCGTTCCACGGCGGTATCGGTCTGAATTTGTTGGATGGTGCACTGACCGTTTTGGCAACGACCCATATCGGCCCGGAAAATCCCAATGTCTCGTCGGTCGTGCTTGCCGGTGTCAATCCGAATAGCGCTCTGCGTTATCTCAATGATGTGACGATCGTCTGGAAGGCAACCGACAAGCTTACCCTGACGACCGACCTCAACTACATTCGTGATGATGGCTTCAACGCGACAGGCGGCGGTGTGGCACAATACGTCACCTATGCTCTCAACGACTGGCTCAAGATCACTGGCCGCGGAGAGGTCTGGCGAGACAACAATGGTTTCTTCGTTGCCGCTTTCCCCGGCAACCTGGATTTCGTCAGAATCGAGCACGGCAACCCGTTGGGCACAGCGATCAGCGGCGGAGCGATGACGTACGGTGCGCTGACGGTCGGACTTGCGATCAAGCCCCCCGTACCCAAAGAACTCGACGGCCTGGTTGTCAGGCCCGAAATTCGTTACGATACCTCGCTGAACGGAACGACGCCATTCGGCGCCGGAACGAAGCGTTCGCAATTCACGTTCGGCGGCGACATCATCATCCCGTTCAAAATCAGATGATTGCGGCCCGAGGCGTTGCGCGAAAGAGCGGATGTTGGATCGGGCTCTCGATCGTTAAGACCCGAGTGCGATGACCCCATCGCATTGGTTTGATCCCCCGCGCGGCAGTGTCGCACATTCTCAAAGAAGGGCGCGGGTCTCTTCGTCTGGGATCGGACCGATCGATCGCTGCTCCCGGAACAGTCAGGCAGCCTGCTCGTGCTGCGAGTGGCGTTGCCCTGTGAGTCCTGCAAGATTATTCGCACGACCAGATGCCCGTTTTGGGTCCTCCGCGATAGTTGCAAGTTTTCGGGCGCGGACGTGGAGCAACGGCCCGATCGGTGCGGGGCACCGCAGGTGCCATTCGCTCCGCGGTCATGGTTTTGTGGGGACCCGGACGGGTCTCCGTCCCGGTCACGCGCGCAAAGCTTGGCGATGCGGACGCGACCAGCACCAACGATAGTACTGCAACCAAGCTCGATTTGCGCATTTTTACCTCCCGGATATCTCGGTGGTCCGATCCTGAATGGACCGCACACAGAAATGAGTTCGGAAAGGAGGCCCTGTTGGTTACAAATCACGGCGATGTGAGTGCTGTTGGACTCTCCCGCCGGGCCGTCCCGCAGCTGACCCCTGTGTGGGCTGGTCATTTGTGCTGCACATCGGTAGCCTTATTGCAAAGCGGTAAGAAAACGATACCGTGCGGCTATCGTGATCAGAAAATGCACCTCTCAATGGGTCAGGCGGCTGCTGGCGGCAGCCGTTGTTTTGACCATTGCAATACATGGTCCGGGAGTACCATCCGCGGTCGCTCAATCGATAGCCTCGGTATGGCCGTCGCCGACGCACAATTGCTGTGACGATTGTGCCCCGACGAACAAGGCAGCATCTGTCTGCCAGTTATCATGCGCCACGACGCAGGCCGTGCTACCAATTTCGTCTATTGATTTGCAGTTCGTCCCCTTCGCGATTGAATATCCCCGTTTTGTTTTGGGGATTGACGATTATTGGTCCGCGCCGGACCCATTTCCTCCGAAATACCAGTCCTGATCTAAAGCGCTCCTACGCGAGCACGTCGTTGGCTTCCCGTGGCAAACGCCACACGCCGAGGCGTCGCGTCTGATTGGCCTTAACTCAGGACCACAACCCATGCCTCTGGATAGTTACGAGATTTGCCCTACGGATGCAGGACGGAAGTGTTTCAACCCCTCGCAGCCCGATTGTAGCGCGTTGGAATCCTTCTGGTTGGAGAGAGACGGTTTTAGATGCATTCAATGCGCAGTTAAACACGAGCCATATTCTCGGCTGAATTTGCGAAATTCGGAACGGCATGATCGGTGGAGGGATCTCCAATTGTCCCGACTTGGCCAGCATCCCGCGAATGACGATGATCGAGGGACAAGCCAGCGGCGCTGTCCCTCATCCAATGCATGCGGTTCACGATCTCGTGAGCGTGTAACCCCGTGGCTCTCTCATACGAATCCAAAGAGGGAGAGATGACAAAGGAGTCTGACCTCAAGGAACTGATGGCGGCCAGTCTCCTGGGAGATTCTATCGCACATCGATCGTTGCTGACGGTGTTGAGCGGATACTTGCGAAGCTATTACAAGAGCAAGCTCGTACGAGCCGGACGCACGGCCGAAGAAGCTGAGGATCTCATGCAGGAGGCCTTAATTGTCATCCACACGCAGCGTCATACCTACGACCCTGAGCAGCCGCTAACGCCGTGGCTGTATGCCATTGCACGCTACAAGCTTATCGATCATTTGCGGCGCACCCGGGCGTCGACGGCGAGCGTCCCTCTGGAAAACGCCGAAAATATTTTGGCATCTGACGACAGCGTCGCCACCGAAAGCCAGTTCGATCTTACCAGGCTCCTTGAAAGGCTTCCGGAAAGAATGCGACTTTCGGTCCAATACGTGAAGCTCGACGGCTTAAGCGTAGCCGAAGCAGCTGATCGTTGCGGAATATCGAAATCCGCCGTCAAAGTTAATGTGCACCGCGGGCTTAAAATCCTCGCCGCTTCGATTGCACGGGAGACAAAAGCGTGAAGACCAACGAATTGATTTCCATGCTTAGCTCGCAGGTTGATCCGGTCGACACACGGGAGGTTGTCCGGAACGTCCGGATTGCCATTTTGGTTGGGGCCGCGGTATCCCTGTTAGCGGTCGTTTTTGTTCTTGGCGTTCGTACCGACCTTAATGAGATACACGCCCAGAATTTCGTGTTCGCGAAACTCGCCTTCAGCTTGTCGGTCGTGATCCTGGCCTCACATTATCTTGTCAAATACATCCGGCCTGGTGGCGAGTTTCGGGCGCGGTTTGCCCTCACGGTCCTGCCGTTTCTTGCAGCGATGGTTGTTGCTGCAATCAACCTGGCCGCGGCACCGCGGTCGCATTGGGAGACCATGGTGTTTGGCAGTTATTGGCTCGAGTGTCTGATTGCCATTCCAACGGTCGCCATCTTGCCGTTCGTTGCGATCATGTGGGCAGTCCGCCTCGCTGCGCCCACGGACTTACTGCGCACCGGCGCGCTGGCGGGTCTCGTCGCGGGCGGCGTAAGCGCGACGGCCTACGCTTTGCATTGCATGGATGACCTGCTTCCTTTTGTTGCGCTCTGGTACGGTGGAACGATCGTTTTATGTACAATCGCCGGCGCCGCGCTTGGACCCCGACTGCTGCGCTGGTAGGCGCGGAACGCTTTTCTGCAATCCCCCGAGCCGTCTCGGCCAAGACGACCGCTCCTGCAGTCTTTCCAGAGTCTGCTTTGACACCCGATCCGCTCAAGTCTCACGAGATCGTGAGCTTGTAACCGAACGCGCCTGTTTTGCGAACTAACTGATGTCACTCACCACACCTTGGAGTGAGCGACACGATATCAGGGGTTGGCAGGATTTATGAGCGGACCGGGGAGAAGACAACAATGGCTCTGTTGACGCCCGTTTCCGGTCGGCAAGACGTGCGACGCTGGGCGACCGGCACACGGGTTCGTGGCCGCACGTTATGGCTGATGTTGGCTGCGTTGACGTTATTCGCTGGAGCCGCGCTCAACTGGAAGTGGCTCACCGCATCAGGCGCTTTGCCGCTTCTGCTACCTGCTCTCCCCTGTCTGGCGATGTGCGCGCTTCACTTATGTTCTCGCGAGAATAGCGCCGGATGCGATCGCAGCGAGGCACCGAAACACTTCGCGAGAGCCCGCATGGAAGATCGAAACCCCTGACACAAAAGTCATCCCTTCAGAAAGGCACCAGAAATGAAAAAGACAACGCTCACCTCACTCGCATTGGTCGTCGGTTTCCTTGCGCTTGCATCAGCGGTCCGAGCGGAAGACGCGCCGGCTGCGACGAAGACGCCGGCGGAAACTAATCAACCCATGATGGGCAACGGCTCACAAGGCATGCAGGGAATGATGGGTATGAAGAACATGATCAGCCAAATGCAGCAGATGATGGAAAGCTGCAATCAGATGATGAAGGCCAGCAACGATCACCATGACAAGCAAGACTCGCCGAAGCAGCAAGACCGGCGCGGGTGAAACGGCCACGGCGCGGTCATAACGCGAACCGGCAGACTTCGCTCATTCGGAAGGCGGTCCAGGAACTCGACCGCTTCCGGGTCGTAAACTGCATGTACTCGGCTTGGCCGAAAGCGCTGCGGCACCCCACTGTTTTTCGCGGCACCGAGCGCTCACTAAGTGGACCTTTCACGTCGGCGTGAGCTTGTAACCGGTCGAGCGTCTTGTGCGAATTAACCGGGGGTTCCGCTTGCAAATCCGGTCTTCACCCGGCGGGCGGGCGCACGCCGGGACAACGTCTTTGTCGCGAACTGAGGATCAATTGGGTGACCATGCAAACGGCGACCATAAGGGATCACACCTCTACGGTAGGTTCCTCTCATCTTAACATGCGCTTAGAACGGCTGCCGTTACTCGCTCCGCCGGAGGCCGGAGGTAGTTTGCAATCGCTTTTCGGATCCACGTCGTTTCTGCCAAAAAGCAGCGCCCAGTTTCAATTGCGTTCTTTCGTTACGGTAACGCAAGGGGCAAATTGCTGATGGACAAGTTGACAGATGACCGCCCGTTCGACGATAGCTATGCGAAACGGCGCGCCCCGGCCAAGAGAACAACCGTGAAACGGATCGTGCTCATTGCGCTTCTGACAAGCGCGCTCGCGGCGACACTGGGAATCGGCTATCGGCTCGGCCACACCAGTCAGGCGCTGCCCGATTGGGTGCCACTCCGTTTCGCAGCGGCCCTCGGTGTCCAGCCAGTCGAGTCCACAGCCACCGGTCCGGTGATTTATTACCGCGATCCCGATGGCAAACCGCGTTACTCAGCGGACCCAAAGACGACGCCCGAAGGGCGTGCGTATGTCGCTGTACACGCGAGCGAAGACCTGAGCTTCGACGATCCTGCGAAAGCGGCTGCGCCGACGCATGCAGATCCCGGAACCAAACGTATTCTCTTCTATCGTAACCCGATGGGCCTTCCCGACACCTCTCCCGTCCCGAAGAAGGACTCGATGGGGATGGACTATATCGCCGTCTACGAAGGCAACGACGATGCATCCACGATCCAGATTTCCCCCGGCAAATTGCAGCGCACCGGCGTGCGCTCCGCGCCAGCCACGCTTCGCACCGTGACGCGACCCATTCGCGCGCCCGGAACGGTCAAGCTCGACGAACGGCGTGTGGCTGTCATCTCGTTGCGGGCGCAATCGTTCATCGAAAGCGTCGAGAACGTCACGACAGGGGATCACGTCACTAAGGGGCAGCCATTGCTGAGGCTTTATTCGCCGGACGTGGCAGCGGCAGGTGCCCAGTATCTGTCCATCATCGGCGACGGCGGTGGAACGGCCAACCTTGCCGGGCGCAAACTACTCATTGAGGGCGCGCGGCGGCGGCTTGAAAACCTGGCGGTGCCCGCCGACGTGATCGCCGAGATCGATCGCACCAAAACGGTGCCACTAACCATAACCTGGACGGCCCCCCGCGACGGCGTGATTCTGGAGCGAACGGCGATCGAGGGCATGCGGGCGATGCCGGGCGACGTGTTGTTTCGGTTGGCCGACACCTCCGTGATCTGGGTGATCGCCGACGTCGCCGAACAGGATATCGACGCGGTGAAGATCGGAGCTGCTGCGACGATTAAGGTCCGGAGCCTCTCGGGTCGGGAGTTCAAGGGATCCGTCGCCTTGATCTATCCCCAGGTCAACACCGAAACGCGTACCACCAAGGTGCGTATCGAACTTCCCAATCCGGACGGCGCACTTCTTCCCGACATGTTCGCCAACGTCGAAATCGCGTCGGGCGCGGAAAAGCCCGTGGTCGCGGTACCTAACGGCGCGGTGATCGATACCGGGGCGCGACAGATCGTTTTCATCGACAAGGGCGAAGGCCGTTTCGAGCCGCGTGAAGTCAAGGTCGGCACGCGCGGGGAGGATTATACTGAAATCCGCGAGGGCGTCGGCGAAGGCGATCGCGTCGTCGTTGCCGCCAACTTCCTGATCGATGCCGAAAGCAACCTGAAATCGGCTCTACAGGCGTTCACAGGTGGGGAGACAGCGAAATGATCGCCCGCCTGATCGCATGGTCGGCGCGGAATCTTATGCTCGTCCTAATCGGAACGGTATTCGCGGTGACGGCGGGCATTTATGCATTGCGCACCCTGCCGCTCGACGCCATCCCTGATCTCTCCGACGTGCAGGTCATCGTCTACACCGAATATCCGGGGCAAGCGCCGCAGGTCGTCGAGGATCAAGTGACCTATCCGTTGACTACGGCGATGCTGACGGTTCCGAAATCGAAGGTGGTGCGCGGCTTCTCGTTCTTCGGCGTATCCTTCGTCTACGTCATCTTCGAGGACGGCACCGATCCCTACTGGGCACGCTCGCGCGTGCTGGAATATCTCAACACGGCAGCGCGCCGGCTCCCCACGGGCGTGGCCCCAACCCTTGGGCCCGACGCAACGGGCGTCGGATGGGTCTACCAATACGCCGTCGTGGCCAAGAACATGACCCTCGCCGAACTACGGTCGGTCCAGGACTGGATCGTTCGGTACGGCATCTCCAAAGCCGAAGGCGTCGCGGAAGTGGCCAGCGTCGGCGGCTTCGTCAAGCAATACAACATCGTCGTCGATCCGCAGAAATTGCGCGCCCAGGGCATTTCCCTGGACAAGCTTCGCAGCGCCGTCCGGGCCAGCAACATGGATGTCGGCGGGCGCACCGTGGAGCTGTCCGAGTTTGAATTCGTCGTCCGCGGCCGCGGCTATCTCAGGGGCATCGAGGACATCGAGAACATCGTATTGAAGACCGACGCGGGGGCTCCGCTTCGATTGCGGGACGTCGCGCGCGTCGAACTCGGACCGGACGAGCGGCGCGGAATCACCGAACTCAACGGCGACGGCGAGGTCGTCAGCGGCATTGCGCTGCAGCGATTTGGCGCCAACGCCCTCACCGTCATCGACAACGTCAAGGCGCGTCTTTCCGAGATCGCATCGAGTCTACCCAAAGGTGTCGAGATCGTCACGGTTTATGATCGCTCCGAACTGATCAAGGCGGCCATTGAGACGCTCAAGGGGACCCTGCTTGAAGAGAGCATCATCGTTGCGTTGGTTTGCTTTGTCTTCCTGCTTCACCTGCGCAGCGCCCTCGTCGCCATCCTGATGCTTCCCGTTGGTATTCTGATGGCCTTCGCCGCCATGAAATTCATGGGGCTCGGCGCCAACATTATGAGCCTCGGCGGCATCGCCATCGCGGTCGGCGCCATGATCGACGCGGCGATCGTTATGATCGAAAATGCGCACAAGCACCTGGAGCGCGCGGAGCCGGGAACGCCGCGGACTCAAATCCTCATTGATGCGGCGAGCGAGGTCGGGCCAGCGCTGTTCTTCAGTTTGCTGGTGATCACCGTCTCGTTCCTGCCGATCTTTACCCTGGAGGCGCAGGAAGGACGCATGTTCGGGCCGCTGGCCTACACCAAGACATTTTCGATGGCCGCGGCCGCCCTGCTCTCGATCACATTGGTGCCTGCCTTGATGGTCGTCTTCGTCCGCGGACGGATCATCCCGGAGCACAAGAATCCGGTGAATCGGTTCCTGATCTGGGTGTATCGACCGGTAATCCGGTGGGTTCTCAACGCCAAGACATTGACGATCATGCTTGCGCTGGTTGCGCTTGCGATCACGGTCTGGCCCGCCCGCCAACTCGGCAGCGAGTTCATGCCGAACCTCAATGAAGGCACCTTGATGTACATGCCGACGACGCTGCCCGGGCTGTCCATCACCAAGGCTGCTGAGCTGTTGCAGACCCAGGATCGCATCATCAAGTCGTTTCCCGAAGTTGCATCGGTCTATGGCAAAGCGGGCCGTGCCTCGACCGCCACCGATCCGGCGCCAACCGAAATGTTCGAGACCATCATCAATCTAAAACCGAAGTCGGAATGGCGGCCCGGCGTCACGATCGACAGCCTCAAGGCCGAGATGGACAAGGCGCTGCAGTTTCCGGGGGTCTCGAACGCCTGGACGATGCCGATCCGCGCCCGCATCGACATGCTGTCGACCGGCATCCGCACGCCCGTCGGGATCAAGATTTTCGGCAAGGATCTTGCGGAAATGGAGAAGATTGCCCGCGAAGTCGAAGGGGTGGTCAGATCGGTGCCCGGTACCTCGAGCGCTTACGCCGAGCGCGTGATCGGCGGATACTATTTGGAGATCATCCCTGATCGGATAGCGCTTGGACGCTATGGATTGACGATCAGCGATGTCCAGGACGTGATCTCGACGGCACTCGGCGGCGAAACCGTTACCACGACGGTCGAAGGCCGGGAACGTTATTCCGTCAATATCCGGTACCCCCGCGCGTTGCGCTCCAACCCGCAGACGATCAGCACCGATGTCCAGGTGCCGCTGGCGTCGGGCGGGAGCGTCCCGCTCGGCCAGGTCGCCAACGTGAAATTGACCCGCGGCGCCACGTCGATCCGTACCGAGAACGGCCAACTCGCAGTTTATATCTACGTCGACATTACCGGTCGCGATCTGGGCGGCTACGTCGCCGAGGCGCAGCAGGCGGTCGCGGAAAAAGTCAAGTTCCCGCCGGGATATTACGTGTCTTGGAGCGGACAGTTCGAGTACCTGCAACGCGCCGAAGCGCGGCTCAAGATCGTCGTGCCGGTGACGTTGCTGATCATCTTTCTGCTGCTTTACCTGAATTTCCGAAAGCTGACCGAAACCCTGATCGTGATGCTGTCGTTGCCGTTCTCGCTGGTCGGCGGCATCTGGTTGATGTGGTGGCTGGGATTCAACATGTCGGTCGCGGTCGCCGTCGGCTTCATCGCGCTGGCCGGCGTCGCGGCCGAGACCGGCGTCGTCATGCTGATCTACCTCGAACAGGCCATGGCCGAATTGAAGGCGGAAGGCGCGGCCACTGGGGAACCATTCACGCGCGCCGATCTTTACGACGCGATCATGCTCGGCGCGGTGGACCGGGTGCGGCCCAAGATGATGACCGTCGTCGCAATCATGGCAGGCCTGGTGCCGATTCTCTGGAGCACGGGGACCGGCTCGGAGGTCATGCAGCGAATTGCCGTACCGATGATCGGCGGCATGGTTTCGTCGACCGTGCTGACCCTGGTGGTCATTCCCGCCATCTTTGCGGTCGTCAAGGGGTTCGGGTTGCCCGCCTCGCCGTGGGACGGCGAAGGGAAAAGCGGCGGGCATCGCGGTTTGACGCCAACGCTCGACCTGCATCGTGCGGAGAACGTATCGTGACGGCGAAGCATATTCACAAGCATTGTGCGCCGGAAACGGCGGCAATAGGCGCCAGGACTATCCTAGTGGATACGGTTCATTCGCTCCGAACCCTGCGCTCAACAATCATCAAACCAAACAGGAGAATATCTATGTACTTCGTCGATAACCATCGCCGGGCCCAGCGTGCCGGAGTTCTCGCTGCCACGCTGCTCGGCGCGGCACTGACGCTGCAGGCCGGCGCCGCGTTCGCTCAGGGAGGCACGGGCATGTCGGACATGAATAGCATGAAGAACATGCAGAAGATGTCGCCGATGAGCGGTACGAAGGAGGTAAAGACCGCGACCGCCACCGGCACGGTCACGGCGCTCAACGCCGCGGACCACAAAATCACCTTCGATCACGGTCCGATTCCCGCCATCAACTGGCCAGCCATGAAGATGGAGTTCGCCGTTGCACCGTCCGTCGACCTCGCGAAGGTGAAGACGGGCGACAAGGTCAATTTCACCCTGAGCGGCTCCGGCGGCACCTATACTGTCCAGTCGATCATGCCGGCGCACTGACGGATTCGGCTGCGGTCGGGACGGATTGCGACCTGGCCGCTGCCAAGCGGGAGGTGCTTAACAAGGCACCTCCTTCACCACCACGCGGGACGTCCGCACTGATGAAAAGCCGATGTGCATGTCTTCACTCTGCCACTCAATGGTCGATCGACGAACGCTTTTACAGGCGGGTGCGGGCCTCGCCGCGGCCGGGATGTTTCCAGGCGCGGTGCGCGCGCAAACACCACGCGCCGAGTACAACCTCGTCGCGGCAATTGCGCGGTCACCAATCCTTGGCGAGAGGCGTCCCGGGACAGAGGTCTGGAGCTACAATGGCAGTCTTCCGGGACCGGAAATCCGCGTTCGGCAAGGAAAGCCTGTTCGCATCGCCGTGCGCAACGGCCTGTCGGAAGACACCACGGTCCATTGGCATGGCATACGGCTTCCCAACAACATGGATGGCGTACCGGGCTTGACGCAGCGTCCGATCGCTCCTGGCGAGACCTTCGCATACGAATTCACGCCGCCGGACGCCGGAACATTCTGGTATCATTCACACAGCAACAGCTTGCAGCAACTCGGGCGCGGATTGGCCGGGCCCCTCATTGTCGAAGAAGCGGAACCTTATCCGGTCGATCGCGATATCATCTGGATGCTTGCCGACTGGCGGCTCACCCCCGATGGGCAGATTGCACCCGGATTTGGCAACGCCATGGAGGCGGCCATGTCCGGTCGTGTCGGCAACACCGTTACGGTCAACGGCGCTATTTCGAACGGCGAACAAGTCCACGCCGGGGAGCGGATCCGCCTGCGGCTGATCAACGGTGCCCTTGCGCGCATCATGGCACTGCGATTCGAAGGCCATCAGCCGGTGATCATCGCCGTCGATGGCCAGCCGTGCGAACCGCATCAGCCCGCCGACGGCCGCGTCTTGCTGGGGCCGGCGATGCGCATCGACATCGTGCTTGATTTGCAGGGTGAGCCTGGACGTCGTTATGTCGTCCGCGACGATTTCTACGAGGATCTCGCCTATACGGTCACCCATCTCAACTACAACGCAACGTCGCCTACGCGCGCAATACGCGACGATAGTTTCGCCCCGCTTCCTGGCAATCCTTTACAAGAACCCGATCTTACCCGCGCCGAACGGCATCAGATCAACTTGCAAGGCGGGATGATGGGCGGCGGCATGATGAGTGGAATGGGTGGGATGTCTGATATGGCTCATGATGCCAGCTGGAGCATCAACGGTCATTCCATGACCGGGGACGGCCACGCCAACATGCCCCCGCTCCTGACCTTGCCCCGGGGTAGTAACATCATGTTGACGATGCATAACCAGACCGCGTGGTGGCATCCGATGCACCTGCACGGTTACAGCTTCAAACTGCTGAGCCGGAATGGCGTTTCTGTTCCATATAACCAACGGGGAGATACCGTTCTCCTCGCCCCAAAAGACGCCGTTGACGTCGCCTTTGTCGCCGACAATCCCGGCGAGTGGATGCTGCATTGTCACATCACGGATCATCAGGTGTCGGGAATGTCGTCCGTCCTGCAGGTGAGATGAAGTACCGAAGAAGGAGAACGACCATGAACAGACGCACTTTCTGCCTAGCAACTGCCGTAGCGCTGGTCGGGTTGCCGCTCGCAGCGCATGCCGAGACACTCCACGCCACCTTGTACAAAAATCCCCAATGCAGTTGTTGCGAGGGCTACGCCGCTTACCTCCGTAACAATGGATTTGAGGTCGACGTCAAGGCCACCAACGACCTGGCGCAAATCAGCCTCAAAACCGGAGTGCCGGCGAACCTGCAGGGGTGTCATACCATGTTCATCGATGGCTACGTCGTTGACGGACATGTACCGGTCAAGACGCTTCGGAAACTGCTGACCGAAAAGCCCGCCATCGCCGGCATCACGCTGCCGGGGATGCCGACAGGATCTCCCGGCATGGTGGGCAAGAAGAAAGGACCGTTTACGATATATGCGATCACCAAAGACCGGACGGCGCCAACGGTTTATGCAACCGAATGAGCAAAGGGAGTTACAATCAACACTTCTGGACTGTCTGTCGTCAGATAATTTGAGACTGATCTGGGGTTCGAGAAGGAAGGCTCTGGCTCATCAGGGTTAGAGTTTAGGCGGTCTGCGGCCGATCCTGCAAGCGACGGTTTGCGATTTGCTACGCTTGATCCGTTGACGCTCGGCGCAGATCATCTCCGCTCTGCCGAAGTACACCTCCGCTGACGTGAGATTGTCGATGCTCTCGTGATAGCGATACGGAGCGCCGCGGACATGCTCCATACCTTTGTCTTCGAGGCAACAGCCAGATCGTCCGCCAGGTAACTCGATTCACTGTCGTTTAGAAGCCTCGCCGGTGCGCGACGGTGATCCGACCAAGACCGGAAGCCGCGAGTGTCTGGTCGAGCGTGGAGGTGATGTCGGAGGCGTAGATCGTGGGACTGAGCCTCCAGGTCACGATGTAGCGCGAGAATTCGTACAGCACGGAGGAGAGAGTACCACCCCCAGCTGGTGATCTTGAGGTAGGTGAAGTTTGTCTCATCGACTGGCCTGCCATGGAGAATTCGCCGCAGCTCCGTCGATCGATCACGCCGACACCCTGACGCATGCGGCGGAGGGAATCGAATCGCAACGGATCCTGGCCACCCCACCAAGCGGGGGTAGCGACAATTGCACGAGTTCAAGAGCGACGCTCGGAGCTGGAAAGCCTAAAAGGTGAATATTTGGCAAATGACTACCTGAACAGGCGTGCCTTCAATTCAACCTTTCAGAAATGCCTGTCGGTTAAGGTTTCAGCGGCGCTCGGTCATCGCCTTTCCGACGAGAAAGGTCGGAGACCCGCTTCCGATCCGGTCTCCTAGCCTCGCTCGGTCCCCGTAGATTCATACCGTTGGCGCGTACCTTGCTGATGATTGAAGCGGCAGTTCATGTCGTAACGATCCGGCACATCACGCCGCTCAAATAGGTGGGAAGATGGCACTAACCCGTGTCGGAGACATTCTTGACCCGAAACAGAACAACTTTACCCTCCTACGTCTCCTGGCCGCCTCGGCCGTGGTCATTTCTCATGCAGTCTTCTTACACTCTGGTCACAAGGCCGACGAAATCCTTTCCAGCATCACCTACTTCAATCTGGGTGATCACGCCGTAAATGTGTTTTTCGTTCTGTCCGGCCTAACGGTTGCCGGAAGCCTCGCCAAATCGCCCTCCATCACTGAGTTTATGGTTGCGCGCGGCCTCAGAATATTTCCTGCACTCGCGGCCTGCGCACTGCTCCTGGTCCTCGTAGGAGCGATTGTTACGACTTGCACACCGACGCAATTTCTTTCGGACACCCGTGTTTGGCGATACGGCATGAGCACCCTGCTTCTAGGTTCCGCGGCCACAGGTTTGCCCGGCGTATTCGGCGAAAACCCTCATCCTTCCGTCATGAATGCGTCGATCTGGACACTGAAGTATGAAGCCGCGTGCTATGTGTTGCTCGCATTTGTTGGATGGCTTGGGTTTGTAACCGAACGTCGGTTTGCTTGGCTGCTCGGCCTCTCGTGGATCATTGCGGGGGGAATTCTGTTCGTTCATTTCGGACACGACACAACCCCACTCGATCAGGCGGCGCGCTTCTGGTTGTGTTTTTCTCTCGGCGTCGGGTTTTACGTTTTCCGGCGCCAGATCGTTTTGTCTTCCTTCGGCGTGGCCGTAGTATCCGTTTTATTTTGGTTCACGATTGGATCTCCTCTCGAGCGCATCGTTTCCCTTTTTGCGACAGGGTACGCAATTGTCTGGCTTGGCAAGCTGCCCACCGGTCACCTGCGCGGTCTCGCCAATCGCATCGATCTTTCCTATGGCATTTACATATTCGGCTGGCCAATCACACAAACATTGATGTTAGTGCAACCAAGCATCAGCATTTGGTCTCTAACACTGCTTTCGCTTATGTTGGCCGTGGCTGTCGCACTTCCATCGTGGCTGTTAATTGAGCGGCCTGCCATTCGCGCGCGCAAAGTCATCTCGAACTTGATTGAAGCGCGCATTGACCGTCTGCGTCAGCGATTGAAATCAAAACCCACGCATGAGATGGCACAACATACAAGATCGATGCAGCCAATTACTGACAAGTAGCTCAGCTTAGTTTTTGAAAGCTCGCACCACTTCACCCGACGGTGCGCACGCCTTCGAATTCCATGTAGGCACGTCGACCGTCCGGCCCGAACAGAATGACAGCATATCGTTCGGGCGTGCCACCCTCCATGCCGGGCGACCCCATGGGCATTCCCGGAACCGCCACGCCTGTGGCAATGGGACGCTCCTTCAGCAAGCGCTGAATGGCCGGCGCCGGAACGTGTCCCTCAATGACGTACCCGCCCGCCTCGGCCGTATGACAGGCCACCAGATCGGCCGGGACGCCGAGACGTTTCCGGACATCCTGAAGATTTCTCTCTTCCCGAACCGTGACGTTAAATCCCGCCGCTTCCAGATGGCGCACCCAGCTCGAGCAGCAACCGCAACTCGGATCCTTGTGAACACGAATGACGGGGGTCTGATCAGCCTCGGAAACCGTTGGAGCGATCACCGCCGCCGCGACAATTCCGAGTGCGCTCCGCCGCGATACGTTACCAGCGTTCATCTTGAGCCTCCTTCCAAGCCGATCATCCCTTTGCGTGATTCCATTGTCGCTACCCGACGGCCGGCTGCATCGTGCCGAGGATGCTGACCGCCAGGAGAACCATCCATCCCAAGACCTGCTCTCCAAGCACATGATTGCGCAGCCTTGCGGACGACCTCGCCGATCCCTCGGCCGCATCCGCTCGAATCCTGCCCATCGACGGAACGAGCCAGAACCGATTCGCGAGCGCGAGCGCGAGCATTCCACCGAACAGGGCAAGCTTTCCGAGAAGGATTTGGCCGTACGGCGTGTTCAATAACCCGGACAGCGATCCGACGAGGAACCAGCCGTTGACGAGGCCCGATCCGATCAACGCGGCGACCGCGAGATATCCCATGCCGGAGAACCGGATCAGAATTCGATCGATGTCCTTCGATCCGACGTTCAGGTCCGTTCCGAGATAGCGATGCAGGATCAATGCCAATGGAATGAGGCCGCCGAGCCAGGCTCCGGCGGCAAGAAGATGTACGGCATCGGCAACGACGTGCATGACGCCGACCCAGCCTTCCTCAATCTGGGCGTGACCCGTTCCGGCCAACGACGCTAAAAGGATTGCGGCCATGAGCGGCGTCATCCAATTCTGGTGATGCGCCGCCACCTTTGAACGGAGACCCCATGCCGCCACGCCAACCGTGAGGACCGCAAGGAGCATGCGCAGCGTCCAAACGGTACCGAAATCCGTGTCATGGACGACCGCCCACGTCGTCTCCGCATCGACGAGATCGGTCATGCTGCCGCTCATGTTCGCGGCCGCAAACGCAAACCAGCATAGGCCGCTGAACAGCACCGCAACGGCGGTCCAGAAAAGCCAACGTTGCCGCCAGCGGCCCAAGACGTCCGGTTCGGCTCCCGCGTATGCATAGAGCGGAAACAACGATATCCCCGCGAGGGCCGTTGTCGCCAGATAGTGCAGGAACCGCGCGACGATCAGTCCAAACTCGATCATCAGCGGGTCACGCTGAACGAATAGGTCCCCTTGACGCGATGGGTATCGTCCGAGACGGCGTGCCAATCGACCTTGTACTCGCCGGGAGACAATTCCTCCTTCACTGGAACTAACAATCGCTTCTTGTCGGCCGGATCAACGGAAGACTTTCCGGTCGCAATCGCCCGACCCGCCTGGTCCTTGATTTCGATTCCCGAGAATTTCGGTATCACCGCTTCATTGAAGGTGATCCTGATTTGCTTGGGCGAAGACGTCGCCGCGCCTGCGGCAGGTTCGGAGGTCTTGAGTTGCGGATGAGCGAGGGCTGCTCCGCTTGAAAAGATTGCTGCGGTCAATGCAATGACGATCGTTGAAGTCTTGGACATTTGTTTTCCTGTTTGCGGTGAAGCGGAAGCTCATTTCACGTCGAGGACGAGCATTAGGCCTCCGCCGCCCTGCTGCTCGACATTGTTGTTCGCCGTGTGATGCGGGATGTGGCAATGCACCAGCCATTTTCCCGGCTTGCGGGCGGTCCAGACGACGTCGTAACGCTGGCCCGGACCGAGGTTGACGGTGTCCGCCTGATACCGAGCGCTTTGGTTCAACGTCACGCCATCGACGGCCACGACTTCGAAAGGCCCACCATGGACATGCATCGGGTGCACGAAATTGTTGTTGGTGCCGATGAATCGCAGTTTGATCGTCTGGCCGACCTTCATGGCGACGGTGTCGGTGGACGGATATGCCTTGCCGTTGATGGTGAAGTAGTTGGGCAAGGCTCCCTCCATCAGCATGGCCGGATAGGTCAGCCACTCGCGTTTCAACCATTCCTGCAGCTGGATCGTATAGTCGAAGTCGGCCTTGACTTCCGCGCCGGGATCCTTGGGCGCGATCAACAGCGCACCGTAGAGTCCAAGCGCCTGCTGGCGATCCGGATGGTCGTGGCTGTGATAGAAATACGTACCGCTCTGCCCGACGGTGAATTCGTAAGTGTACGATCCGCCTGGCGGCACCGGCTTCTGGGTGATTTTCGCCGGGCCGTCCATTTCGTTCGGAAGGATCAGCCCGTGCCAATGAACGGTCGTGGTTTCCGGAAGCGCGTTATGGAAGTTGATGCGGACGTGATCACCCTCGGTCATTTGAAGTCGCGGTCCGGGCACCTGGCGATTGTAGGCATAAGCCTCGACCGCGACGTCTGGCAGAATGTTCCATTGGATGATGGAAGCTTCGATATCGAATACCTTGACCCCGTCTTCGATGCGCGGTTCGAGCACACGATCGCCCCTTGCATCGGGCGGCGCTTTGTAGAGGACCTGTCTCGGCTTGACCGCCGCCATGTCCTTCATGGCCTCTCCCGGAAGATCGAAAGTGTTGATCATGCCCGGAGGCATGATGGCACCGTCGACGTCGCGGGCGCTCAGACTCAAGTTCACCGAAAATCCCGGCACCACCATTCCGGAGATCAGAAGAAACGAAGTCACCCCGGCCAACGCGACCAACTGCGGGACGGTGGCCTCGCCGCCCATCCGGTGATCGCTCCCACGCTGGATTCCGCCGCCATGATGTCCCGTATCACCGTGTCCATGCTGATGCGATTGCGAGGCCCCGGCGGCCTTGCCTCCGGTCCGCTCGGTCATTAGGCCGTGCTTGATCTTCTTCTTCACCATCCAGACGTTGAAGGGGTATGCCGTTGCAAACCCGACCATGACGCCGAGCGACATCACGCCCCAGAAGACCAATTCGAGCGGGTCCATGGCGCGCATGTCGCGGCCCATCATCAGAAAGCTCATCGTCGGCGCCATGCCCGCCATCATGGCGTTCATGCTGATGAATTCGGGCATGAAACTCTTGCGCACGTTCTCCCAATACGTTCCGCCCATCATCTTCTTCATAAACAAAGACTGGAAGATGAACAGACCGAACGAGAATCCGGCAACATACTCCACGATCAGGTCGATCCACATCGGAAGGCCCATGAGCGCCGTCACCGCCGCCGCGAGGATGATCCCCGTGGCGTCGCCGGCGACGCAATGGATGGTACTTCCGATCCCCTGCTTCCACAGCGGCGACGTGAATTGCTCGTGCTCACCGGGACGCGGCTCCTTGTCCGCCAGCACGTAGAGCAGCAGACCGAACGGCCCCATATAAAGCGTGACGAGGATGAATCCCCATTTCATCACTGTTGGTTCGGGATTCCCGTTGAATTGGTCGAACGCAACGTAAGCCGTGGAGGCAGTCGCGAGCACGAACCAGACGATCAGGAAGTAGTCATAAGGAAGGGCAATCATGAAGACCTCGTTCAAGCCCGGTCGCCGTGCATACTAATCCGCATCGATCGCAGGCTTATTACCGGTTGCCCTTTAAACGACTGAGACGTCGCATCGTTCTTCCCGACAACGGCGCCGACGCCGAAAAACGCGATAGTCCGTCGGTTCGTCATTCATTCTCCCCTTTCGACCCGATTGCGACGGGCGTGACCGATGCCTTGGGGGCGCGGGCATCAAGCGTGCGGGACCATGTCCGATAGAGCGCGACGGCCGTCATCAGCACCACGCCGCCAACGCTCACCCCGATCTGGGTGATCAGGCGGTCTGAATACATCTCCAGAATGAAATGCCCAACGAACGACAGGAAAATCCCTATGCAGAACACCTCCAGCGATCTCTGACCGCAAACGATGACTGGACGAGCCAGTTTTGAATCGAGACCTTTCCAGTCTCGCGGAACGAGGTGAACAACGAACACAGCAAGCGCCAGAAAATGAACGATCCTGTAGGGTGCAAGATTGGTTTTCTCACTGAGAACATCGAACACGGGCGACAATGCGGTCGATAGACCAAAGCGAGCACCGATCGTTACGACGAATGCGAAAACCACGAATGCCACGCTCGCAATCAGGACCGTTCGGGACCGGGCCAACGCCTGTGCCCGGGCGGCGCCTCCCAACGCCGCCCATGCCCCCATCGTGAACAGAAGCTGCCATGCCAGCGGATTGAAATACCACCCGCCGGACGGATGTGCAGGGAAATTCGAGCCAAAATGACGCGCCAGCACGTAGACCATGATCGACGCGGCCAGCGCCGCATCCGGAGCTCTCATCATCAGGATTAGAAACGGGGCAAAACCCGCCATCAGCACGATGTACAAGGGCAGGACATCCAGATTGAGCGGCTTGAACTTGAGAAGGAGCCCTTGCGCGAGCGTTGCCACCGGTTGTTCGATCAGTCCGGCAACGTTGAACTCGTCCAGGAGGTGAGAATGTCCGTAGTTTTGCGCCACGTACCCGATGGCTACGGCGTAGAACACGAACAACAGAATATGCGCCACATAAAGTTGCCAGACCCGGCGGATCAGCAGGGCCGTCCCCGCGAGATATCCCTGTGCGACCATCTTGCGTGCGTAGATGAACGCGGCGGTGTAACCGGAAATAAACACGAAAACGTCCGCGGCATCGCTGAATCCGTAGTTTCGCGTGGTCACCCAGGCGACCGCATTGTTCGGGATGTGGTCCAGGAAGATCGCCCAGTTCGCCAGGCCGCGGAAAAAATCAAGCCGGAGGTCGCGCCTGGCGGGTGATGTTTCCTTTGCCATTGCTCTCTCCGTTACCGTCAGCACGGGCGGGTGGATTTGCATTGAACGATCATCCGGCATGGGAAGGCTCAATCGTGGCTCTTAGGACCTGCCGCGATTTCATTCTGTTTCGGCTCCGCTCCGGCGGAGCGAACGAACCGAACGATGCCGTCTCAAGGCTCATCACAAATTCAATCTGAAAAGGAGACTTCCGCCGACATGAGGAAGTTCCGGATGCCACGGTATCTTTGCTCTGCGGACGCTTCGGAAGCCGAGCGCGCGGTAGAAGGCGATGGCGCGCGCGTTGTCGGCCCAGACGTGAAGCGTGATCGACCGAAAACCTTGTAGCTTCGCCTCCGCGATGACGGCTTCGACCAGACGAATGCCGACGCCTTTCCGGCGCCAGGCCGGATCCACAGCGATATTGTTGAGCAAATAGCTTCGCGGATCGTTCAATCGGGTCCGCGCTTCCAAATATTCCTCGCGCGCCGTCGGTTTGGTGTGGCGCTGTTCATTCTCAATGGCACGCGCCGGAAATGCATTCGCAAGGCCAACTAGTTTGCCATTGGATTCGGCCGCGAAACAGTTTTGGTATGAAAAGAGACCGGTCGCGGTTGCGATCATCTCGCGATAGATCGCCCGGGCATCCGCCGTTGGATCGATCCCCCTCGCAATGAACGCCAGCGTCTCTCCTCCGGCGATATCCGCCAGGATGGCAAGTGCTTCGCTATCGGCCGCTTGCGCCTTCCGGACCACGAAACTGGAAACGTCCCCTGCCCCGCAACCTTCGACGGTGCCTTCGTTGAACGAACCTGCATTCAGTTCGCGCCGGATGTCGCCCTCAATCATCGGCAAATCCATCGCGCGGACTGCAATCGGTCTTCCCAGATTGGGCTTCGCGTGCCGAAAACGTTGTAGCCGACCCAACGATATCGCTTCACCCGATCCAATACCGCCGGGCCGTCGATCCGAACGAAACGCCAAGCGGCGGGGTCGAAGATGTAGAGGCTCAACGCCGCGTCTTTCATCAAATGACGAGAGACACCGTGGGTCGGATCCGATCCGTGATCCTCACAGATCAAAAGCGAATTGCCGGACAAACAGGCCTTGGCGCCTTCGATGGCTTCAATCTCGACGCCTTCGACATCCAGTTTGATGACCATCGGTGCTTGTGCATCGAGGTCGTCCTTAAGAAGACCGTCGAGCGAAACGCGTCTCACCGCTCCAGAATCGTCATCCTTGACCGCATAAGTCGAGAACGCCTCGTGTCGTCGTCCCGCGACACGCACGAAACCGCCGGTTCGGCCGCCGATGGCTGCGTTCATGCAGCGATACCGGTTGCCGTTCAATCCGGCGTTCAACGCGAGCCGCGCGGCGTTGCCGGGCGAGGCTTCGATCGCCAGGGCGGTCTGGCGGCCGAACGGCGCGCTCGATGCGAGAACCGACCAGTAGCCGAAATTGGCCCCGCAATCGACGAAGGTGTATTTGATGTCGGCGACGCTTCTCAGAAACGTCTCGATCTCTTCTTCGTAGTCATAGCGGCTGTTGAGGATTCGGCTCCAGTACCGATCACAAAACGGTATCGCAAATTGAGCGTCGGGATTCAATCGAACGACGATATCGCGTTGCGCGACGGCGCAGGAGACCATGTCGCAGCCCCATCCGTAGCCACGGTGTCCGAAGGGCTGCGTCACGACGGAGCCGACCTGCAGTGCGTAGACCGCCATTTGGTCGACCAGGCCCGCCCCGCTCAGCCTACCGCTCTGACGGTCGTAGAAAAACTCGGCATCGGCCGCATCGTTACGACGCAACGATCCCTCCATCCGAAACTCCTGCGCGCTACCTTTCTCGACGCCATCGAACGAGAATGTCCGACGGCGTCGAAAATCCGGGTGCTATTTCTGCTTTTCGATCTTGGTGACGGTGATGCCAGCCGTTGCCCGTTCGGCCTGGAATTGCACCTTGTCGCCGACCTTGACCTGTTTGAGCATCGCCGGATCCTGGACGCGGAACACCATCGTCATGCCCTCGTCCATGTCGAGGTTCTTGATCGGGCCGTGCTTCAAGGTGATCTTGCCAGCGGCCTCGTCGATCTTCTTGACCTCGCCCTTCGCCATATCGGCCTGCGCAATGGCAGCGGCAGACCACAAGGCGAAGGCGATTGCGAAAATTCCCGCCATAAAGTTGCGTGTCTTCATTTTCACTCCTCTTCAGTTACTGCGCCTTCCCTCGGAAGGCCTTCTTTCACGCTGCCAGCGCTGGATTCTGTTGCGCGCGTCGCGGAGGGCAAACAGTCCTCCCACAACCACGCGCGCGGTCACATCGGGGCAGTAGTGAAATTCCCGGACCGCAAGCAGAACGCCTCGTTTGCCCGCGAGTCCCTTTTTGAATTGCCGAATTCCCGGATCACCGGGACCGCCGAGTTCGTACCAACGCACCTTCGCGTTCTCCCGCAGCCAGCGCATAACGTGCCATTGCAGGACGTATCCGGCGTTCAGCGCCGTCGCCTCGTCGCTCGTCGCTCCGAAAACGTAATAGGCGAGATCGCCCACCACGCTGAAGGCGATGCCGCCGATCGGCCTTCCCTCATGATGTGCCAAGGCGATGCGCATCTTCATTCGTTCCGGAAGCTCCATCAGGTTCGGAATAGATGCAGGCAGATCGACGCCAGGATAGTTCAGGTTTTTGCGCCGAACCATCTCGGCATAGATGTCCTGAAACGTCTTGACGTCGGCCGGAGCGTCGCCGATGCGAACGTCGAGACCATGCGCAAGACCTTTGCGGAGATTGTAGCGCCATCGCTGATCCAGGCTCTTCTGCTGCTCAGCCTCGGCGAGCGATGCGTCGACGAAGTAGCGGTCAAGCATCGAGGACGCGGAGCCCGCGAGGCCCATCTCGGTCAGGATTTTCGCTTCGATCGGATAGAAGTCCGGATGCGGTCGCGGACGAAGGACGAGGTAAAGCTTTCGTCGTCGGCAGTATTCATCCACCAGCGCCGTCACCGCTGCCCGATAACGATCCGGGTCGGGAGTAACGTCGATGGGGCGCCAGAACGGCGCGAAGCGCACGAGCGCCATGCCGCGGCCGAGATAAGGCACGAGATAGAGACCGATCCGGGCGCCTGCGACGGGAGCGCTCTCGCGTCCCAGCAGAATATGGCTTGATCGCTCGCCCCGTTGTCCGGAGCCGTAGATCGCCGTCTGTTCGTAGTGGACATCGGCAAACGCGCCCATCGCTGTGTGCCAGCCGTCGTCCGGCACGCAGTCGATCTGGCGGTCGTCCATGGCACCAACTTGCATGGTAAATGTCATGAGTTCACTTGACGATGACCGTGCCGATCATTCCGGCTTCGCGGTGGCCGGGGATCAGACAGGAATATTCAAACGTGCCGCGCTTCGTGAACTTCCACACGATCTCGCCGGTCTTCTTCGGCGCCAGGCGCGTGCCGTTCGGATCATCGTGTTCCATGTCCGGGTTTTTCTTCATCGCTTCGGCGTGCTTGACGTTGTCGGCCGTGGTCGCGAGGATGAATTCGTGATCGAGTTCGCCGTTGTTGCGCAGGACAAACTTGATCTGCTCGTCCTTCCTGACCTCGACCTTGTCCGGCGTGAACGTCATCTTGCCGTCGGATTCACCCATCGTGACCTGCACGATCCGCGCAGGCTTCTTCGCATCGCCGGGTTCACCGGCGGAGAATGACTCGTCGTGGCTGTGCTCGGTCGGACCTGCGCCCGCCCATGCCGATGTGCAAATAGCGGTTGCGCTGATCACTGCGATTCCTACTTCGCGCCATTTCTTCATGTTTCGTCTCCTCGGGTTTGTTCGGACCAAATTTGAGGCTGATGCCTCGGGACCTTCGGCGGGGCTACATGCCCTTCATTCCCTTCATGTTCATTGGTTTCTTGGATTTCTTGTCTTCCGGCTTGTCCGTCGGCCTCGCGTCGCCTTGCCGGGGCGCTTGGCCGTTCGGGGCATCGACCTCGTAGGCGACGGTACCCGCGGGAAACTTGTACGGACCGGGATCGCTGTAGTCGTCGCGCGCCATGCCTTCGCGGATCTTCATCACCGTGAACATTCCGCCCATTTCGATCGGCCCGAATTGTCCGGTACCAGTCATCATCGGCAGCGTGTTGTCCGGCGCGGGCATTTCCATTTCGCCCATCGCCATGCCGGTCGAACCCATCACCATCGCGTCCGGAGCGAGTTTGCCGACCGCTTTCGCCAAATCCTTTTTCGACACACCGATCAAATTGCGCACGTCGTGCCCCATGGCATTCATGGTGTGGTGCGATTTATGGCAATGGAACGCCCAGTCGCCGGGATTGTCGGCGATGACGTCGAAGGCGCGGATGGCCCCGACCGGGACATCAATCGTCGTTTCGGGCCACTGCGCGCTCTCCGGCACCCAGCCGCCGTCGGTGCAACTCACCCCGAAATGGTGCCCGTGCAGGTGGATCGGATGATTGGTCATGGTGAGATTGCCGATCCGCACCCGGACCTTGTCTCCGAGCCGCACGGGCAACGGGTCGATTCCCGGAAACACCCGGCTGTTCCAGGTCCACATGTTGAAGTCGGTCATCTCGTTGACCTTCGGCAGATAGGTACCGGGGTCGATCAGGTACGTGCTCATGACGAAGACGAAGTCGCGATCGACCGGACGGAAGGATGGGTCGCGCGGATGCACCACGAACATCCCCATCATCCCCATCGCCATCTGCACCATTTCGTCGGAGTGCGGGTGGTACATGAATGTACCGCTGTGCTTCAGCTCGAACTCGTAGACGAAGGTCTTGCCCGGCGGGATGTGCGGCTGCGTGAGGCCGCCGACCCCGTCCATGCCACTGGGCAGGATCATGCCGTGCCAATGCACCGTCGTATGCTCAGGCAACTTGTTGGTGACGAAGATGCGGACCTTGTCGCCTTCAACCGCTTCGATCGTCGGTCCCGGGGATTGTCCGTTGTAGCCCCACAGGTTTGCCTTCATGCCTTCGGCGAACTCCCGCACCACGGGCTCGGCGACGAGATGAAATTCCTTCCAGTCGCCGTTCATCCGCCAAGGCAGCGACCAGCCGTTGAGGGTGACGACCGGGCGATAGTCCGGACCGCTGGTCGGATGCAGCGGCGGCTGCATCGTCACCTTGTCCATCATCGGCGCTTCCGGAATGTTCGCCGCCTGCACACGGCCGCTGACGGCGCTGGCGCCGACCAGCGCGGCCGTTCCCAGAAATCCTCTTCGCGATAGCATGTTGGTCTCCATCAATGGCCTCCGCCGCCGCCAGCTTGGGCGGTCGTCGTCGGACGGGACTCCGTTGGCGTTTCTCCCGAGCCGCCGCCGTTGACGGCGGTCTGCAGATCGGATTGGGCGAGCCAGAAGCTGCGTTTGGCGTCGATTCCGGCGCGCATCGACACGATGCGCTGTCGTGCTTCGGTCAACAGTGCGAAGACGTCGACCTGCATGCTCGAGAAGCGCAGTTGCATTTCCTCAGTGATGATCTTCCGGAGCGGCAGCACCTCGCGCTCGTACTGCCGGGCGATCTCGTAGCTCGATCGATACGTCCGGTACGCGTCGCGTGCTTCCGAGCGTACGTTGATCGCCTTCTCGGTCAGGCGATTGAAGGCCTGGTTGTAGGTCTCGGCCGCTTGCCGCACCCGGACCTCGCCGCCATCGAAGATCGGGATCTGGAACTGGATGTCGAAGCCGCGTTCGCGAAACCGGGAGCCATCGGGGTCCTTCGTGGTCTTCGCAATGCCCGCGATATCGAGCAGCGTGACGAAACGGCTCGCTTCCGTGAGGTTGAGCGCCTTCGCCAGCGCCTCGAGTTCGATGCGAGCGATCTGAAGATCGATCCGGTGCGTCACCGCATCCACTTCGATCGACGGCAACGCAGAGGGCCGCCGTGGCAACTGCGGGAGCATGTTCGGAAGACGGAACGTGAGGTCGCCATCCCAAAGCCCCATCAATCGCGCGAGCCGTTCACGCGAACTGGTCGCCTCCTGACGCGCCGAAGCGAGGTCAGCCGTCATCTCCGCGTAGAACACTTGCTCGCGGGCCTGATCAAGCTTGTTGAGCGAACCGGTTTCACCCAGTTTCGAAGCCAGCTTGGCGGTCGCTTCCGCCGTGGACTTGGCGTCGGTCAGAAGGCCAACCATCTCGTTGGCGGCAACAGTACGGTAGTAGGATCGCCGCACATCGGACGCGAGCCTCAAGGTCTCCAATGCGGCCCGCAATTGCGCCTGATGGAATCGTTTTCGCGCGATCTCGGAGCGGAACGGCAACGTCGCCAACGCAAGAATGTCGCCGACGACCTGACGCTCGATTTCGACCGCGCCACCGCCCGCAATTCTCGAAATCGAAAAGGTCGGATTGGGCGGGAGGCTTTCCTGGACAAGGTCGGTTTCCGCCAACGCCAATTCATTGTAGGCGGCCTGCAAGCCACGATTGTTGAGCAGCGCGACCTGGACGGCGGTATCGACGTTGAGAGCCCGGCGCAGCAGTCGCTTGACGGCATCGTCCGCATGCTGGGCTTCATCCACGGAGCGGATCGCGACCACGTCCTTCTTGATCGTATGGCCGGCGATATCGGACACGACTCCCATTCCTCGATCCGGCGAGAACGTCGCACAACCGGAAAGAAGAAGGGAAACGGCGAGCGTCAGCGCCGGCCGATGACGTCGGAGGGGACTCTGATGTGACGGCACGCCATTGATGATTTTCATGACGTGCTCCTAATGCTCATGTCCGGATTTTGGTGACGGCGTGACGCTCTGGTTCTGCTCCTTCCAGCTGGAGGGCGTCGTCGGGCGAAGGCTGGCATAAGGGGCGATGGTCGACCGATAGCCGACGCCCGCAACCTTGGCCCCGGGATCAGCGGGGTCCGTGCCGACGAGCGGCGCAAGCGGGACCGCGCAGCCGCCCAAGGTCATGACCGCCAAAGCCACCCCTGCGAATGTCCCAAGTTTTTTTCTGAATATTCCGCGCACCACCCAACCAACGGTGGCGACAGTCGCCCCAATTTGCGCTGACATAAAAATCCCCTGAACTGACGATGGACCACGGGCGCACGTGCCCGGCACGGGCACGGCACCGCGTCATGCTGTGGTCAGGTCAGGAATTGGGGGGACGATAAAGCCGAGAGGGCGCGTTGTCCGCCAGCTTCCGATGGTTGTCGGATACGCGGACGGCGTTCGGCACGGGCGGCTTTGCCACCGTGACGAGGGTTGCGGGAAGCGCGGTGACGCACATCAGGCCACAGCACTTTCCATCCGCCGCATGCGGCGCTTTTACCGGACCGGCGTCGCTCTTCAGCGCAACCGGCTTCGCATCATGGTCCGCGGAGGAATCCGCGTGGACCTGGACGCCGGAATGATGATGGGCATGTCCATCCTTGTGGACGTGCATGGCGCCTTCATGATGGTCGTGGGCCATGCCCGGCACGTGATCCTCGTCGGTCAGGCAATAAGGCGTAGCCTGACTGCCGGGCAAGGCGAAGGACAGCGTCGGCGCCAACACGCAAAACAGATAAGCCAGGGCGACGAACCACCCTGCTCTCCGTCGTTGCGTTCTGGTAAGTCCGACCAACATCAATGCGTCAATGCTTTCGATTTGCCGCCCGAATTCGGAATCATAGTCGCGAATCTTCGTATCGCCAAGACGGAACCGGGACATTCATCGTTCCGCACGTCCCACCACTGCCATCAATTCCGCGATTTTGCGGCGCTGATCCGCCTTGTCGCCGCTCGCGATCGCGTGCTCGACGCAGTGGGCGACATGATCCTTCAAGACCTCCTCCTCGACGCGGCGCAGTGCGGCGCGAACGGCGGAGATCTGCGTTACGATATCGATGCAATAGCGGTCTTCCTCCACCATCCTGGCGAGGCCGCGCACCTGTCCCTCAATTCTGCTGAGGCGCTTCTGGCACGACGTCTTGATGTCTTTTCGCATCTGTCCTATATACCCCTACTGGGTATCGGTTACAAGCCTATGAGGAGACCTAGATGACCGGGGCGCGAAACGCAAGTTCCATGGGCCAGCCCATCCGTTCCTCGACGGCAACTCCGGGACATGAAACCGGATCGGCTTGCTGCGGCGGTCATGGCGGCCAGGCCCACGGCGATCATGAACATGATCAACCTCCTGCGGAAAGCGGTAAGGTTCTTGACCCGGTTTGCGGGATGACCGTCGACCCGGCAACGAGCAAGCACCGGTTCGATTACCAAGGTCGCACCTATCATTTCTGTTCGGCAAACTGTCGCACGAAGTTCGCGGCCGCCCCGGAAACCTACCTCGACAAGTCCAAGGCCGCGCCGAAAGAACCTGTTCCGGAAGGCACCGTTTACATATGCCCGATGCATCCGGAAATCAGGCAGATCGGTCCCGGCAGTTGCCCTATCTGCGGAATGGCTCTTGAGCCCGAAGTGGCAACGCTGGACGCCGCGCCGAATCCCGAACTGGCGGACATGACCCGGCGGTTCTGGATCGGCCTCGTACTCGCGCTGCCTGCGGTCGTCCTCGAGATGGGCGGCCATCTGGTCGGCAGCCACGGCTGGGTCGCCCCAACATTGTCGAACTGGATTCAACTCGTCTCGGCGACACCCGTCGTGATCTGGGCGGGTTGGCCGTTCTTCGTGCGCGGCTGGCAGTCGCTGGTGACCCGCAACCTCAACATGTTCACCCTGATTGCGATGGGGACCGGCGTCGCTTACGCCTACAGCGTCGTCGCGACCGTCGCCCCGCAGGTCTTTCCGCCCGCGTTTCGCAGCCATGATGGCGCCGTCGCCGTCTATTTCGAAGCGGCGGCGGTGATCACCGTCCTGGTGCTGTTGGGCCAGGTGCTCGAATTGCGTGCCCGCGAGGCAACGTCGGGCGCGATCAAGGCTCTGCTCGACCTCGCTCCGAAGACGGCGCGCCTCGTTGCGGAGGACGGCACCGACCACGAAGTCCCGCTCGACGGCCTGAACGTCGGCGACAGGCTGCGCGTCCGTCCCGGCGAAAAAGTCCCGGTCGACGGCGTCATTCTCGAAGGACGTTCATCGGTCGATGAATCCCTGGTGACCGGAGAGTCGATGCCCGTGACCAAGGAAACCGGTGCCAAGGTGATCGCCGGAACGCTCAATCAATCCGGAAGTTTCGTGATGCAGGCCGAAAAGGTCGGCCGCGATACGGTGTTGTCGCAGATCGTGCAGATGGTTGCGCAGGCCCAACGGTCGCGGGCGCCGATCCAGCGCCTCGCCGATCAGGTCGCGGGCTGGTTCGTGCCCGCGGTGATCGTGGCCGCGCTCGTCGCCTTCGTGGTCTGGGCCATGGTCGGCCCCGAACCTCGTCTGGCGTTTGGTCTCGTCGCGGCCGTCAGCGTTCTGATCATCGCCTGTCCCTGCGCCCTCGGTCTGGCGACCCCGATGTCGATCATGGTCGGCGTCGGGCGTGGCGCGCAGGTCGGTGTCCTGATCAAGAACGCCGAAGCGCTCGAACGCATGGAAAAGATCGATACGCTCGTCGTCGACAAGACGGGCACCCTGACCGAAGGCAAGCCAAAGGTCGTCTCCATCGTGACTTCTCCCGAATTCGGGGAGGACGATCTGTTGCGTTTCGCCGCGAGCGTCGAGCGCGCCAGCGAGCATCCGCTGGCCGACGCCATGGTTCGTGCCGCCAAGGAGCGCAATCTGGTGCTGGCGAACGTGGAGGAGTTCGACTCGCCGACGGGTAAGGGCGTGACGGGCAAGGTCGACAGCAACAATGTGCTGCTCGGCAATGTCGGCTACCTGCAGTCGCTCGGCGTCGAAACCCGATCGATGGAAGCGCAGGCCGAAGCGCTCCGCGGCGACGGTGCCACCGTGATCAATATCGCGGTCGACGGAAAGCTGGCGGGGCTCTTCGCCATCGCCGATCCCATCAAACCATCGACGCCCGATGCCTTGAGGGCGCTGGCCGCGGACGGCATCAAGGTCATCATGCTGACCGGAGACAACAGGACGACTGCCAATGCTGTCGCGAAGCGGCTCGGCATTTCGGAGGTCGAGGCGGAAGTTCTGCCCGACCAGAAGAGCGCGGTTGTAAGCAAGCTACAGAAGGCTGGCCGAATCGTCGCCATGGCGGGGGACGGCGTAAACGACGCCCCTGCCCTCGCTGCGGCCGAAGTCGGAATCGCAATGGGCACAGGGACCGACGTCGCGATGGAAAGTGCCGGGGTAACCCTGTTGAAGGGCGACCTCGGCGGCATCGTCCGCGCGCGCCTCCTGTCGGAAGCGACCATGGCCAACATCCGTCAGAACCTGTTCTTTGCCTTCATCTACAACGCCGCCGGAATACCGATCGCAGCGGGCGTGTTGTATCCGGTGTTCGGTCTACTACTGTCGCCGATCATTGCTGCAGCGGCGATGGCGCTGTCGTCGGTAAGCGTGGTCGGAAACGCGCTGCGCTTACGGGTGGTCAGATTCTGAACGTTTCAGACATTGCAAACATTGCAAAAACGTCTGACTCGACCGAGCCAGGTTCGCCTATTTCAAGGCAATCGAGCATACTGCGCCTCCCTCGCGCCGAAGCCGCTCGATGCTCCTGTCGAATGGCGACTCTTGAACGGATTAGCAAGGGATCAACATGCTTTGCATTAATGCAGCTGCGCAAAGGCCTAGCCAGGACTCATTGCGCATGAGTGCACGCGAGAACAAACACCTATGAAGGAGCGCGAGCGGAGAACATTACTCTCTCATCTTGATTGCACGCGCGCAAGATTTTTTTGGTTTGTTGGCTCGCTGCTCGACCGCTATATCGAGCAACGTCCTCCCTTCCTTACTCGCGCCTCCGCGCGAGAATTTTTCACTGACGATAATTTCTGAGTTTTTGTACGCGCCGAGACAGTAGGGACTGCAATCAGTCGTAAAATGGCTTGAGAATGACAGACTTATTTTGGAGCACTTGGGAAATTATCTCGCTGATAGAGCAAGCAGTCGATGAGGGCGCTCTTAAAAATTGTCTTATAGACATCGCCAAAAGTTACGGATTTGCATCGGTATTTGGCGGAATCGTACCACCGGGTGGCATGCGAAATTCAAAGGCCGAAATTCAAGCTCGCGCGGTCGTGCAATATTTCCCTGATGGCTGGGCAGCCAGATACCTCGATCAAAACTATCTTCCGCGCGATCCGATTGTTGGTCGTCTTCAAAAAGATCGAAATGCATTTTCCTGGTCGGAAAGTTATAAATCCTGTCCCGAACCAGACAACGTGCGGGCTGTCGGAGGTGAGGCTGCCGACTTTGGGTTGGTTGAAGGTTTCGTGATCCCCATCACGACGCTAGACCAGCGGATTGCGGCATTATCATTCGGCGGAGCAAGGGACGACCTCAGCAATCGTGACCGATCAGCCCTTATTTTTCTCGCAAATTTCGCCATCGGTCATTGGTTGTATTTGCGCCGCCCGAGACCAACGTGCAATAAAACGCTCTCGCCCCGGGAGCTTGACTGTCTTCTTTGGGCCGGGGAAGGAAAAACAGATTGGGAAATATCCGTCATTCTCGGCATTTCTCGGTCAACAGTAACAAAGCACATCACTTCAGCACGCGAGAAACTTAACGCCGTCAATAAGCCCCACGCAATTGCAATCGCGATGCGTCTGAAGATTTTGGGCTAAGATCTTCGTCGCAGACTCCAGGGAGCATTCTCACATTCTGTGAGCGCCTCCATTGTCGTCGATACTCTCAAATGCGGCAGCAGTCACTGCTCGGCGAGCCTTCAGAAATCGCTCGCGGTGGTTAGCGCTCAACTGCGCCTTTGGCCCTTGATTGCTTGCAAGCTAGGCTTTTCCGCTTCGAGCTCTCGCACAACTTTTTCCTGTTCCGCGCGGAGTTTTGCCAAGGCATCGTTCTTGATCAAGGACGTTGGCAGCGGCTGCGCCGGGTGTTCTGCGATCGCCCGCGCAGCCTCGACAGCCGCGGCCGCCTCCCGAGCTTCACGTGCCGCCGATTGTTGCGATCCGACAACGATGGCCCTTTCCGCGCGCAGTTCCTCTTGGGAGGTGGGATCAATGCCGCCACTCGCCTCTTGCCGGCGCGCCGCATCGATTGCACGACTTGCGACATGTTCAGCGGACGCCGCTTCACGTTCTTCCTTGATGCGAATCTCCCGGGCACGCTCGATAAGCCGTTCGGCTTTCGCACCAACGACGGCTTCGACCTCCGACCGGCTGAGTTGCTGTACGCCACGTTCCTGCATGCGCTGGAGATCAACGCGATTGGCGAGCGTTTCCAGGTAGCGCGCAGATATCTCGCGGAATTGTTGCTTCGTCGTCCCATCTAAGAGGTCGCTGGTCCGCGAAACCGCCTCGTTCATGAGACGTAGATCCTGAGCCATTCGCTCCGATGTAATTGGCACCTCACCCTCCTTGGTCAAAAACTCCACGCGCTGGCCAATCGTATGAAGGATGGCCCCAACGGTCTGCGCCATCAACAGCCGTTCCAGCATATTTTTTGCCGTCCTGTTTGATGGCTGCTCTACAGCAACCGCCTTCCAGGCGACGATGCTCTCGTTGACGACTTTGCGATCGGGCGCGGACATCGGCAGGCGGATCGGGTTTATTTTCGCCACCCTGATCCGCTGCCGGGCATTGTCGATGAGGCGTTGGTTGGTGGGATCGGCGGCATAGGCGCGGTCGCGCGCTTCTCGCCCGGGGCGCGGACGATCCGCCGCCTGGACGATGGCCTTATCCGTCGCGCCATAGCTTTGGGAAGAGACTCGCTCCTTCGCTGAGGTCGCTACGATTTTCAGGCCCTGTGCCTGGGCGTGCATGGCATAAACCTCACGCCACTCCCGAAAGGTCTCCGGACCTGGATGGATTTTCTGACCGGACTCGTTCTTCACAGTGACGACTGCGTGAGCGTGGATGTGCCCGGCCGATTCCTTGTCAGTGTGGACCCCGAATATGAACTTATGATCGCCAAAGCGATCGTGCAGGAACGCGCGCGCCGCATCCGTAAATGCGACAATGTCGGTTCCAGTCTTCGCCGACATGATCAGGTGCATCGTATCGCGCGCCGATTGCGACCGAAGCGACGGTCCCCACTCCCGCGCGGCCATGCGCGCATCGGCGACGTTGGACAGGATTTTGCCGTGGTCGTCGATGGCGGCGCCCTTCTCGATCAGCTTGTTGAGCCTGTAGGTGACGCCGTCGCGACCATGGCTGGTCGCGCCCGGCCGGATCATCACAGCGTCGCCGCCAATACCGGTGGCAGCTTCGACCCTCATGCGAACGGCGAGATTGGACACCGAGTCGAGACGGCGCGGTCGGGCTTCATGTGCCTGATCGGCCGCCTGGCCGTCTCGAATTCGGAAGCGCTCCTTGCCGCTCCCGGCCATCACAGCGACAATGTGCGCTTCCAGGCCGCCAGATCCATCGGCGTCTATGCGAGCGGCGTGACGATGTCCGCAGAAGGCGGACTCAATCGCCTTCTCGTACGTCGCCCGCCCCTCCAGCGTATCGAGCACACCCTCAACCTTGAGACGGAATGCGCCGACGTCCTGGCTTTCCGCACGCTTAGAAAAGTCCGGCGACCAAGCCTTGATCTCGGCGGCCACGGCTTCCCGGTCCGTCAACATCCGCCCATCATGAGTCTCGAGCGGAACGTCCTCACGTTGGACATACTGACCGGTCGCCGTGGCGCGTGCCACGCCGCGAGCATAGGACACCACCTTGATGACCGCGGGCTGATAGCCGGCTGCCAATTGTCGGGCGCGGCCAGCCGCTCCCTGCCCCGCCCCGCCGAAGCCGCCGGCAACAGGTGCCAGCGCGCTCGGACGAGATGGTGCCGCGCGGCCGCCGCCTCCACCTGTCGACGTGGCGGGCAGCGCTCGCGATCGCTCCTCATCCCGACCGCCGGTGATCGTTTCGCCACGGATGATCTCATCGGCCGGCCGCGTCTTCGGAAGCTGCGCGACTCGGCCGCTGCGTGGCTTCCGATCATCATCAAGCCCGGCGCCTGGCTGTGGCCGGCGGCGCGCACGACTGGCGTCTTGAACGGATCGTCGAGCGGCCTCAACTTGTTCGAGCCACCAGTCAATTTGCGCCGCGCGGTTCATGCGATATCCTCGCCCAAAACCTCTGCCGGTAGCGCCAGCCCCGCCCTGCGCCGAAGTTTCGAACCGTACGCGACCGTGATTTCGGTCAGTTCGTCGTTGATGGCGGCGATGACCTCATGCAGACCGCGCCACACGGGTTCGGTGTCCTCGATCCGCACGGCTTGGCCGCGATGGATGGCCCTCAAAACCTGGGACAGGTTGCGGCCAACCATACGCACCTGCTGGGAGAGCTCGACGATGGCGCGAGTGTTCTCGGCCGACAAGGCTGGCCCCGCCTGAATGGACGCCCGGATCAGCCGGCGCACAACCTCTGCCTTCGGCAAACCGAACAATACGACGGCCGCCTGCAGACGCTGTTCGTCTGCTTCAGACAGCTCGGTCCGGAGTCTCGGCTTTCGCTTCGGTGCTGCGGCGGAGCGAGTCATCGGCGCGCCCTTCCCCTTCCCGGTCGCACGGCTCGCGGCCACCTGGCCGGAGCCGAACCCACCGGCATCGACGAGATGCCGGCCCTGGCGCGTGAGCGCCTTCTTCGGCTGCGCCCAGCAGCCGCCCCCGAGTTTGTGGCCCACAAACCGGTATCTTGTCAACCAACATCTAATATACTGACTATACGCCCTCAGCTCATCACGAACGTCAGCGACTCAGAAAAACGTGAGTACGGACGACCCCACACCACAATGACGCGGCACCTCAAAGGTCCCGACCGATTGCGGCAATAACGCAATTGGGTAATGCCGCGTTTCGCTCTATCGCGATTGCCGCATCAACGAAACACTGGAATCATGCAAGTAGGAAAGGCCTTAGCACCGCAAAACCATTATCCCGCAAAGCCGTAACATCGCAATCCGCTACCGCGGCAATGCGCCATAACCGCACTGCCGTTACCACGCATCTTCGCAACAACGCATTGCTTCAAGAACGCGATCACAAACTACCGGAAAGACACATTCCGCAATTGTCGCATGTTCATTATGTTGTATGTTACTCATTCGTTTGGGTTGCCAAGGGAGGAACCAGTTGCCCAGCATCTTCGCCGTGGCGAATCCGAAAGGCGGAAGCGGCAAGACGACCGTCGCGATCATCCTCGCGGGGGAGTTCGCCAAACACGGCTATTCAGCCGTCATCGTCGACGCTGATCCGCAAGGGTCGTCCTACCAATGGCATGCGTCGTCGGTTGCGCGCGACTTGAGCCCGCAGGGCGTCGACCTCGTGCGTGCGCCCGATGAGAAAACCCTCGCCCAGGCGATCGATCGACTCGATGGCTATGACGTCGTCGTCATCGACACCCCGGGCTATTACGGCAAGGTATTGATCCAGTCGGCGCTTCGCGCCGACCTCGTCGTCTTGCCCTGCAAGGTGCACACTTTCGACGCTTCCCAGGTCGTCCGCACAATCCGCAATCTCGAACAGCATGCCGTTGCCTCAAAGCTGCCAATGAGCCCACATCGCGTTCTGTTCAACGAATACGATAGCTTCGACCGCAATACGCGCCCCCTCAGGGAAGTCGTCGCTTACCTCGATGCCGAGAAGGTGCCGGTCTGCGCCACCGCGCTGTACCGGCGCGTCACCTACCGCACCATGACGGTTGGGCATGGCACGCTGTACCAAATGAACGACAAGGATGAGTCGATCAGGAAGGCTCGTTACAATGCCGACCAAGTTGTTCGCGAATTACTCGCGGCAAGCCAGGGCGCCGGCCAGGACGATAGTGACACATGACGGATCCCGCCGCCTCTGCACAAAAGCCAGATCGCCCTCCGCTGCCCCGCGACGCGTTTCGCGCCCATCGGGTCAATTCGTCCACGACAGATGCACCCGCGGCCAAGCCGGTTGTCGTGACGCCGGCATATGAAGATCTGGTCGTCACACCCTCCCCGCACTCCGCCCCGACAGATACTGCATTCCCGCGAAAGCAGCCGCGCCCTCAGAAAGCCCGGGATCGAAACCCTTTCGACGCCTACGGCGAGCGGTCGTCGTCTCGGCCTTATGCGTTGCGGTTGCCCGACGCGATCGACCTTGTCGTCCGTCAAATCGCCGCGGAGGAACGGACACATCCGCTTCGGATCATCGATCGCATTCTGTACGACCACCTCAAACGAACCGGGCGTCTTCCGCCGACGCGAGAAACTTGACGAATACGTCCTCACCGGCGCCGGGTTCCAGCAAGACGTTGTCACAACGCGACGCCCCGAAATTATGGGAGTTGGACAAACAGGATCACTCTTACGAGCAATCTTCCGGGAGGGAAGACGGGAGGTACTCCCGATCACGGGCCGCATGCCCTTGTCGGCGGAGCGCCAGCAGCATCGGCCAGACCGAGAATTCTCCAGTTGTGGCGCGGCGGGCCAGGATCCTGAGATAGCCTCCAGGGCTCTTGATGGCCGCGCCACGTTGTAGAATAGCGGCCAACACCACGCTCGCCTGTCCGTCGCCCATGGCATTGCAGGCCTCTTCCCATGCGCTGGGACTAATGCCGAGCATGGGACGCACGGTTGATGCTGTGGAGATGAGATCCTGTGAGGTGCGAATGCCGCCGCGCGCGTAGTCGACGATATCGGGACAGACTTCGACCACCATGCGAATCGGAATTGCACCGGCCGAACCGGACCGCTCGGCGTTGCCTGCATGCGGCGCATGTGGGTTTAGGTCAGGATCAGATGGTCTCGGACCTTGAGCGGGTGAAGTCTGAATCTGATCGACGCACGGATTTGGCGGGCCGGCCTTGATCGGATCAAGGTGTCGTTCCAGGACGTCGACAATCGTCGCTGCCAGGCAGGTCAGGTCGACGAGGATTGGTTCAAGGATTTCGTATGTCGGGACGCGCGGAAGGCGTGCCATGAGGTCACGGAAGGTCCGGTGATAGGATACCCAGTCGCAGGCGACTTCTTGCTCCACGCCAGTGGCGATCATCTTGGCGATGTCACGCCGCACCAAGGTGATCCGCTCTCGAAGCATGACGAGCGCGTGCCGTTTGGCGATAGCAGCCTCGGCCAAAGCGGCAAATTCCTCGGCCCGCGTCACGATCGGCCCGAGATCAAAACCGAAGGCCTGCTCAATGTCGCCGGAAGTCGACTTGCGCGCGTAGCGTTTGCCGTTCGGGCTGTCGCGCCGCAGCACGAGTCCTGCGTCGACAAGCGTTGCTAGATGGCGCCGCAAAGTCGAGCCCGCCATCCCGTGAGCGCGCAGCGCTAGGAAGCGATTCGACGGGAATACGACCAGATCGGCCGCGCCGGCGGTCAACACCGTGTCAGGATGAAACGAGAGCAACGCATTCAAGACCACGAGCGTGCGGTCAGAAATGGCGAATGATGCGCGCGCTTCGCAGATATGCCGGAACACCTGCCATTTGTGGACGGGTTTCCCGCTGGGACATTCTCGAACGTCGCGCTGCGCCTTTATCGAGCCGAGCGATAGTGGTCGCCGTCCAAACGGCGTCATGGGATTCTGGCCGAGCATCTGCTTTCGCGTCCTCTCCTTGCGAATGCGCGGGGCAAACAAAGACCGTGGCGTGAAAACGCAGGCCTCTTGAACTGTCGGATGGCGCGGGCTAAAATGCCTCCATGCATTCGGGGCATTGTTGGCGATTGGCGTCGCCCGCCCGCTCATCCTCTCGAGAGACCCGGCTCTGCCGGGTTTTTCTTTGTCCGAACGCACCTCTTCTGGTTGAATCGAATCCATCTATTATATTGAATGTTGATCGGACGTCCAACGTGTAGGCTTGATTGCGCGACGGACGGCCTGATCTGCGTGGGAAGTGCGGGGATGAGCGATGGACGAAAAGCAATGCCGCCGAAAGGCAGCTCACGCGGCGGAAGGCAGTACTTTACGGCACGCGTTTCAGGCGGGGCTGGAAGAGCTCCGAGTGGGTTCCGGCCTCAGCCGGCGAGAATTCGCGGAGCGGCTTGGGATTCCGCGATCGAGCTATTTCCACTTGATGACGTCGGCGGCCAATCCCAGCCTCGACTACATCGAACTCATAGCCGAGCGGGCGGGTATCGATCCGCTGAGATTGCTGTACCGGCAGGGTAGTTCCACGGCTGGACGCCGCGCGGACATCAGGGATAGTCGGGCGGCAAGATGAGTCGTTTCAGGACTTGCCTGTAAAATTCTCCAACATCCAATATACTGGACCTCGGGCTTGGTGTATGTTCCCCGGCGTTTCTCCCGGTGGACCTGAAAGCCAACCTACCATGTCACCAGTCCGCAAACCCCAGGCGATCGATCATTCTGTTCTGAGTGAAATGCTTGCAGCCCGGCTCCAACAACTCGAAATCGAGAACGGTGGGACGGAACGCTTCCAGCGAAAGCTAGGCCTTGCGCGTGGCACCTACTACACGATAGTGCGTGGCAGGGGGAATCCGACGTTCCGAACCATCGAACGCATCGCATCGAGCCTCAATATGAGTGTATTCGAATTGCTTGGCTTCAACGATACCGATGCCCGTCGTGCGCTGAATAAAAGCGGTATCGATTACGATGAGCTGGTGTCCGCAATCGAAAAGAAAAATCAAGCCGAGCGTGGCCTTGCGCGTCAGACGCGATCACGCAAATTGCCATACTGAGATTAGCGCAACCGGGAAGGCGGGAATCGGCGGGGAGGCCGAAACCTCCCCGCCGATTCACTATGCGGCGGCGCGCTCGCTGGCCTGCGCCAGCCGGCCGACCTCCAGAGCGATAAGATCAACGGTGTAAACCCGCTGGCCGTCGCGCTCATAGCTGTTCTGCCGAAGCCGTCCGCGGACGTGGACGAGGTCACCCTTGCTGACGTGCTCGCTCACGTAGGACTGGATCGCCTTCGTGAAGATCGTGACTTCGTTCCAGTGCGCGTCGTCCTTCCACTGACCTTTGTCGTCCTTGAAGGGATAGTTGGCGCAGACGCTGACGCGAACGGTCTTGCCGACTTGCTTGATGGTTCCGACCCGACCGATGAGGGTGAATTCGGCGATGTTGCGCATTGTCTTTCTCCATCTTGTGGGGCTGTGCCCCGTTGCGATGGCGATCCGTTCATGGCCGGGAAGACGAAACAGAGCCGGAGCACGCCAGAGGCGAGCGGAGGGCAAGCGCAGCGCTGCGCCCCGGCTGGAGCCACGAATTTTGGCGCCGCAGGCGCATGCGCGAGGAATGCCGGTCGGGGTCCCGCTTGCAGGGGAAACCGGCAGGGGAAAATTCTTGGCTCCAGGGGCCGACGTGCCGTCGACGGCCATAGGAATCCAGCCATGTAACCGAGAGCAACAGCCCAGACGGAGAGAGATCTGCAATCGCGGCGCGCACCCGGCTCTTGGTCGGCGCGAGAAACACGCACGGCGAGCCCATTGTCGCGGCTTTTTGTGCACCTCCCGATCGGGGACATTTCGGAAGCCCCGACGCGGGCTGATGGATACGATCGACCCGGCGATCCCCAGGCAGCGTGCGATTCGACGGCGGCGAAACTGCACACCGTCGGACGGCCGCGCAGTTTCAGTTTTCGACGGCTCTCGGGTCGCTCGATCAACCGTTCGTGGTTAGTCGCCAGCATGCGGCGAGTTCGAGAACGCAGGGCAAAACGACGATGTGGAGGTGAGGTCGCCATCGCGTCACGCCCGCCGCTTTTCGTGGAGACGCGAATTGATTTGCGACATGAGGATCGGTCCGAGCGAGAACTCCCCGGCCTCGGCTTTCCGCGTCAAACCGCGCAGATAGCCACCGGCGGAGCGGATCGCCGCGCCGCGCTGGAGGATGCAGGCGACGACAACCGCGGCCTGGGTTTCGCCCAGGACTGTTTGCGCCTCCTCCCAGGCGCTCGGACTGATCCCCAGCATCGATCGAACCACGGCGGCGGTGGCGAGGAAATCCCGCCAGTTCGAGATGCCGCCCTTGGCGTAATCGACAATGTCGGGGCACGCGGTCAGCACCATTCCCAACGGATACGTTCCTTCCGCCATCCTCGCCGCTTGAGGTTTTGGCTCGATCCTCGCCGCCCTGCCTTCTGGAAGGCTAGGTTCAAGATCAATAAAGGGATCTGTATTTGAATTCTGTATGTGGCGCTCAGAATGGGACTCATTGGCGCTAGGATTTGTAGTTTTAACGTGTGTTTCCAGAAGATTGAGGACGTCATCTGCAAGCTGTGACAGCTCTTCGGCGATCGGCTCGAGTTCTTGCCGCGTCGCGGTGCGTGGAATCTGGTCAACGATCGAGCGAAAGACCACGTGGATTTCCTGCCAGTCAGCCGGCCCCTGCCCTCCCCGACGCGTCGGAACACCTTCCTCAATGCCCGTGGCGATCATCTTGGCAAGATCGCGCCGGCAAAGCGTGATCCGCTCCCGGACAAGCTTGAGCGCCCTGGCTTCGGCCTCAATGTCGGCCGCCAGACTCTCAAACTCCTCCGATCGGACAACCAGCGGCGACAAATCAAAGCCGAAGGCGAGCTCGATCTCGCCGGCGCTGCCCTTCCGGGCGTAGCGCTTGCCGTTCGGACTATCCCTCCGCACCACCAGGCCCGCGTCAACGAGAACGGCCAGGTGACGCCGCAGCGTCGACGCCGGCATTCCATGCGTCCGCAGCGACAACTGATGGTTCGACGGAAAGACGATCAGATCGTCTTCACCCGTAAGTGCCGTCTCCGGATGAAAGGTCAGGAGCGCGTTCAAAACCGACAAGGAACGCTCGGAAACGGCAAGCCGCGGCCGCGCCGTGCAGATGGCGTGAAAGATCTTCCATTTATGTACGACCTTTTCGGGTGGCCGCGCGGTGGCCACCATCTGGCTTGCCACGTGGGCAAGTGTCAATGATCGCCGCCCAAAGGGCGTCGTTGGAGAGTGTGACTGCATGTCTTTGCCTCTTCAGGGCAAAGGAATTCGGCTCGCCAAAACGACGCCGTCTCTCACGAGACACTTGACTGCGATTCGCGGAAGTGATTCTCTGTCAGTCGCCAAACAGACAAGAGAGGGCTTCCGGACGGAAACGTTTGGGGGCCTTTTCTTTTGCCGCTATGAATCCTTCTTCGTATTGCGGGAACGCGGTTTACGCATCGGCGCGACGTCGAAACGCCGCGTAGATTTCGGGTAGCTGTTCAATCAAGTAAGACCCGAAAGCTGGCGCTGATTTCTCTTCGATCGTGAATTGAAGGCGATCTTTTCCCTGCACGATCTGCGCGAGGGGAGCGCCAGTATCTGACTTAATGAGCTGCTTGGTCTTTTTGGGCTGACGTGGTGACAGCCCCTTCAGAACCCGGGCGAACCGCGTGTCGCTCTCAAGTGCATCGAACCCAGTCGACGCGATCGCCTGGCGCCATCTGTCTCCAGTCTTTGTGAGGAGTTCAGCCAATTGTTCCCACCGGGGCCGACCAACCTTTGGGGCCGGACCGATGGCGATAATGAGCTCTTCGGGGACGCTGCGTGCGACCGTGATCATCGTGGATAGATTGCCCTTGTGAACTGCCAAGGCTGCCGTCAACGCTGACCGAGCGAACCCGTGATCCTCAAGCCGCGCTGCGAAAAGCGCGCGCTCGATGAAAGAGAGATCGCGCCTTTCGAGGTTTTCCCGGCCCTGGGCCACTACGAGTTGTTCGTCGCTCAGGTGTTTGACAATTGCCTTAACCGGTCGGCCAAGGCGCTGCAGCGCTTCTAGCCGCCGATGCCCATATGCGACTTGATATCGCCCCTCGGTTTGAGAGCTCGGTCTGACGAGAATCGGGACTTGTTGCCCATGTTCGGCAATGCTGGCCTGGAAGGCTTCAAACTCCGCAGCCTTCGCATCGTCCAACCGGTCGCGAATAAAGGACGGATCGATCAGTGTGGGATCGAGCTCCACCACGTGATCTCCGCCAGCGAGTTGCTCACGGAGTGCTCTCGCTTCGTCGGCATCCTGCGATAGGCTCTGCAGAGAGAGCCCCATAGCCTTAAGCGATCCCGATTTGACCGGCGTGCGAGTTTGCCGATCATCAGATGATGGCTGCGCGGTAATTGGGGCCATCATGGCCTTGAGCGCGTCACGTCGCTTGTTCACACCGCCCTCCCCCATGCCTCTTTGACAAGATTCTCGATCTCGGCATGCGCACCATCGAGCGATTCAAGAGCGCGGTCGTAAGTGCTCCGGACAAAGTTCTCGCGGCCGACTTCGTACAGCGTTTGTTTGGTCAACCCTGCGTCAGAGATCGCAGTCGACTTCAAAATTGCGGTCGTAAGGACACGCTCGCCGAACAGACTACGCATGAGCCCAACGATTTGGCCTTGGGGACCGTCCGTGGGTTCAAAACGCGTAATCACGTAACGAAAGAAATCGTAATCAGCGTCGCCGCCGGCTTGCTCGACAACATCGAGAAGACTCGCGGTCATGTGCAAGAACTGCGACATCGATGCGACATCGAGCATCTGAGGATGGATCGTCACCAAAACACTGCGAGCGGCACACAGCGCGGAGAGCGTGAGAAAACCAAGAGAAGGCGGGCAGTCGAGAATGACGACGTCATAGTTGTCTTCGACTGACGCGAGCGCACTTGCGATGCGCGAAAAAAACATGCGCTCGGAGCCGCGGTTCCGTTCGGCCAGGACCTTGGGTGTATCGTGCTCGAACTCCTGGAGCTCCAGATTGCCCGGAACGATATCGAGGCCCGAGAAATAGGTTTTTCGGATGATCTCGGACAATGGCCGGCGCGCATCGTCGTAGCGGATTGCGCCATACAACGTTTCGTTCTCTTGGAGATCAAATTCCGGCTGGAGGCCGAATAGGGCAGAAAGCGATGCTTGAGGATCCAGATCAATCGCGAGAGTGCGATAACCCCTCATCGCGAAGTGTTGAGCCACATGGGCGGCGGTAGTGGTTTTGCCGGAGCCGCCCTTGAAGTTCGTGACGGCGATGACCTGGAGATGCTCCCCTTCCCGCCGGTTCGGGACGTAGCTCTGTTTGGTCTTCGCAAGGGTGCGTCGGATCTCGTGCACCTGCTCAAGGGAAAACAGGCGGCGCCCACGGGCCGTCTTCTCTGCCTCAGGGGCGTCGCCGGCAAGTGAGAGATGGCGAATGTAGGCGTCAGTAACGCCGATCAGCTTTGCTGCTTCGCCGGAGGTGAATTTGCGAAGCTCTTTCAGGGACGACGGCGGAAACGCGCGCAGCCGCAACTCCTTGAGCTGGGCGCTCAGAAGATCGGCATCCGACTCCACAAGCCGCGTTAGAGAGCGGACTTTCTTGCCGGTCCGGTGGCTAGCGTCATTTGCTGCTAGAGCCGTCATATACGCTCGGTATCCAAATTTTCCACATTGAGCGTAAATTCGGCGACTTCTCCGAGTCGGTCAAGCAAATAAGGGTTAACGACAATTAACCACTTGGCCC